>JAIFMH010000189.1 GCA_020048595.1 Bacteroidota bacterium | reverse complement strand
GGAATTTGAAAACACAATAAATACGGATTATATCAGCATTAGTGAGGCAACACAAAAATGTCTTGAATTGATACTAAATCAGGATAGTACCAGTTAATAGATCCGGCATCTGGATTTCAAAAAAAATCCCTCCATTAATCTTTGATTTGAACACTATCCTGAATACGCTGAAGATGCATTTCCAGGTTTTTCCGTTTCTCCAGATCTTCCGGTTTCGATTTCAGGCGGGCTTCCTGCTTCAGTTGTTTATTTATTTCGGAAAACGACTGGATTTCCTCTTCGATAAAAACATGTTCCTCACTGTGTGGGAAAGTTAAGGAATATCCTAATTTTTCGAGTACATCGCCAGCCACCTGTTCAAAAATCAAAATATCTTCCGATGAAAGTTCTTTTTTAAACTTATTGAAATTATCAGCGATAACCGGTTTTTCGACATTTTCCCACATTACACCTGAGTGTGCCGTTTTATATGATTCTTCGGAATGATAATAATCCAGTGCCACAGGATTGTAGTCTGCGCCAATAAAGCGGCAAATCTTTTGAAGCTCATTTTCAGGATTATGCAGCAGATCCTCATACCTTACTTTAAGAATACGATTCTCACCGATTATTTCAGCCAGTTTAATCGATGCTTCCTGCTCTTCCTTCCATTGTTTTGCAATATGATAGATGTGTTTCTCGCCAACAATTGCTTTTTTGAATGATAAAGCAACGTCTCTTCCATCCCTGAATAAATGAATATATAGCGGATTAACACCATTTTCTTCAAGCTGATCAGCAAACCGAATATTTACCAGGCTTTTGCATATCCAGATATTTGCATTTTCGCTTTCGGCACGCATTTCATAGATCACCCGAAAAACTTCGGTAAGCAATGGTTCTTTGCATCGGGAAACAATTTCGGAAACTTCAAGTTTTACGCCTGACCATGGAACCGGGTTAAATTCGATTAGTTTACAAACATCTGTTACCAATTGAGTAAAGTTTTCAGAATTGGTCAGATCCTTATATGCTGGCAGAAGCGGGAAGAACCGTTCGAGGATATGCGGAGGATGAGGAGCTGAAACTCCATCGAGCTGGTTTAACATCAGCCTGAGAAGATTTGAGCCTGAACGCTGTGTTCCGATCATCTGAACCGGAGTAAAATGCATAGTTTCCAATTTAAAAAATGAGTAATCCAACTAATCCTGCTCCAGGAATCAGAAAAACCGGATCAGCTTTATATCTGATTGCAAGAAGTAAAAATAAGCAAAGCAACAATCCCGTTTTAAGAGAGAGTTCGTTACTGTACACAATAGTAAATGCAGCTGCAGCAATCATTCCGATGATAGCAGGCCTTAATCCTTTAAATGCGGCAGAAATTATTGCCGAATTCCTTATTTTATCATAGAAACGGGTTGAGACAATCATTACCAATCCGGGTGGTAAAAAAATGGCAATGGTAGCATTAAGAGCACCCCAAAAGCCGGCAACTTTATATCCGATAAAAGTAGCACTTATAAAAATGGGTCCTGGTGTAATCTGCCCCATGGCAATGGCATCCGTAAATTCCTGATTTGTTAACCAGCCCATTGAATTTACAATTACCTGCTGCATGGCCGGAATAACCACATAACCTCCTCCAAAAAGACTTAAACTCATACCCGAAAAAGTTAGCATGATCTTTTGCTGAAGACGCAATGAAGTTTCCAGCTCCGGAGGTAGTATGAAAGGAAGAACCAGAAGTATCGCAAAAAATACAGCAATCGATATCCAAACAATGAAACCAATCTTGCGGCTGGACTTATCTAAACTTTTAGGTTTTAGTTCAGTATGCGAAATGCCGGAAGGTTTATAATAAACAAGATAACCGATAAAAGCACTTATAATCATTACAATCAAAGTTGCAATATACGCTTTTGCAAAAATTATTATCAGAGCAGATGCAACAGCGATCAAAATTTGAAGAGTACCGGATATGTTCTTCTTAGCCATTGCAAAGGCAACACTTAGTATTATGGCAGCCACAGCAGGTAATACGCCGGCAAAGAAATGCTCAAATGAAGGAATATTCCCATATTTACTGTAGAGAAATGAAAGTACGAGCATCATTACAAATGAAGGCAGCAAAATAGCCGCCATACTGACTAATGCGCCGCTAAATCCTTTAAGCTTATAACCAACATAGGTAACCACATTAAATGCCATTGGACCTGGCAATACGGATGCAAGAGATATTCCATCCAACAAGGTTTCGTTTTCTATTTTTTTGTCTTTATCAACAACCTGTTTTTGTACAACCGATATCAAAGCCATAAATCCACCCCACGAGGTTGCGCCTATTTTCAGGAATGTCAGAAAAAGGTATTTTAAAGAAGTTTCATCAGGCCTTTTCACGTATAGATCCGGTTTTCAATCGTTTAAATCATCAGAACTTACATCCACTATTTTTTAATCTCTGATGAAATATGAATCCCAGAAACTGGCAGGTACATACTCCGCGCGGTAAGGAACAAAATACGAATTCAGTTCCCATAAAATCTTGCCGGTTTGATCAGTAACCATCACTGTACCGGTTTTTGAGGAGGCCTGTAAAAGGTTTCCGTTTGGCAACAGGTAAGCACTTCCCATCCTCGATGTGTATTTTGAAGGGGGTAAAGTGGCCTTGATTTTAGTTTTGGCTATCCAGTTAATGGTATCCAACTGTAAGGATAATCCGCCTGAGACTTTCTTCCACAACGAATTATCAAAAACCATGAGATCACCTTCCGAATTAATATTTACTGAATGCTGAAAGGAGAAATAGTCGGTTGTATCCATTTTAAAATCACCGTCTTTGCCAAGTTTCCACATCACTTTCCCTGTTTCTGCATTTATTTTCCAGATCTGATCTTCAATTGCAACTGAAACCAAATAGTTTCCATCGATATCGAAATTGAGTGAATTTACATGAAACCTGTCGTAAGCAAAGCGTTTGATGTAGGGATCTTTGGCGATATCCCAAACATCCCATACGGACCATGACCAAAGTTCTTTCCCGGTAGTATCCATAACAAGGATACCATCGCCGCCAAGTGTATCAACACCTGCACCACCATAAGGAGTCATATCAACAATTTTGGTATTCCTTGTTAGTGTGACAACATGTCCGTTTTTGTCCATTCTCACATCGTGATGTATAACTTTATATTTACCATCAGCAGCTTTATCCATATCTATCCGCCAAAGCATTTTTCCGGTAGCATCTATTTCTGCAATTCCCGTTCCGCCGGCAAAACCCATTTCGCCACGACGGATAGGCTTCGCTATTTCGCGAAGTATGTCAGCTTGTTCTTTAGGAGTATCATCTATTACATCTTTCATCGGAGGCCTGAGCATTGCTAGAATGGTTCCTCTTGGCGTAAAAGTGGCAGCACGAACTCCAATATCATCAACCTGCCAGTACCAGCGGATTGTCCCTATGCCATCAACCATAGCAATATACCCGGGAAGGCGCGCATTACATAACAAAACCAGTCCACCGTCAAGTGATTTTAAATCCTGAGGTTTTTCAGTGTTCACCCAATTATGTTCGAGCCACGACGACTGCTTCCGGGTTTGAAAGGTCAGCACTTTTGAGTACACGTTCAGCATCCTTTTTATAACAACCTGGTATTTATAAGTCGAATTTGTTTCGAGCAACAGAAGGTGAACGGTATGACTAAGACCTTTAGGGGTTGCAACACTCCGGAATGTTTCAGATGATCCTTCCTTCCAGTATTTCACTTCAATGGATGCTTCTTTATCCAGATCGACAACAATATCCTCCTGAAAAGCATAGTTATTCGGTGAATGAAGCTTTATGCTTTTAATGGTGATGGAATGTGTATAATACCAGTAAAAACCAAATCCCAGCAGTATAATACCTATGGAAATACCGGATATGCGGAGTAAAGCAGCTTTTTTTGTCATGGACATTACTTTTCAAACATTATTTACAGTGAAGGCAATACTTTTCAATATTTAAAAACTGCCGGTAAAAATACAATTTCTACCGGCAGTAATGTTAAAACAAGACCTGTTTTAATTGAATTTTAAAGTGAATCAGAAATAAATTATGGAAGCCTGTTTATATTTTCAGCAGCCATAAATGTATTCTGTTGAGCATCAACCAAAGGATAAGGGAACAATTTCATGGAAGATTTAACTGAAGCTGCCAATCCGCGTGAAACGAGGTAATCGTTGCATGTGCTTTCGTATTTACCGAAACGGATCAGGTCGGGACGGCGTTTGTATTCGAATACCAATTCGAAGCCACGCTCATCCAGGATTTTCTGTGCCATGTCTTCTTTGGAACCAGGTACAGGGAAACCAGCATCGCCATAAACAGGAGCACCTGCACGACTACGAATTTCATTCAGATAAGGTAAAGCTGCCGAAGGTCCGGAAAGTTCATTTTCAATTTCAGCCTTGCATAAAATGATATCCTCCAAACGTAATACAGGAATGGTACGGCCATCATAATAAGAGTTGTCTGCCATTTCGTATGAATACTTCATGGTAGATACATTACGAAGCAGCAGGTTATCAGGACTTGTAGGAGTAGTTTGACCAGGTTCCGGCATTTCATATATTCTGCCTTCAACATCAGCACTTTCGTAATCATAATAGAAAAACTGCTTTCTTGGATCCAGGTCGTTGTATTTTCTCCAGAACTCAAGAGATACAGCATAGTATTGCCATCTGCCGGGAACTTCTTTACTATCGCTTGGGCCAAAATGGTTTGCAATTTCTCCACCGTTAAATCCGGGCTCATGTAAAATACAGAATATCATCCCTTTATCAAACTTATTGCTTTCGGACCATACATTTTTAAAATCATCGTTTAACTGGTAAACACCTGCCGACCTTTGAGCTAATACCATATCAATATAGGTTTTAGCATTGGTATAATCATGTGATCTCATATATACCTGACCAAGTAAAGCTGCTGCAGCTCCTTTTGTTGCTCTTGACAGACCGTCAGCGGCACTCCAGGATTCCGGCAGATTAGCTATTCCATTTTTCAGGTCTTCAATAATTACCGCTTCAACCTCACTTACCGACGAAAGAGCCATATCTTTTGTTTCGGCAGGAGCAATAACTGTAGTGATTAATGGAACCGGTCCCCAGGCATCCGTAAGGTCGCGGTAAGCCAATGCTCTCAAAAAACGGGCCTGGCCAATCATCTGAGCTTTCTTGGTTTCATCCATCTCAACAGCATCAATTTTTGATAACAACATATTAGCATTGCTGATCACCTGGTACATATATTGCCAGTTATACCTGATATAGCGGCTGTTGGCATCGTAGGTGAAATTGCTGTGTTTTGTCGGATCGCCGGCGGCAGTCGAAAAACCCATATCAGTGGTATAATCCGTAGTCATTACCAGGTAACCGTTGTAATACATCCAGCCATCGCCGGGGAAGGGTCCAAGATCAGCATATATCCCTGTAAGAGCAGCATTGATGTCACTCTCGGTCGAATATGCATTTGCCGTTGTCAGGTCGCTGTACAATTGGGGCTCTAATTTTGCACACCCAACTGCTAAGGCCAGAACTATGATTAATGATATATATCTCATGTTTTGTTTTTTTAAATTTAACACAATTTGTTTCTGCTTAGAAGTTGAGGTTTAGGCCAAAAGTAAATGATTTCATACTTGGGTAGGAGTTAAAATCGAGACCTGCACCAGCATTTGCCGTCATACCTGTACCACCTGATTCATAGGCTTTTGTATCAACTTCTGGATCCCAACCGGAATAGTTTGTTATAACTATCAGATTTTCAGCCATGAAGTATAATCTCAGTGATTGCATGTATTTCGATTTTGATGGCATGGTATATCCAAAGGTAAGGGTCTTCATACGTAAGAATGAAGCTTTCTCAATGAAGTGTGAGTTAGTATAACCACCATATTTCGAGTAGTAGAAACCGTTACGTGGAATATCAGTACCAGTATTGCTAGTAGTCCAGCGGTTGAGTGCTTCTTCGGTACGGTTCCATTCCAGGTTCATGCGGTTCATGTTCAGCATATCCTGACCAAGAGCTGCATACCA
This sequence comes from Bacteroidota bacterium, assembly GCA_020048595.1. Taxonomy (GTDB): domain Bacteria; phylum Bacteroidota; class Bacteroidia; order Bacteroidales; family UBA4417; genus UBA4417. The sequence goes on along the minus strand of JAIFMH010000189.1, from coordinate 3,194 downwards.
GAAATTTGTAAGATCGAAATTTTTATAGGAGAATGTATTTGTAAGACCAAGCACTGCTTTAGGATAACCTCTGCCTATAATTACACGGTCAGCGGATGTAATTTTACCGTCAGGAACGCCTTCCGGCCCCGAGATATCAGCAAACTTAGGATCTCCAGCTTTAGAATTGGGTTGAGGAGCATAGGTTTCACCTGTCTGTAATACACCAACATATTCATATCCGAATAATGATCCTAAAGGTTCGCCTTCGCGGATGACTGAAAAAGACTCTTCAGACACATTTCCCATTGGTTTTGATGTGCCAAGATAAATGTCGGTACCTCCTCCAAGATTCAGAACCTTGTTGCGGTTCATTGAATAGCTGAACTTAGTATCCCATTTGAATTCACGGATCAGGTTCCTGGAAGTTAATTCGATCTCAAAACCTTTATTTTCCATATCGCCCACATTACTAATCCCGGAAGTAAAACCAGAGTACATTGGAAGGGATTTGGAAAGTAAGAGATCAGAGGTCTTCTTGTAATAGAGATCAAACGTAGCCATCAAACGTGAATTAAAGAATCCCATATCGAAACCGGTATTAAATTGCGATGTAGATTCCCATTTGAGCAAAGGATTCTCAGGTGTTGACTGGTTAAGGTGTGTACCACCAAGGTTTGTTGAACCATCGAATGTTAAATGGGTAGCTGAAACTAAAGCTAATGATGCGTAATTACCAACCTGATCATTACCAGTAACACCATAACTTACCCTGAATTTAAGGTTCGAAAACACATCAAGATTCTTTATAAAATCTTCCTGATCCATGCGCCAGGCTAATGATCCTGAGGGGAACAAACCTTGTTGATTATCAGCACCGAATCTTGAAGATTCATCCGAACGTAAAGTAAATGTAGCCAGGTATTTGTCATTAAAAGAATAATTTAACCTGCCAAAATAGGATCTCAGCATACTTTCTGTTTTACCTGATCTACGGTCGGTAATGATAGAAGCAGCACCAATGTTATTATATGAGTAAGCATCAGTTGAAAATCCTTTTACTCCAATATAATTGCTGGCACCAACAGTTTTTTCATAGGCAAGACCTCCCATTATACTAAATGAATGCACTTCATGAAGAACTTTTGCATACGTTACCACAGCATCAAAAAGCTGGCGGGTTGAAGACGAAGAAGAATTTGTTGCAATTCCGTTATCAATTCCACCCTGGTAGGTTGATTTTGGAAGATAAGTACCGGTAAAGCCATTCCTGAGTTCAGCACCTCCGTTAAACCTGGCGGTAAGTCCTTTTATTGGTTCTACTTCCAGGTAAATATTTGCGTTATACTTATCACTTGTCTGGTCGTTCTGACGTGAAACCAGGTTCGCCAGCGGGTTATCGCCTCTTCCTCCGGGAGGACGACCAAATGTACCATCCTCATTATACGGTTTAACTGTAGGATCGTAAGTTAGAATACCTAACAACACATTGGATTGAAGGATATTACCATCATAAACCTGGTAATTCGAATTACCTCTTTGACCAAACATAGTAACCCCGGCTTTAACGTATTCGTTGATTTTCTGATCAACATTTACACGGGCTGAGATACGTGTGTAGCTGGTATTTTTCAGAATCCCGTCCTGGTTAAAATAACCAACGCTTCCTAACATCCTGGTTTTATCATTACCACCCTGGAATTGAAGATTATAATCCTGAATTCTACCGGTTCTTGTGGTTTCGGCGATCCAATCCGTATTAACATCTGATTGCAGTTGTGTTTGACTATACACGCCATACTGCTGATCCTGCTGCCCGTCTATTTCACGGTACAGATCATTAGCCAGTGTCATGTAGTCTTGGCCGTTCAACATATTAAATGGATTCTTAATAGTTTGTAAGGTAGTTGTCCCACTGAATGAGATATGACTATCACCTTGTTTTCCCCTTTTGGTAGTAATAAGAATAACGCCATTTGCACCGCGGGCGCCGTAAATTGCAGTTGCGGAAGCATCTTTCAATATCTGCATGGATTCAATATCATTTGGATTGATATCCGATCCGCTTGTTGATGGAAAACCGTCAATAACATACAAAGGTTCGTTAGAACTACTGATTGAATTAAGTCCGCGGATCCTTACTGTAGCGCCCTGTCCCGGAGCACTTGAACTTTGCGTTACTACAACACCAGCTGTTTTTCCTTGCAGCGCCTGCGCAGCATTGGTTACTGTTCCGCCTAAGTTCATTTGCTTGGTATTTACAGTTGCAATAGCACCGGTAAGGTCCTTCTTTTTTGTAGTACCATACCCTACAACTACAACTTCATCCAGCATTTCGGCACTCTGTACAAGAGAGATATTAAGTACAGATAGTTCGCCTACAGCAATCTCCTGGGTAACATACCCTACAAAAGAGAATTGAAGAGTCTGGTTTGCGGAAACTTTCAGGGAATAGTTCCCTGCAATATCCGTTAATGTTCCTACAGTGGTGCCTTTTACCACTATACTAACACCTGGAAGCGTCGAGCCGTCTTTGGCATCAGATACAGTCCCGGTGATGGTTTTCTGAGCTAATACAAACTGCCAGGAGCAGAATAATATTAACGCCATAAAAAGTGTAACTTTTTTCATAAGCACTTTGGTTTAATGATTGGTTTTGAGGTTTGTTATCAGGAAAACATTTTTGTAGTTTCCTAAATACGCTGTAAATATATAATATTTTTTAGTAAGTATAACATCATTGTAATTTTTTTATACATCTAATTTAAATTAATATTTATTTTTAATTGAAAGCGTGTAGTATCAATTCTTTTAAGCTTATTAAAGGAGTATCGAAAAGGTTGAAAACTTCAACTAAAAGAAATTTTAATGGCAGATTAACAAAAAAAAATTACCGGATCGAAAACGATCCGGTAATTTTTTATATCAAATGCCGAAATTCAGGTTTTCCCCAAATTCTGTTCTACTATTTTTCTATCTGCATCTGTTTAAAATTAAGGATGATCGCTATTTTCTATAATGGTTATATCATCCAGAATAAGATCGGTTTCTTTATCGTTTAATTTTTCAATGCCAAACCATGAATTTCCGGTTTCACCTGATACAAAAGTAAATGTGGTGGTTGTGGGAGAGAAAGCACTATTCAGGCTAATTGATGCTTTTTTCAAAGTTCCTTCCCCGATTACAAGTGCATAATCAGACCCGCTGGCTTCATA
>JAIFMH010000371.1 GCA_020048595.1 Bacteroidota bacterium | reverse complement strand
TGTAAAGATTTCAAATGTTTCAACGAACACGCAACTTAGCGAACTTAGCGAAGCGGTCTCATGAGCGAAGCGAATAACAAAGCGGTCTCTTTAGCGCAGCTCAAAAACCCGCATTTGCTATAGCGTTTGTTAGCGGGTCGTTGTTTTTTTCTGTCTTGTTTCTTGCAATTCGAAATCCAAGGTCGTCAATCTTAAATTTAATTGGATGACTTCTTCTTCGTGTAGTCGCCATTACACTTCGTTCCTCGTCACACCATCCACCACCTCTGAAAACTCTATATGAACCATAAACATTTTCATCATAAATGTCTGAACACCATTCCCAAACGTTGCCTAACATATCATAAAGTCCCCAAACATTTGGTTCTTTCTGTCCAACGGTGTGCGTTGTCTTTTCTGAATTATCTTTGAACCAGGCAATCTTATTTAATTCTCCATATCTAATTCCCTTTGTTCCAGCTTTACAAGCATATTCCCATTCTGCTTCTGTCGGCAAACGAAATCCGTCCGCGGTTATATCAAAAGTAATTTCTTGGTTTTCCTCTAGAATAGTATAGCAAGGATTTAGTCCTGTCTGAATAGATAAGGCATTACAAAAACAAACAGTTTCTTTCCAGGTGATTGTCTCAACGGGGTGCTTACTGCCTTTAAAAGTGCTGGGTTCTTCTTTAGTAACATCAAAATACAATTCTTGTGTAACGGGAAATTTTCCAAGCATAAAAGGTTTAATCTCAACAGACCATTTCTGTTTTGTTCTGTCATCCCTCAATTCAATTTTTCCTATTGGTATTTCTACCATTTGGTCTTTAATAGCCACTTTAATTTTGTCTTGAGTCACTAGCTTGTATTAGTTTAAAATTATTGTCATAGTATTTTCTTTCTTTCGGATGGTCGCCCAACTATGCCCGCAAACTAAGTAATATCAATATCTTAATCCTCCTTTTCACCCTGTAAATATATCCCTTTTCCCGATACATCCTAGTGGCTTTAAATGCCGGTCGAAAATTGCATGCCTCGTTTCCGGAGAATGAGAAGTTGTCAATAGGAGGCAGAGTGGTTCTGCCGATTAGCATTTTCCTTTTTTAAATCCCTGCTCTCGCATTATGCTGGCTAAGTGTTGGGTTTGTTGCCCTTAATTTGGAGCTGCGAAAAAACTCACCCATTACATTGAAAGATTTTAAATTCCGGTGCACTGCATCTTAAATGGCTATTCTGTATTTCCTGACTGCATATTTTTGAATTCATTTGCTTTTTGAGATTCAACATGCTGTGGCTTAATCTAACTACTTTTATACAATAAAAAATGTTGCAGAGCACCGCGACAATTGTAGAAAAGATTTACATTATAGCATAAGGTGCAGCGTACCGCAATATACTTCGATATGGGTATTTAACGATAGGCGCAGAGCATTTATGTCGTATCAGAATATGCTTATAGTTGTTGCCGCTTCAGGTAATCAACAAGGTTTTTCGGACGGTAACCTTTGTCCTTTTTATACCGCTCCATTACTGCCGGATGTATAAATTCATTCGTTTTCATAGTATCAGTCTCAGCTGATGCAATCGGGCGAAAATGCTTTGCCTGCAATTTGTAAAAGCTTTTATACGATTCGTGCATTTCTGCCATTAGATCGATATTCAAAGCAATAGTATCAAAATTCAGGTTACAGCTTTTTGCTTTTTCGATCATCCACTGCAACGCAATATCCGATAGCCCTGTTTCATCTTCAGGAAAACCACCTCCAACATCCGAATGCACACCTGGAAACCATACCTGTTCCAATACCTGGCCTGTTGAATGAGCCTGCTGAAGCCATAAAGTTGCTTCAAAGTTTTTCCGCTTTTCATCAATGGCAAGAGCCTGAAAGGCATTATCAACCCTAGACGATAATTCAGTATCATGAAACTGGTTCCGCCGGCTCCCTGCGCTTTTCATAATAAGCGGATTCCCTAAAGCTCCAACGGTATCCCATACACCAATAAATTTTATTCGGGTGATATCATCAACTGCATATGTTTTTCGGAACAGCGTGGCTTCAATTTCCCGCGGTTGAAACTCAGCCCGCCGTGAGCGATAAATTTTAAATGCCTTTTCGGCAAAATGCAGGTTTTCAATTTTTAAAATGCCTGAATTTCTGATCAATCCGGCTAAGCTTCGTACTGTAAATGCGCCTCTGCTGAATCCAAAAAGGAACAACTCGTCGCCACGTACATAATTTGTGATAACAAAACGATATGCCTGTAGTATATTTTCTGAGATACCAAATCCGGTTGCACCATCAAAAACCCGTTTTATAAGGGTGCCTTCGCTGCCTATTCCTGTATCATAATATAGCATTTGAGTCGTTCCGTCTTTTGATACTGAGCTTAACGCATTAGCCATTTTTACTACATTCGTCTGGCATGATTTTCCTTTTTCCGATTTATCCGGAGTATTCCAGGTGCCATCACAAAAAACTGCAATTCGTTTCATGTGTTTATAATTTATTTTTTATGAGTCAGTACTTGTCCCGATTTTTCGGGATGGAAGTCGCCATGGAGATAATCATTGCTCTGTGAGTCAATTTCTGTCATGGCTCGTTTCAAGTATATATTTTTAATTTAGTTCGGCAGGCTCACTATAAATTTTGTGGATCACTGCTTGTCCCGATTTTGTGGGTTAGTGCTATTAACACATTAATTGATCTAAAAAGGATTTTCTATAAATCGAAAATGACTTTTCGATTGCTATGCTCAGGGCTTATGGATGTTTCACCTGCTGATTGTACACAGATGAAGAATAGCTTGTTATTCAGGTATTCACTGTAACAGATACTTTATGCTAGCTTAGCTTCCGGAACGGAACACATAACATTTGCAGAATGAAATCATCATTTTAAGATTCCATTCTGCAAAAAAAGTACCGTGTTTAGTAAGTTTCAGTTTCTGAAATTTAATCTCACGCTTTAAAATGCCCCGAATCTACCCATTCATTTTTCAACAGCGACCACCAGTCATCAGCAAGGCCTTTAAGTATATACTCGTAAGGAAGCCAGCCGTAACCATTATCGCCCCAGTCAGTGCTCCACGAATTGCGTATCAGTAGCGCGCCAACAGTTTCTTTTGCGCCGGCAGTCGTATTTTTGATCTTCATCTTATCATCGTAACCGGCTGCTACAATGGCATGACCACCGGCAATTTTATCCCCTTTTGTAGGATAGGGTATTTTGCCTGAATCATTTGCCTGTACAATAGAATTATATACGGTAAAGCCAAACATGGATGGAAGCCCGGCAGCAAGATTGGTCTTGATCCGGGTTAGCAGTTCGTCTGGTTTTGTTCCGGGAGGATCGAGCCTGTAATAGCTGATCGACTGGTAGTTTTGTGCATACGCATAACAAAATGCCGAAGGTTCCTTGTCAAAAGCTTCTTCATTGTAAGGCCAGTATGTTTCCGGCGGAAGCCCGAACAGTACCATTGCGCCCATAGTGGTTCGAAGAAAAGCACCGGTATCACCCTTTTCCTGCATCATATTTCGTGTGGTTTTATACAGGAAAAGCCTTGAGGCATCGGAGTGTTTGCCAAATGCCCGGCGCTCGAAGTATTCAACCAGGCCAACACCGGCATTGGCGGTGCATGATCCCAGGTTGCCCTGGTCTTCAATAGGTGAGAACCATGGAATCAGTGAAACAGATGCAGGCAAATTGGATTTTGTTGCTTTTGCAGCACCCGTTTTCATCAACATTTTTTTAACTGAATCCGTTTGTCCAAGCCCTTTCATGCGGAGAGAAACATCATCATGTTCGATAGTCATATCCCTGAAATCAGGATAATCAGGGAGCCATCCCATGGCTAATCTTCTGCGAATAAATATTCCCATGATTGTTTTTTGTTAGAATTGTTTATACCTGAGGATTATAAATTTCCTGAATGTGTCTTTTCAGATTTGCTGTTTGCAAACTGAGTTAATATTAATACCGTTCCTCAATGTTAGTTCTGAAATGTAGTATTTACAGTCTATAGCGCGTTTCCTGACAGAAAACAAAACTTCAATTTATCAAAGTTACATTCAGATTTTCCTTTACGCAATAGCACAAAAGAGTCATTTTAACAGCTTTCATTTTGCAAAATGTTGAACTTTTCCGAATCAATGTTGTTTTAGGATTACTCTTGCATCTGATGATGTATATATTTTAATTCGGATTAGCTGTTCTTTTTCACTTTTGCTTGTAAGTATATTGAAATTAAAATCACAAGGATTACCTGTTGCTGAATTCAGAGGCTGTTTATAAAAGGTTTGTATTCTTGATTTTTTGGGGATTCTTCACCAACTGGTATTGCAGCTGAAATTATTTGAAAGTTATTAACTGTCAATTAAGGCAATCAATCATGAAGAGCGAAAATGGATCTTTTAACTATGCCGGGGTAGCAATCCGGGATACCAGGAATGATTCAGGAGAACTTAATTTATTCTCCAGGCTTGAATCTCACAGGCATAAACATTCTGAAACCAGCAATAAATTACCATACAGTGCTTGTTTGATAGATCGTTCCGGAAGGCAGTTTGTTTGTTTTCACGATCATTGTGTAGCACACAACAGCTGTTTTAAAAACGAATTGCTGGACGCGATTTTCGATTTTCAGGCCATGCATTTTCATCCTGATGATAAGGCATGTTTAACGGAGAAAATTTTCCCGGATATTATGAAGTTTATGGAAAGTATACCGGCTGCCGAACTAACCGAATACCGCTTTTCATTCAATCACAGGTATATCCGGAAGGATGGAAGTATTTCACAATTTCTGCAGGAAGGCACCTTATCCATATCGGATGATGATCTGTTACCGGTTCTGAACCTGAGAGTGTTTACCGAAATAGGCGATTTTAAGACCGATGAAACCATGATCCTGTCTATTTTTAAGTATTCAGCTGATCTGGGTTATCAAAAGGTTTCCACCAAAGTGTATGGGAACAATGACAACTCCCAATTGTCGAATCGTGAAATGGAAATCATAAAGCTTTGCCACCAAGGGCTTAGCAGTAAAATGATAGCTGACAGGCTAAACCTCAGCATTCATACTGTTAAAAACCACAAGCGCAATTGTATGGAAAAAACACTGACCCATAATATTACCGAACTCATTCATCTTTGTATGAAGAGTCACTGGCTGTAAAAGAATGGATGGTTGATTTTTTTATTTCCTGCAATTTTTTATTTTCATAGCAACTGTTCCAGGTTGAAAAAAAAATCCGGATGCAACCTAATTGGTGCGCCCGGATTAATAGTAAATCGAATAAATTCTGTAAATACTAACTCGCTGCATTCATCACCTTCATCTGGTGATTGATGGATTCCTGATGGATGGCTTTGAACATCTGCTCTATGAATTCTTCACTCAGGCCTTTGCTCCGGCCTTTTTCTGCCACTTTTCGGATGATTTCTTCCCAACGCTGGTTTTGTAAAATAGTGATGTTATTATCCTTTTTATACTTCCCAATGGTTTCGGCTACATTCATACGTTGTTCCAGCAAATCAAGGAGTTGTTCATCGAACCTGTCGATCTGGCTACGCAGTATGCTCAGCTTATCAAGAAATTTGGCATCGCTCGAAACCGATTGGCGGAGTACTAATTTATCAAGTAATTCCAATAAATCTGCTGGCGTAACCTGCTGGCTTTTATCACTCCATGCATTATCCGGATCAATATGTGATTCAAGCATTAGTCCGTCATAATTGAGGTCCATTGCTTCCTGCGCAATTTCAAACAAGTATTTCCTTGCACCTCCGATATGACTTGGATCGCAAATCATTGGTAAACCGGGTATACGCATCCGCAGATCAATTGGTATCTGCCATTTGGGCTGATTGCGATACGCTGTTTTTTCGTAAGCTGAAAAACCGCGGTGTATGGCTCCTATCCGCCTGATGCCTGCAGCATATAAACGCTCTATGGCTCCTACCCAAAGGTCAAGGTCGGGATTTACCGGGTTTTTAACAAGAACCATTACATCCACACCTTTCAATGTATCAGCAATTTCCTGCATAGCAAAAGGATTTGCCGAAGTTCGGGCACCTATCCACAATACATCAACACCAAATTTCAGGGCTTCGTATACATGGGTTTGCGTGGCAACTTCAGTTCCGGTTGCAAGGCCGGTTTCTTCTTTTACGCGTTTTAGCCATTTAAGTCCTTCGGTGCCAACACCTTCGAATGCATTAGGCCGTGTGCGTGGTTTCCAGATTCCGGCTCTGTAAACATCCACCTTTTTCAAAGCTGCCAGTTGGCGCGCTGTTTCCATTACCTGATCTTCTGTTTCGGCACTGCATGGTCCTGAAATCAGTAATGGCCTGCCTTTGTATATGCTCCAGTTTTCTAAAGGTTCGAGTTGAAGTTTTGTTTCCATGGTGGGTGATCGTTATTTGTTAATGGTTAAACGTTAATGGTTCAGCTTTGCTAGGGATTCTTTGAGATATTCAGAAAAAACAACCTTTATGTGTACTATCAATTTAGGCTTGCTTTCCCTAAAACCTAACTCCCAAATCCTAACCCCTTAATTCAATATTTTCCTTATTTTATTTGCTTCATTCATCAGTTCCGTAAGGCCTTCGGTATTTTTATCCAGAATGTATTTCTTAAAAAGACTCATCTTTTCAACATAATTATCCAATACTTCAATGATGTACTCGGAATTCTGCAGAAAGATCGGAGCCCAGGTTTCGGCATTGCTTTTTGCAAGTCGTACGGTGGACTCAAAACCACCGGCAGCCAGTTTCAGGATATTCTCTTCATCTTTTTCTTTATCAAGTACACACAGAGCCAGTGAAAATGAAGTGATATGCGAAATATGCGATACATACGCAACGTGAATATCATGATCAATGGCAGTCATATAGGATATCCGCATATTCAGTAAATTATACATGTCAACAACCGTTCTAAGCGCATCAGTATCCGAAAGATCCTTGTCGCATATAATAACATGCTTATAGTCGAATAGTTTGCCAATAGCAGCCATAGGACCTGAGAATTCAGTGCCTGCCATTGGATGCGATGCTACATAACGTCCGCGGCCCGGGTGATTCAGCACAGCCTCGGCAATTCCTGCCTTGGTTGAACCCATGTCAATAACAACTTTATCAGTTCCTTCAATCAGGGTAAGTATTTCGGGTAACAAAGTCCTGTTTGTATTTACAGGAGTACTTAAAATGATAAGATCCGACTTTTTTACAGCATTCTGTAGTGTGTCGATTTTATCAACAAGGCCACTGTGTAATGCTATATTCTGATGGTGCTTGTTATTATCAACGCCTATAACAATGCTGGCAAACCCCCGACGTTTAAGGTCGATTGCCAGGGAACCGCCTATTAATCCAATACCGATGATGCAAACTTTCATAACGTTATTTCCTTTCTGAATCGTTTAATGTTATTCGTTAATCGTTATTTGTTAATCGTTATTCGTACCTCGTACCTCGTAAATTGTACCTCAAAAATCTCCCAGCCCCGCCAACCTTTCAAGAGCCTTGTTTAACATCTGTTCATTTGCGCAAAGCGAAATCCGGATATACTCATTGCCCTGATCGCCAAAAACCATTCCGGGTGTGATAAACACATGTGCTTTGTGAAGGATTTCTTCAGTTAGTTCTTCGCCATTGGAATACTTTGCCGGAATTTTTCCCCACAAAAATAACCCGGATTGTGATGGGTCAAAAGTGCAATTCAGTTTGTGCATAATGTCTTCAACCAGCTTACGGCGCGAACTATAGATTTTGTTGTTATCAACATACCAATCGTCGTTGCTTTTTAAAGCTTCGACGGCTGCCAGCTGCATTGGTTGAAACATGCCGGAATCCATGTTGCTTTTAACTTTTACAATGCTCTGGATATATTCTGCATGCCCGGCAACCATCCCGATACGCCAGCCGGCCATATTATGCGATTTGCTCATGGAATTCAGTTCCAGCGCCACTTCCTTTGCTCCATCTACCGATAACAAGCTTAAATGCTCATTGTTTAAAATGAAACTGTATGGATTGTCGTTGACCAATAAAATGCTGTGTTTGTGTGCGAATGCAACCAGTTCTTCGAAAAGCTTTTTAGATCCTTTTGTGCCTGTTGGCATATGCGGATAGTTCACCCACATAATTTTAACCTTGCTCAGATCGCTGTTTTCCAGTTCCTGTAAATCAGGATGCCAGTTTTGTTTTTCGTTCAGGTTGTAGAAGCGGACATTTCCTCCTGTCAATTTTGATACAGATGTGTAAGTAGGATATCCAGGATTTGGAACCAGCACTTCATCGCCTTCGTTAACAAAGGCCATGCTGATATGCATAATGCCTTCCTTCGATCCGATAAGTGGAAGTATTTCGGTAGCCGGATTCAGTGTTACATTAAAGTATTTCTGATACCAATCTGCAAAAGCGTTGCGCAATGCAGGAATGCCATTGTAACTTTGATACCCATGTACGTTAGGCAACTTTGCAGCCTCGCTTAATTTTTCAATTACGGCTGAAGTTGGTGGCAAATCAGGACTTCCGATACCCAGGTTTATAATATCCAGGCCGGCTTCCCGCATCTCAGCTATCTGCCTGAGTTTATGCGAAAAATAATACTCCTGAACCAGCTCAGTTCTCTTCGATGGTTTTATTTTCGGGTGGCCGTTGTCCATTTTGATATTCTCCTAAGATTTGTAATTGTTCTGTTAAAGGTCTGATTGCATCCAAAGCTTGCTGATATCGGGCATAATCAGGGAAAACCAGGTCGATATAGAAGAAATATTCCCATTCGACTCCGACAATAGGCAGGGACTGGATTTTAGTCAGGTTCATTTTGTAAAATGAAAGTACCGACAGCACCTGCGACAACCTGCCTTCCTCGTGGTGAAGCGAGAAGCATAACGTTGCCTTGTTAATAGTTTGATTTGCAATTTGTTCCAGCTCCTTTACTGCGTCACTTTCAGTAATAATCTGGAAACGGGTAAAATTGCGCTTGTTGGTTTCAACTTCCCTTTTCAGGATTTCCATTTCATACATTTGCGCTGCCAATTCGCTGCCAAGAGCGCCAACACCCATCAGGTTTTCTTCCCTGATCCATTTTACACTGAGCGCTGTATCAACGGAATCAATAATTTTCACGCCTTTACGACGGAGTTCATTCAGGAAAACGGCACATTGCTGTATGGCAATAGGATGTGAATGGATCTCTTTTAAATCTTCGATGGTTTGGCCAGGCAATGCAATCAGGTTTTGAACTACGCGGAGGTATTGTTCGCCCAT
>JAIFMH010000107.1 GCA_020048595.1 Bacteroidota bacterium | reverse complement strand
GCCCATCCCCGAAGCCAAAGGTGTCCGGCTATTTCTGCAGTTTCACGGATTATTTTTTTTATTTTTTTGTTTTTGGGAAAATGTTTTTCCATAATAAGCAGATTATCATTTACATGTAAATTGCAACGGATTTTAGATGGCAAAATAATTCACTTTATAAATGCCCCATTTGCAAAAACAAATTTACCAGATTTAATGAGATAAAAGAAAATGATTCTATCATTCTGCATTGGATTTGAGTCGGGATAAAAAAATTTTTTTTATATTAACAGTTTGTTATCATATGTTAAATAATTAATTTGATATATTTGTCATGAACTTAAACCTATTTATATGAAAAAATATCTGGCTGAATTAATCGGGACTTTTAGTCTTGTGCTTATTGGTTGCGGTACGGCAGTAATTTCAGGCAATGCCCAGGTTGGGCCTGCAGGAGCTGGATTACTCGGGATTTCAATTGCTTTTGGATTTGCAGTTGTTGCTATGGCTTATGCAATCGGAGGAATATCTGGTTGCCATATTAATCCTGCCGTAACTGTAGGAGTATTGGTTGCAGGGCGGATGACTGCAAAAGATGCTGTTGGGTACATTGTTGCGCAGCTTATTGGTGCAGCAATCGGAGCAGGAGTTTTATATCTTATTATAAGTGGAAGTCCGGGTTGGGTAATGCCCGAATGGGGACTTGGCGCTAATGGCTGGGGCGAAGGATATCTGGGTAATTATAGTATAGGAAGTGCATTTATAGCAGAAGCGGTATTTACATGCCTGTTCCTGTTTGTGATATTAGCGGTAACTTCAAAATACGGTAACAGCACTATGGCCGGACTGGCAATTGGTGTTACACTTATGCTGATTCACTTAGTAGTAATTCCTGTAACGGGCACTTCGGTTAATCCTGCCCGTAGTTTTGGGCCGGCCATTTTTGCTGGTGGACAGGCTTTGTCACAGTTATGGTTGTTCTTTGTAGCTCCTATATCAGGCGCAATCGTGGCAGCTTTATTATGGAAATATGGTTTTGAGACTGAAGATCAAAAAGCATAAGTTCTGATCAATAAATTGCATCTGGAATTTAGGAAAAGCTATCTTTAATCGGGTAGCTTTTTTTATTTAACCTTTCGGCACACTGATACCACCTAATTTATCTGCCCAATTTTCAGGGAAACCGTTAAAATAGTTTCCCCAACTGTAGCCGTGTTTTTTGTAATACCATTTGCTATAAAGCACTCTTGATAGGGAAGGAATTCCAACAACAAAAAGATACAACGGCCCAAGCATCAGTGATTGCCTGGTATGTCCGTATTCATGCATGCGGCAGTCATTTATAAGGTTCGAAAACCGGTTGCCTGCCGGCGTCCAGAAAACAAACCATCCCAGGCTCACTCCCGTTTTTGGAGTTTCAAAAAAAAGATGATGCGATTCCAATTCAGTTTGAATTATCTTTTTCTTGCTTCTCATTATGACATAAACAACCAGACCCAGCAGGTTCTGAGGAAGTTCCCATATAAAGAGAAGAGGAAGTGCCAGGAAATGAAAAGTCTTTTTCACTATTAAAATTGAAATGTAATGGGTTGGTCTGTTTCAAAGAAAAAATCGAATGTAGTCTAATCAATATCCATATCCAGCCATTTTTCAAGTGTTTCTATGACTAGTTTGCGTTGTTCCGGTTTTAACGTGGCGATCTGAGCTCCATGAGTTCCATCAGCCTGAACCATTTTCAGGCTTCCGCTTCCTGATTTTATTTCAGCTGCTGTTGCTCCCCATGGATCAGCTTCACCATAAATATAAATCATATTTTTGGGGTCGCTATTGATAAATGCCTTTAATTTTTCCTGGTAGGAGGGATCCCATACTATTTGAACCCCTTTTGGAACAAAAACAGAGTTTGGATAATCTATATTTTTCAAATATTTTCTGAAAGGTTTCTCGTCGTATTCGTAATAGCCAAGCTGAGTATAGAATTGGTAATTAGCTGCCTGGTAAACGCTGGCAGCTTCGGTGTACCAGAATGGCGGCACAATCTGAATAAGGTATCTCGCCATTTTATCAGCAGTTGTGGCTTTTAGATCAGGAAGAGTTGCAGCATCGGCTGTATATTGCCAGAACGAGAATGGATACTCCAAAACGGAATAATCGTATGCTGATTCTTCATCCACAATAGTGAATTTAAATCCATTTTTATTCGCAATATTCTTCCATGCTGGTAATACAGTTGCTTTATTCTTCAGCAGATACAACTGAATATCTTTGATCTGTTTGCGCTGTTCTTTGGTTCCTACACTTTTAAAATGAGAATCTATGCGTGGATCCAGCCTTGCATAATTTATTGGAGCTACATATGGAATAGTAGCATCTACATCATCGGGATAAAAAACCTTGTATGCGGTTGCGGTCTGTCCTCCTTTACTAACACCGGTAGCAATCCATTTTCCTGTGTATACCTTTCCGAACAGATTGCGGATATAATGATAATCGCCTGCATCCTGCTCGGCAGTAAGGTATTTCCAGTCAACCGGGCTGGGCGTTGAAGGTCCAAAGTAGCGGTGTTCAATATACAATTGGTTGGCTTTAAGCAGGCTTGTTGGTTCCGACATAGTGTTTGATGAAACCCAGTCAGCGCCATAACCCTCCGTTTCCATAACTGTTGGTTTGTCATATCCTTCGTGGCCTACATAAATCCGCTGTTTGAAGGATGCACTGTTTGGATTTTTATGATCCACAGCCTGAGGTAGCATTATAATGTAGAATTCTTTAAATGCGGTAGTATCCTTTTTTATAACCTCAGCACCGGGAATGGATTTCAGAAACGTATATATTTCACTGTCCTGAGCAAACGTAATAAATGGCAGAAGGATAAACGCAATTATAAGTTTCCGTAGTAATTTCATGTTGATTCAGATTAATTTATGTAACGCAAAAATATTCATTTCATTCGAACGTTTGAAAAGAAAAGAAAGTAAAAACACTTTTTTGATAACTTTGCCAAAATGTATTCATCCTGTATTCTCAACCCCAAACCCCCTAAATCCTAACCCCTAAATCCATAACTATGATTCTTCCCCGCGAAGAAGCGCTTGTATTGCTTCGGAAATATGTAAAGAACGAAAAAATGATTGCCCACAGCCTGGCTTCCGAAGCAGTAATGCACTCTTTGGCTTTGCACCTCGGCCGTAATGCCGAAGCATGGGCACAAGCCGGCTTGCTTCATGACCTGGATGTTGAGGTTACTAATGCTGATGCATATACGCATGGCCCGGAAGCAGCAAAGTGGCTATCTGAAATGGGAATTGATTCTGATATTACTGATGCCATTGGGATGCATAACGAAATCGCCACAGGCAAGGACAGGACTACGGAATTTCAGCATGCTTTAGCTGCCGGCGAAACCATAACCGGACTTGTAATGGCTACTGCTTTGGTATATCCGGATAAGAAAATTGCATCTGTTAAAACCAAATCGGTTGTTAAGCGCATGAAAGAAAAAGCTTTTGCCGCTTCTGTAAAACGCGAAAATATATTGGAATGTGAATTGATAGGTGTTCCGATTGATCAGTTTGCTGCGATAGCTATTTCCGCCATGACTGAAATTGCAGACGATATTGGATTGTAAATTCCAGGACTAAAACAAAAAGCTCCGAAACTCAACTCCCACACCTCAATACCCAAACAACAATTGAATGATAATTGAATTACAACTAATAAACTCTCAATAACTCCAACAATCCAAACCTTAGCAATTGAATGACCATCGAATTTTTCTACATCTTCCCTAACCCCTAATCCCCAATCCCCAACCCCTTTTTTTAATACCTTTGTTTCATTATGATAAAGAAGTTTGTCGATAAAATACCGCCTATCTTAAAGAATAAATACCTGATTGCTGGTGTTGCCTTCCTGATTTTGATGCTGTTTCTTGATCGCAACAACCTGATTTCTCAATACAAAATGAGGAAAGAACTGTCAGGATTGAAGAAAGAATTGCAATTTTTCCGCGATCAGGCTCATAAAGATAGTATTGAACTGAGTCGGTTGTTGGGTGATTCACTTGAATTAGAAAAACTTGGCCGTGAAAAATATTTGATGAAACGCGACAGCGAAGATGTATATATCATCGTCCGGAAGCCGGTAAAAGATAAATAGTTTTCGTAACGGCACGAAAGTTGTTTTTACGTTTTTAAATTAATCTCCATGAAAATATCTGTTTTAACTATAATTGCCTCAGCGCTGATGCTGAGTGGAATAACCGTAAGAGCTCAGGAAACAACATTTAAGATGCCCGTTGATCCTGAAACAAAGTTGATTACTTACAAGGAAGTGGTTACCGTTCCCGGAACACCTGCCGAATTATTTAACCGCGCAATCGAATGGACCAATAAACAATATAAAAACCCGGTTGATGCTACCAAAGTACGTGATCAGGCAAGTGGGGTGATAGAAATTATACACCGCATCGAACTTAGCAGGAAGGAACAAGGGACTACACTTATGGCAGGAATTGTCGATTATTCGATGAAACTTGAAATGAAGGAAGGCCGCTTTCGTTACACCATTACAAATTTTAATGTTAAAGACAAGTCGCGCCAGCCTCTCGAACGTTATATGAACAAGCAGGATCAATCATACATTCCTCTATGGGACGATTACCTTAAGCAGGTGGATGATTTTACTCTCAAAATGATTGAAAGCCTGAAGCAGGGGATGCAGGCACCGGCAGTTAAACAACCGGATAAGTGGTAAATTATTTTTTGAAAGTTCAATTACTTTTTTTCTGAAATCCTTTTTACTCCAGCATAATTTACCTTTTTAGCATCTTCAAGGTAATCGAGTAAAATTTGTGCGGTGGTGTTATAATTAGTAGTTCCCGGATCTGTATGGTTAAACTTGTAGCTAGCTGCTATGTAGCTGTTTACGCCAACCGTATAGGATTTGCCAGTATCCAGGATGTTTCCCGTTTTATCTTTGATTTCCACCTCAGCACATAATCCTTCTGAATTTACAATTACAGTGTAGCTCATGCCTGATGGAGCAAGGTCAATTGATTTTTCCCTGTTATATGCATTGCTTATCAGCGATTTAATTTCGTCGGAAGTCATGGTATAGGTTACAACCTGGTTGCCAAACGGATCAAGACGGAAAATGTCTTTCAACAAAATATTGCCTTGGGGTAATTCTGAAATCCGGATTCCACCGCCATTCTGAAATGCAAAGTCAACTTTTAAACGCGAAGTAATGGCATCTGTCATCATATATCCAAGTTCTTCCTGGCTGCTGAAAGCTGTCTCTGCAAAACCAACAACCCGCTTCATCTCCTCGTTGCTGTTGTATTTATCGATCATTGCCTGAACTTCGGGATCAGTTTTAGTAATACTTGCCAGTGGAACAAGTTCATACCTGCGATCGGTAATTTTTCCTTTTGTAACCTGAAGGGTAGTAATTCCGATATTTTTTAAGCCGGAACCTGTTTGAACAATCATTACATTGTTTACCATCATTGGCTTATTCATGGTTGTGTGCGAATGTCCGCCAATGATTAAATCAAGCTGTGGATAGGTATTTGCAAGAATTTCATCATCATCAACACCCAGATGCGAAAGGACAACCAGCATTCCGTATTTGTCTTTAAGACTGATAAAATCTTTGGCTTTTTCTATTCCATTTGTAAATTTGAGCCCTTCGAGACGCGATGGATGTGAGTCGGGTAAACCGTTTTCGCCTAGTTGGAGTAATCCCAGGAAAGGTATTTTTATCTTACCGGCTTTCAGAAGAACATAGGGTTCGTAAGGTTTAACCACAGCTCCTGATACATCAATAGTACAAGTCACATATGGAAATTTAGCCTGCTCCCGTCGTTTATTCTGCAGTTCCTGTCCCATATCAAATTCATGGTTGCCAACAGCAGTTACATCAAAATCAAGCTTGTTCATCAGATCTATCATTGGAAAACCTTTGTCGGGATACATATCTACAATAGGATTTCCAGTAAAATTATCACCGGCAGAAACCAGGAAAACATATTTGTGTGTCTTACGCAAACTGTCAGCCAGGTATGCCAGTTTTCCGAAATTATCGATTCGGGAATGCATATCGTTGGTGTGCAGAATAATAATCTCAGTGGATTTCCTGTGTTTCTGAGCAACCGACTGGTTGTTAACTGAAAAGAGTGTAAAAATTGCTACAAACAGAAGAAATGATTTCAGTTTCATGGAGATTGAGTGTTAAATATTTTTAATTAAAGTATCGTAGAAGAAATTGCATATACAAAGGTAAGGGACTTGGTGGTTTATTCTTTGCAGATTACTAAAATCTCACAATAATCTCATTCCTTTCTTTTTAAAAAGAACATTTGCCCTTCATACACAGGTCCATCAATCTCAGTTAAATTTCCAAACCTGTCATAAACGCAAAGTTTTCCGCTTATCAACATTTTGTGGCTACGAACAGAATATGCTAAAACCATATCGCTGATGGTAGCTCCTTTAAATATAATTATTTCGCTGTTATTCAGAATTACTTTCATACGTGGGCCGGGATTATAAGTTGTGATGTAGTTTCGGGTTTGAGCTTAAGAGTTTGAATATCCGCTTTTTCGATAAGGACAACACCGGGGCATTTGCCTTTCGCAAAACTTCCCAGCGTGTGTTCCAGTCCTAAAAACTTAGCGCCATTTATGGTTCCCCAGCTTAATAACTCAGTTAATGGAATGTGTGGAAAATGATTTTGAATAGTCTTTATTTCTTCAAGAATACTCAGCTGATGGTTCGATGCCAGGCTATCGGTGCCTAAGGTGATTTTACAACCATTCGCACGGAAAAGGTCAATATCCGGAAGTCGGTTTTCGATATACAGGTTTGCATTGGGACATAAGCACCAGAAAATATTCTTGAAATACTGTTCTGCAAAACTGATATCCTTTTGCCCGGATACAGTATTGTGCACCAGGAGAAGTTTTTGAAAAGTATCAAAATGTCCGGCTATGCTCTCCAAAGGTCGTTTTTTAGTTCCTTGAAATTTCTGTAAATCAGGATTAAACGCTTTCCTCCTGGCTGCTAATGGTCCGCTTCCATCTTCGAAAAAGAGATTTTCATCATCGTTTTCCTGGTGATGTATGCTAAGTAAAGAATCTTTTCCGGCAATGGCTACCAGCATCATTAGTTTTTCCGATAGCGAATATGTTGCGTGTGGTGTAATGGATACCGTATCACTTGGTTGATGAGTTTCAAATTGCTTTTTCAGATCCATCGCTTTTTCGAAGATGGTATCCGCGTATTTTGGATCTGATCCGAATACTTCAACGAAAGTGTGAAAATAATGCCTGCTCTTACTCTTGAAATCAAGAGAAGTATTCCCGTTTGCAATATCAGCAGTGGCAATAATCCCGGCTTGTTCCATCTTATAAGCGGCATTCTCAATTGCTTTGAGGATATTTGATACAGAAGCACTTTTTCTGACACTCTCAAGCTTACGGACAAATGCATCCAGCCCTTTGCCCTCAGGTATCAATCCTTCAATACCAGAAAGTTCGAGATGACAATGCGTATTTACAAAACCCGGACAGAGTATTCCGTTGTAGTGCCGGATCTCATACATTGACCCTGATAACTCATTTTTATCAAATATTCCATCTATTGTACCGTCATCATTAACAGCAAGTACACTGTTGTATGCGGTTGCGCCTTCTATTGGGATAATACAATCCGCCGACAAATATTGCATGGAATGATTTGAATAGGTTACGTTCACAAAGCTATTGATTTTTTTAGAAGAGCGATATTAAATTCAGAATATCATAAATATTCCCATTATAATGGATTTGGTCTGAACTAGCTTCCCGGAAATCATCTGCATCTGTTTAAAATATTAATTAAAATAGTAAACAATCTATTGCAGCAAATGTTAATTGAGTACGTTTTTGTTTTATACTCGCACCGATTCATTAGCTTTGCTATTAAAATCCAATAATGAAACTTAATACTATTACTACCGGGTTTTCCCGCCTTGACAAGGATCAGAAAATCGATCTGGTATCATCCAAAGTAGCCGATCCCGAATTTTTTAGTAACACCTTGCATGCATCCTGGCATCGTGATCCTGCAACACAGAAGATGATCGATGAATTCAGCGAGAATACGCTTGGTAATTATTTTTTCCCTTATGGAGTTGCGCCCAATTTCCTGATTAACGGGAAAATGTATATGGTTCCTTTGGTTATTGAAGAGAGTTCGGTTGTTGCTGCAGCATCTGGTGCAGCTAAATTCTGGGCCGAGAGAGGAGGTTTTCACAGTGAAGTGATTGGTATCGAAAAAATAGGACAGGTGCATTTTACCTGGAATGGCGGTTTTAATTTACTCAACCGGTTTTTTCCTGAAATCCGGAAACAAATGATTGCGAATACGGAACGCATCACTTCAAATATGATGAAACGTGGCGGAGGTATCCTCGATATCAAACTGGTGGATATGACGGATAAAATTCCTGATTACTACCAGGTTAAGGCAACATTTGACACAAAGGATTCAATGGGTGCTAATTTTATCAATTCGTGCCTGGAAGAATTTGCCGATACCTTACGCGATTTTGCGGCAGGTTGTGTAGACTTTTCTCCATTCAGCCTGCAGGTGATCATGTCAATACTCTCCAATTATACACCCGATTGTCTGGTACGTACCTGGGTTGAAGGTGAAATAAAGGAAGGACATCATTATGATGATTTATATACCGACAGAGAATTTGTAACCCGTTTCGAAACCGGTGTTCGAATAGCCCAGGTCGACAGGTACCGGGCAACCACACATAACAAAGGCATTTATAATGGAATTGATGCTGTTGTGTTGGCTACCGGAAATGATTTCAGGGCCGTGGAAGCTTGCGGACATGCTTATGCGTCGCGTAACGGTGATTATAGCAGCTTGTCGAAAGTGGAGATCTCCGGAAATACATTCCGTTTCTCACTCGAAGTTCCAATGGCTGTGGGTACTGTTGGCGGACTTACTCATCTGCATCCATTGGCAAAGCTATCGCTCGATCTGCTTGGAAATCCTGATGCATCTGAGTTGATGATGATAGCATCGGCTGCCGGGCTTGCGAATAATTATTCGGCTGTTAAATCACTTGTTACCAAAGGTATTCAAAAAGGGCATATGAAGATGCATTTGCTCAATATTCTCAATGTTTACAATGCTACGGATGAAGAAAAAAAGCATGCAGTCGAATTTTTCAAACACGAAAAAGTATCGCACAGCGCGGTAAATGGTTTTCTGCAATCCATTCGTGGTTCGTAGAGACGCGATGCCTCGCGTCTCT
>JAIFMH010000215.1 GCA_020048595.1 Bacteroidota bacterium | reverse complement strand
CAAGATCCAGCAGCAGGGCATCTTTTTCAGATGTGATTTCATAGTTGCGTTTTTCACCTGAAACAAGTGAAAATCCAATAATTCCAGGTTGATTTTTTCTGCTGTTATAACCAATAAAAGCAACATTATCTGATATGTCGAAATCAACAACTTCTGCCTTATCAGGTATGGCACCTCTGTGCTCAGTAACTACCTGCAGGCGGGGTATTATCATAAAAACAAAAATATTGCCGTCCTTACTTCTCTTGGTATCATGAAAAAGTAAATAAATAGCTTCCTTTGTTGATAGGCTTTTCAAGTAGGTTACATCCTTATGAAGTGGAAACATTTTATGCCATTTTTCTTTAAGCTGGTCATCAGTCATCATAAATGACCAACTGATGCTATCCTTCCCACTTTCACTTATTGTTGGAAAAAATACGCATATCCCATATTTCCCTGCAGTTACATAATTAAAAGGGTCACTCCCTGCAGGTGCCGGTATTTCAAGTCGCAATGGTTTGCTGCTCTGAGCAAATAAAGCAAGAGAAGCTGTAATCAGGAAAGCAATTACAAGTATTTTTTTCATAAATTTAATTTCACACTTCAAAAATAACAATTATGAACGCACTATTATTTTATTAGTGGAATAAAAAAACAGAAGTTAAATACCCAATGTATAGAGATTAAATAGAAAAACAAGCGCAAAAAATTGATATACAGCAATATAGCTTGATAATTTCTGATTTTAGACTATTTAGATACACAAATAATAAATGATCCTGATTTTAAATATTAGTTTCAGTTATAGTTGATTGGTATGATGCAATGCTTATTCCTATCGGAGAAATACATTAAATAAATTACCTCAATTGAATTACTATTTATCAATTTTTTCGAACCATTTCTGTAATTTGTAATAGTTTTCCGATACCATTTTAATCAGGAACAGGCTTTGCTCACGATAATAATGTTCAATAATATAATCTATCAAATCATTGGCCATTGCAGGGCGTTCCAGCCGCTTTTTAAGTTCAATGAACGATTCGTTAGGCATTTCAATTTTTTTCTTTTTTCTCAGAATTACAGTTTTCAGCTTTTTAAAGGTACTTTGGTTTGGAACAAGTTGTTTTCTTAATGCAGTTTTAGCTCGCGTGCTTTCGTTCACAAAATAGATCATATCAAGCATAGCAAGTTTTTCTGTTTCATCGTCTTCACTTATTAAATCGGGTATTAATCTCTTCATTATCTGGTCTTTCACACGGATAATATTTTTGTATTTGGCACTTCCTTCAATAATTGAAGCGACAAAATCGGACCAGAATTTAGCTTGTACAATACTTGGCAGAAACAAAGCATTGCCTAAAGGCGAAAATGCTGCTGCAAATGGCCAGGCGATGATGCTACGGAAAAAATTGCTCCTGGTGGTAACTTTATCAAATCCCCTGATGTAATTATGAGTTGCAAGATATATACCATTTGAAATGTTGAGGCAAAAGAATTTTACGGTTTCAAATAGTGCTCCTTCATGAGGTCCTGTCCAGGCTATATCAAACTGTGCTTTGACAAATCCCAGAATTGGCACCGAAAAGCCTGTCCAAAAAAGGGAATGAGCAAAATTAGTCCAGTTAATATCATTTGAGTGCCACTCCTTTGGCCTGAAACCGTTGCCTGAAATTACATCAACGAACATATTTCGTGAACCTGTGATGGCAAACCATAAAAACGCATATTCATAACCAACAGTAAGATATGCCGGAATAAATCCAATCAGAATAAATAAGGAATTTTTTATTGCAGGATTCAGGTATTCCCATGCGCGCAGAGGACTGATAAGCTTTTCAATCTTTTCGTCACCAAGCAAATTGTGCTTTCCGGCATCGAGTTTACCCAAACAAATGATTTTTGGTTTTTCTTTCTTTTTGAGAGGAGTTTTTGGGATTCTTGCCAGGTTGAAAATTAAATTGGAGATTTCATCCGGTAGCGTATAATGATTTTTTGCAAAGTATTTTCTCTGATGTTTTGCAATCCTGCTTTCTAAAACAAATCCCATTCCAGGTGCTAAGGTTGATCGGCCTGCAGCATCGCTTCCAATAGCCGGGATTAGCTTATCATGCCTGAAATATTCCAGTGTACTCTCTAATTTATACTGATTAAATGTTAAGCTATTTGAATTAAGAAATAGAATTAATTTATCTTTATTGCCTTCATTAAGGAATTTGATGAAATTGGCAAAAACAACAAAATCAGATTCTTTGGTGTCAATTGTACCGTACATGTTGTATATCTCGGTAAAAGACAGCATTTCATGGTTTTCGAGTATTTTATCAATAGCAGCCTGCAAACCATGTTCGAGGGGTTGGATAAATTTGATACTGCCTCCTGCTTTTTTAGCAAGGTTATAAATATCTTCGAGACTGCTGACAGCCGTTTCGGCTACCAATGATTCGTTTCCGGCAAAGTACTCAAGCCTGATTTTTTCCGGTGCCAGGTTCCTGTATTGCGAACGAATTTCGATAAATCTTTTTTGGATTGCTTCAATTTCGCGAATGCTAAACTTTTCAGGAGATTTTTCCGTTTGGATTTTTAGTGCCGTAATCTGTAATGCTCTTTTTTCCAGAACTGTTTTTAGCTTAGGATATAAAAACTCTCCCAATTGCCGGCGCGAATAGATCTTATTGCCTGGTGCATTCTCGTCACTTTTAATTGAAAGCGGTTGCAGGAAGTAAACCGAATCAGGTGAATATCCTTCATTGATTTGCGGAAGATGCTCATTGTTAAAGTCTTCAATAAGTTGTTCAATATTTTTCTCACGCTTTTTTTCATTTTCTTCCAGCTCGTGGAGAAACTCTTTGAAGTCATCGGTTTTTTGTTTCAGAAATTTCTTAAAACGTCCTTTTTTACTCGAAAAGTTTGGTAAAATATACATGTAATGGAATCGCATTCCATTTGTTAGAGCACTGAATTCTAACGCGATATTCACTTTAATGCCCAGGATACGGCCAGCTTCCAGTACTTCCTTTACAGCTTCTTCTCTATCGAGATTATTGTATGCAATGGTAAGTTCTGATATTCCTTTAATGAAAGCATCAATAATGAGCTGAATTGGTGATTTTCGTCCATACGAAGTGCTGTCGTGAACATGAAAATCCCAGCCCATTTTCAGATCTTTAAGTTCTTCGCCTGTTTCGGGTACTTCAATAATATCAAGCTTTTTAAGGAAGTTCCGGATTGACCTGGGATGCCCGTAGGAAGACACCGTAAAATCGCGCATCAATTCGAGTTGCACACGTTTGTTATCACGGTTTTTAACAACTTCTTTCATCAGCGCAAGCTGCACTCTTGCGGCATTCAGGGGCATTTTTAGCGAACGCGAATACATTATATGTTCAGCTAATAAGCTCAGTGCATGAACTCTTTCGTTGTAGTCAGCTGATTCAAGGCATTTAGTGATTCGCAGGTAGGTTTCAACTATTGTTGTCCTTCTCTTTTTAAATTCCTTAATAAATCCTCGCGGATGGGAATTCGGGAATTCACTGATAATTTCCGGCAAATCGATGCTTTGATTTATCCGGCTGCGTAGTTTTCTGAGATTTGTAGCAAAACTCAGAAAATTAACAACATCATTATAGGTTTTTATCAGCATTATATGTCGCTATATTTAAAATCGTCAGACAAGCAAATTTAGCTGCTTATAAGTTGATACATTAATTAAATGTTCTTTTTCTGTTTGAAAGTTCTCCGAAATTGTGTCATTTAGATTCTATCCCGCAATTACCATTTTGAATATGGATGTTTCGACAGCATTGAATTGTAATATTTTACTTCACCGGTTACTTCTTCACCAAGCCAGTCAGGCTTTAAAAATTCTTCAGCTTCTTCACTTAATTCTACTTCAGCAATTATTAATCCCTGGTTTTCACCATGAAATTCATCCACTTCTAACGTGTGAATCCCTGATTTCACCAGGTAGCGGGTTTTGTCAATTGCTCCCGGCTCGCAAATCTGTAAAAGTGATTCCACTTCGTTAACAGGGATTTCTTTTTCCCATTCGTAACGGCTTGCACCCGAAGCATTACCTATGCCTTTGATTGTGATAAATCCTTTATCCCCTTTAATTCTGACCCGAACAGTGCGTTCGGGAACAGAGCATAAATAGCCTTGCGTTATTCGCGTTTCTTTATGTACATCCTGTTTAAAATCCCCTTTCACCAGGAACTTACGTTCTATTTCTTGTGCCATTTTTTTGTATTTAAGTGTTATTACAATTTTAGTTCTGTTTAAATAATTGTAGGAACATCATTTTGTATTCTTCAGGTTACGGGTGCTGTATAGAAATTCGGAATTTTCTTCTCTATCTAGCTTTTTTGTTTTCTTCGAAAGTTCACAAGCTAAGAATGAGAGTAACCAGGAACCTGCATTTATAGTGATAACAAATTTACCCTTTTCTGGATTTATTTCGATTAATCTTTGCTGAGTTTGCTAAACATCATTTAATCAGATGATTGCAGGTTCTTTCTTGTAGGTGATTAATATTTTCTTAGCCAGCAGGTGAAACTTCATTTTTAAAATTTAAGTTTGAATTAGGAATTCTCCTATTAATTATAAAAGGATTCAATTGCTCTAACTGTCAGAAAATTTAAATCTCTTTGGTGTATTTTCCCGCACTTTTTCCGGAGCCGGCACGGATTACTTTTGATTGCTGGATGTATTATGGGAATCGGTATTAAACAAACTGCCGATCCTTTCATATTTGAAAGGATCGGCAGTATTGTACTTAAGAATGTATTAGTTATCTAACCACAACTTTTTGCATCTGGATTTTCCTGCTGGTTTTATTCAGCATTTTTACCATGTAAATACCTTTTGGTAAATCAGATAAATCAACTGAGGTTACACCCTGGTTAGCTTGCATCGACTTCACCGGTTTACCTATTGAGGATAATACTGTAATTTCAAACTGCTCATTTGCAGGATTTGAAATGTACAGGTTGTCACTGGTGGGATTTGGATAAACTGTAATTCCACTTTGCAATTTAGGTGCTACTGCAGTATGTAAAACACAACCTGTACCAGGTGTAGCCTTTATAGTAGTTCCTTGTAATGTAATGAATTCATCTTCTGACGCTTCCCAGCTACTTGCAAGGCTGTTATCCAGATTAGGATCGCAAAGTGTAAGTGATGAGCCTCCTCCATTAGGACTTGTAGGCCATGGATCTACGCTGTTGTATGAAACCGAATCAATTAACTGACCGTTTGAATGGAAAAGTTTTACTTCGTCGGTTTTTCCGAAATTGAATTTTATGCTTATAGCATCAGGCACAAATGGGAAAAGTTCAGGCTTGCCATCATCACTGGTTTCGATTGTGAAATATTCGCCGGGAGCTATTACAGAACCTGCAGGAAGAACAATCGGATCAGCTTTATGAAGAGGATCTGCATCCAGGATATAAAATCCTTCCATATCAACAGCAGTTGTGCCATTGTTGTATAGTTCAACCCATTCCTGTTTGGCTGAAACATCAGGTGAAGTGTACATGATTTCAGTGATAACAATGCTAGGTAGTACAAAAGGTAAAGTCATATCCGACCATGATCGGGCAGTAATCTGCATCTGTGTATTAAATTGTCCTACAAGGCAAACTGACGACATTACACCAACGGGAACCATGCCTCCAATATAATCGGATTCTGCAAATGCTGTTCTGTAAGCATACAAAGTATTATCAAACCCATCGATATCATAATTCTTTGATTTGACAAATAATCCGGTTGGATCATGTTGTGTCGGTGTTTTAAAAGCAAAATTTTCAATCTTTACAAGTTTACATTGATCAGCAGACGTCAAACTTGCAAGAGTACGGATTTCAGGAACAATTACAATCCCGGTAGCTGGCTCACCTGTAGCTACTGTTGGTGTAAATTCAATGAGACCGTTATATAATACAATCTTACCAACTATATTAGTAATGCCATCCCCAACATTATATGTACCTGAAATAAAACCGGGGGCAGTTGTAGGGTCATGAATTAAAATGGCAGCAGTTGCATCCTGTATATATTTCTGGTTAAATGCTGTTCTGGAATAAGTAACAGTAGCAATCCCTGTAAATTTTACTATTGCATTTGCCGGCTGAGCTCTTAACGATACCAGGTCGTTTACAACAGCAATAACAGTGAACATAGCACTTTCAGCTGTAACTAAAGGATTGGCAACATCCGAAATACGTAATTTATATTCAGTTGAATATTGAGCGTCTGCAGGAATAGTAAATGTTTCGGTTCCATCAGATGGGGTTGTAGCAAACAATTCATTCCATATGTTTTCGCTTGGAATCCATGCTTCCAGTTTTACATCAGTAACATTTGATGATACCCATGTAATAGTAATAGCATCACCTGCAAAATAAGGTGCGATTTCTGTAATGGCAACATCTGAAATGGTAGACGCATTTGCTGCGATTGTTGTAAAAGTCATGCTGGATGCTTCAGCTGCATTACCGGCAGCATCTTCAACAGGTGCAACAGCTGCATAATAAACCTGGCCATTAGTTAAATCAGCAGCAGGTGTTATTGTGATTACTTTTTTATCTGCATCAATGGTTGCTGTAAATGCAACATCCATTCCGGCAGCATCAGTTTCTTTTAATGTCAGCAAAGTAGCTACATTAGCATCTGTAATTTCAGAATCATCAATATTCCGGATGGCTTCATCAAAAGTTAAAACTATTGTTGTATTTATAGCGACATTGATATCCCCATTGCCAATGTTGGCAGTAAAAGTTGGTGCTGTTACATCTGAAGGTTCACCAAAACTATGAATGCCGAGATTATCAATAAAGTTTGAAACATTAACTATCCATTCAGAATCGTCAACAGTAGTTCCTGCAGAAATAGCCCAATCTGTAGTCCCTGCAGTTACACTTGCTTTCCTAACTAAAGTATGGTCAACAGTAGCGTTTGCAACACCAGCAACCGGCCATCCGGATCCGGGGTCAACTCCTTGTGTTCCTATTACATCAATTAAAACAGCCCCTTTAAACAATCCTAAAGCATCATCTCCATTAAACGCTGTAACTGTATGTCCTTCAAGAGTCGTACTATAAAGGAATGTTGAATCAGCCTGATCCAGAATGCCAGCAATAGATAGACCATTAGCAATAACATAAACATCGCCGGCTACTAAAATCCCCGATAATGGCAGAGACGCAGAAGAACCATCAGCACCCCAGGCACCACCATTGTTACCTAGTTTTACAACATAGCCGGTTAAATCAACATCAGCACCAGTTCCATTAAAAATCTCAAGCGCTTTATTGCTACTGCTTCCTTCAATATATTCTGAGAAGAATAGGTCAGCGGCAACAATTACATCTGAGTGACCTATCCATGCACCTGGATCAAAATCAGCAGGAGCATCTTTCGTTGCAACAAAATCCCCGCCAGGTAAAGGACCATCAGACCAAGTTGTCCATTCTGCTTCAGCATAAACTGGTTGTCCTATAACAATAGTAGCAACGCGTTCAGCTCTTCCATCTTCAAACTCATGGTTTGTTCCTGTTCCATCTTGTCCAGGAATCCCAAACTGGTCGATCAGTACATTTGCTCCATTGTAGAGTTCCAGATTGTCGTCACCATTACTACCGGCTACAAAATCTATAGCTCCATCAAACTGGTTTGCAGTTACACCATATATTGTTAAGAAATTACCGTTATCTGTTCCAGTCGCAATCAGATAGAATCCTTTTGCAGGAATGGTTCCTGTTAAGTTTAACGTTTGACTTACAGTAGCACTTGCGTTTGTATATTTATCGATACGCCATCCTGAACCTTCAGTAAAAATAACATCGGAGGTTCCTGCATTATATAGCTCAATATACCTAAGTGTAGCATCATTATTAGGGTCAGCTAACTCCGTCATAAACACTTGTGCATTTGCTATACTTACACTAAAAAGTGTAAATAGGCTAATTGCCAATAATTTAAAAAGTAATGGTTATTTCATGATGATTAGATTTAATTAGTTTTAATTTTAAGATACAAATATTATATTTTTTTTTTGATTGAAAATCATTTTGTTCATTAATAAATAATTATTCTTGGTAACTCAGATAAAAAAAAGAGGCTGCACCAATAAATGATACAGCCTCTGAGATATAGTGAGGAACAATTATTTTACCTCTTCAAAATCAACGTCAGTTACTTCCTGATCAGAGGGTTTAGCCTGGTCGGGTCCGGGTTGACCTTGTTGTTCGGCTCCGGGTTGTCCAGCTTCCTGGGTTGTTTTATACATTTCTTCGCTTGCAGCCTGCCATACACTGTTTAACTCAGCCATTGAGCTGTCAATACCTGCAATGTCGCGGTTTTTATGTGCCTCACGAAGTTTGTTCAAGGCTTGTTCAATGGGCTCTTTTTTATCAGCAGGAAGTTTGTCGCCAAATTCTTTCAACTGACGTTCTGTCTGAAATATCAGTGAATCAGCCGTGTTTATTTTGTCTATTTCTTCCTTGGCTTTGCGGTCAGTTTCAGCATTAAGTTCGGCCTCTTCTCTCATCCGTTTGATATCAGCGTCGGTAAGTCCCGAAGATGCTTCGATACGTATTTGCTGCGATTTTCCTGTTCCTTTATCTTTGGCTGATACATGAAGAATTCCGTTGGCATCAATGTCAAATGTAACTTCAACCTGAGGAACTCCTCGCATTGCCGGTGGAATACCATCTAAATGGAAACGGCCTAAACTCTTGTTGCCTGTTGCCATCGGGCGCTCTCCCTGCAGGATATGAATTTCAACTGAAGGCTGATTGTCGGATGCTGTACTGAATGTTTCCGATTTACGGGTTGGAATGGTTGTATTCGACTCAATTAGTTTGGTCATAACACCGCCCAATGTTTCAATTCCTAATGAAAGTGGTGTTACATCCAGTAACAAAACATCCTTAACATCACCGGATAGAACACCGCCTTGAATAGCTGCTCCAATGGCTACTACTTCATCAGGATTAACTCCTTTTGATGGTGTTTTACCAAAGAAATCTTCAACTGCTTTTTGTATTACAGGAACACGTGTTGAACCACCAACCAGAATCACTTCGTCAATATCGGCATTGGTTAGTCCGGCATCGCGCATTGCATTGCGACAAGGCTCAATTGTATCACGAACCAAATCATCAATAAGTTGTTCGAATTTTGCCCTGGTCAGTGTGCGTACAAGATGCTTTGGCATTCCATCAACCGGCATAATATAAGGAAGGTTGATTTCGGTGGATGATGAACTTGAAAGTTCGATCTTAGCTTTTTCAGCTGCTTCTTTCAAACGCTGCATTGCCATTGCATCCTTATGAAGATCAATACCTTCATCTTT
>JAIFMH010000119.1 GCA_020048595.1 Bacteroidota bacterium | reverse complement strand
AATAAAATGTTCGGCTGAAATGTTGGCGGCAATCAAAGATGCCCCTATGGCCCACCACGACAGGGTGCCTCCTGCCAGAAAATAGTCTTTTGAATCCTTTTCCTCACCTTTCTTGGTTCTTGAGAGCCAAAGACCCAGGCTTACAATTAGAATTGCGTAGCCAATAAAAATCGCGTAATCAATTGCGGTAAATCCTGCATTCATATTTTATGCGTTTTAAGAGTTAATTTTGTGATTGTAGTAAATATCGTTGTTGCGAAGCTCTCGTTTAAATTCACGGATGTTGGTATCATTGTCGATAATAACAAACTCAATACCAAGCATTTCGGCAAAGTCCTCCATATATTCGGTATTTAATGCCATGCTAAAGCTGGTATGGTGCGCGCCACCGGCTAAAATCCAGGCATGAGCGCCAACCTCGAGATTAGGTTCAGGCACCCATAAAGCACGGGCAACAGGCAGTTTGGGGAGTGCTTCAGGCGTAATTACAGTAACCGGGTTAACAATCATACGCATACGTCCGCCCATATCAACCAAGGTAGCATTAATTCCTTTTCCTGCGGGAACATTAAATACAAACCGTGCCGGTGCATCTTTACCTCCAATTCCCAATGGATGCACTTCGATACCTGGTTTGCTTTCAGCTACTGAAGGACAAATTTCCAACATATGGGCACTCAATACTGCCGGCTGTTTGGGATCCAAATGGTAGGTATAGTCTTCCATAAACGAGCAACCTCCTTTTAAACCCTGCGACATTACTTTCATGATGCGCACCAGGGCCGATTGCTTCCAGTCGCCTTCGGCGCCAAAGCCATACCCTTGCTCCATCAACCGTTGCGATGCCAGGCCCGGTAATTGTTTCAAACCGTAAAGATCTTCAAAGTTAGTGGTAAATGCTTTGTAGTTGTATTTATCCAGGAAGCGTTTCATGCCAATTTCAATTTTCGCCTGGTAGCGGATATTCTCCAGTTCGGTGGTTGCAATGGTATATTGGGCATTATATTCTTTCATCAGTTCATCAACTTCGGATTCAGTAACAGCATCAACACTTTTAACTAAATCGCCTACTCCATGATAACTGATTTGCCAGCCCAGTTTTATCTGAGCTTCCACTTTATCGCCTTCGGTTACCGCAACTTCGCGCATATTGTCGCCAAACCGGCAAACCTTTAAGCCTTTCGATTCGCTGTACCCCATAGCAGCACGGGTCCAAACGGCAATTTTGTCCACTACTTTTTCATCCTGCCAATGTCCAACCACCACCTTACGGTTCAACCGCAAACGGGTGCAGATAAACCCAAATTCCCGGTCGCCATGAGCCGATTGGTTCAGGTTCATGAAATCCATGTCAATATCATTCCAGGGGATATCGCGGTTAAACTGGGTATGCAGATGTAAGAACGGTTTATTGAGGACACTCAACCCGCCAATCCACATTTTTGCCGGCGAAAAGGTATGCATCCAGGTTATCAGACCGATGCAATTTTTATCGGTAGTAGCAGCCAGGCATATATCATAAATTTCGGTAGGAGTGGTTACCACAGGCTTAAATACAATTTTAACCGGTATTTTAGCCGAAGCGTTTAATGCGTTGGCAATGGTTTCGGAATCAATATCAACTTGTTTAAGAGTTTCTTTTCCATACAAATGTTGACTTCCGGTTACAAACCATACTTCTGATTCTTTTGATTCTTTCATTTTATTTAAGTTTATATTTGAGTTTATTCGATATATGAATGCAGAAAACTACAGGAGAAATCGTAATCGTATATTCTGGCATCAGACCTGTAATGAATTATTACCTTTAATTATATGCCCGCTTTTAACTTTTAACTGGAAGAGAAATCCTTTCTCGACATAACTGTTGTATTTATTGTGGTCGAATTTGTATAAAAAGGCTCCTTTTTTGGATGATTCTTTTTCTTTCTCATCAAGTTTGACCAATAACCCGGTTTCGAGTATCTGTTTCCTGAAATTTCGTTTGTCGAGCAGCTCCCCGCAAATGCTTTCGTAAAGCGACTGAAGTTGTGGAAGTGTAAATTTCACAGGCAAAAGTTCGAAACCTATAGGTTCGCGGGATGTTCTCCGCCTCAACGCTTCCAATGCTTTTTCAACCATCTGAGAATGGTCAAAAATCAAAGGAGGAAGTTGCTTAATTGGAACCCACTCTGCGCCATAAGTTTCGGCCAGTAAACGGTCGTTTTCATCTATTTTTATCAGGGCATAATACGCTACTGAAATAGTCCTGGCTCCGGGATCCCTTGCCACATCGCTAAAAACAAGCAGCTGCTTCATGTAAATATTGGATAGTCCGGTAAGTTGACTGAGTATTCTGCACGCCGCTTCATCAAGACTCTCCGACTTTCCTAAAAATCCACCCATAAGCGACCACTCCCCCTTTGCCGGTTCAAATTTTCGCTTAAGTACCAAAAGTTTCAATTCGCCCTCATCGAACCCGAATACAATGCAATCGAGTGCAACCAGATGCTGTTCGTATCCATTGTAGTAGCGGGTCATATTTATGAGTTTAGTAGTAATTTAATGAGAAATCTGTTACACGTTTTGTTTTTACCCTTAAGAGCTGTTACAAATAGTATAATTTTGTATATGTATGCATGCCTGACAAATTATGGATATTTGTGTAATCCACCAAATTGGAAAGTTGTGATTCTGGAGCTATCATTTTTTTAAGTGTATCTTTTACACTTGTGGCTATAAAAGTATACTTTTTTAGAATATCCTGTACTTTTTTATAAAAAGATCTAAGAAAATTTTAAAAAATGGATTTTTAATATGTGTGAAGTATATCTCCTAAACCTATTGGATTGAGTTATTTAATGATTGGAATAGATCTTTTACTCAATTTATCTGCGTTAGAACTATAAAATGAAAAAGAATACTCGCAGAATTAAAACCAGTATAAACAACACAGCCGGCGTTAACCGGCTGTGAATTATGATACCTGAATTTGTTTCAGTGGTTTTGGCTTTGCTTCCTCTTTCTTCGGAATATTTATCAGCAGAATACCATTTTCATATTTTGCCGTTATCCGATCGGTTTCAACAATTGCCGGAAGCGTAAACGAGCGGCTGAACGATTGATAGCTGAATTCACGGCGGGTAACAGTCTTACCTTCTTTGGTCTCATTTTCCGACTGCTTTTCGGATGAGATAGTAAGTACACTGTTGTTGAGTTCAATTCTAAAATCGTCCTTCTTCATTCCCGGTGCAGCCATTTCCACTTCAAACTCATTTTCGGTTTCCTTAATGTTAACCGAGGGTAATGTAGTATTGGTCAGGGAGAAATTCTGATTGTTCCAGTCGTACCAGTCCCGGTTCAGGAAATCATTTAGAAAACCAGGCCATGTTGGCGAATAATTTTCTCTTTTTACAAGTGACATAATAACCTCCTTTTTAAAATGTTGAACATTGACATTTTTGTTACTGCTAATGAAAATTCAAAGAGAATGCCATTCAAACTCTACTTTCTCAAAAAATTCCATATAACTGTATTTCAATATTTTACACAAATTAATTAGTTCAGAATCTTGTGTCAGAATGACACATTAAATTACATTTTGTCAGATTAGTGAAGTGTTATTTCCAAATTAAAATGGGGCTATAATGAATTGAACGGAATTGCTTTTTGAAAGGTCAAAAGAACGAAGCTATCGCTAATCATGTATTTTACTCTAATACGGGTAATGGGCTGAGGAAAGGTAATTGCTATAAAGTGCTATTTGTATGAGGTGAATTTTTCAAGGTAACTTCTCACGTCAGTCTCCCTGCATCCGATAATTTTAAACGAACCACTAAAACAATAGAATGGACTAAAAATCAAAAAATTATATCCGGCAGAATTAACTTTGTTTCCAAAATCTCTATCAATAATAAAATCAGTATCTTTGCAAAAGTATATTAACAGATCACATAATCTTTAACAATATGTCAGACAAAGTGTTACAAAAAGTTGCCCCCGGTGTGGTTACCGGCGATGGCGTTCAGGAAATTTTCCGCATTGCAAAACAAAATAATTTTGCTCTTCCTGCGGTTAACGTTGTTGGTACCGATTCGATAAACGCCGTATTGCAGGCTGCAAAAGAAGTTAATTCGCCTGTTATTATTCAGTTTTCGAATGGTGGCGCTCATTTTTATGCAGGAAAATTCCTGAGTAATGAAGGCGAAAAAGCTGCGATAGCAGGTGCTGTTTCAGGCGCAAAACATATTCATGCAATGGCTGAAATGTATGGTGTTCCTGTACTTATACATACTGACCATGCTGCAAAAAAACTTCTGCCCTGGATTGAAGGCCTTTTAACTGCCGGAGAAAAACATTTTGCTGAAACCGGCAAACCCCTTTTCAGCTCACATATGCTCGACCTTTCGGAAGAACCTCTTCACGAAAACCTCGAAATCTCCAAAAAATTCCTTACCCGCATGAGCAAAATGGGAATGACTCTGGAAATTGAATTGGGTGTAACAGGTGGTGAAGAAGATGGAATCGACAACTCAAATGTTGACAGCTCAAAATTATACACACAACCCGAAGATGTAGCTTACGCGTATGAAGAACTGATGAAGATCAGCGATAAATTTACTATTGCCGCTTCATTTGGCAATGTACATGGCGTTTACAAACCAGGTAATGTTAAACTTCAGCCGATTATTCTCAACAATTCGCAAAACTATGTAGAGAAGAAGTTTAATACGGCTGCTCAACCTCTCAATTTTGTTTTCCATGGAGGATCTGGTTCAACCCAGGAAGAAATCCGCGAAGCAATTTCATACGGTGTTGTTAAAATGAATATCGATACCGATACTCAATGGGCTACATGGAAAGGCATCATGGAATTCTACAAGAAAAACGAAGGTTATCTGCAAAGCCAGATTGGCAATCCTGACGGAGAAGATAAGCCTAACAAGAAATTTTATGATCCACGCAGATGGCTGAATGAATCACAAAAAACTCTGATAGTTCGTTTGAAAGAAGCATTCACCGACTTGAATTGCATTGACAGGAATTAATCAGAAATTAGCTTCATACAGGTTTTTCTTTAACGTATTTACCTGTCAGCTCTGAAAAAGAAAAAGCTCCATACCGGAGCTTTTTTTTATGTTTTTTTTGCTGAACTAGTACTTTATCTGGTCGAAATCTGCATAGTATCAAAAGGATTGATACTTAAAACCGGGTAAGGCGAATTATTAACCATTTGCTGAGCATATGGGCCTACAAGCAAATTAAACGGGCTGGTTTCCTGTTCAGTCATAATACTGATAAGGTTTGCTCTTATACGTTTGGCATATTCTATAGTACCCGTGGTAAGATTATCGCAGCTTAATACATCCCGGTGAAATTTAATCCCTTCCTCTTCCAGGTAAGTGCAAACCTGGTCCGTGTACACATCCACACGTTTTTGAATGCTTTTGTATTTTGAAGCATACAGGGAGAGCACATAAACCTCAGATTCAAAAAGGTGGGCCAGGTAGGCAGTAAAAGGAACTTTCTGCCGGGTATCAAGTGTACTGTCGATAGGCATCAATATACACCTCATTTCCTGTTTTGCATCAACTCCGGTTCTAATAGTGATTACAGGACAAGGTGAAACCGAAATTAGTTTATTAGCGTTACTTCCAATCCAAAACTGCTCGAATCCTGATTTCCCGTGTGTACCCATAACTATACACAAACTTTCCATTTCCTTTGCCTCATCAATTATTTCGCGGTAGATTTTACCTTCACGAATTACAAAATCGATAGTTGACTCAGGAAGTTGCGGGCTGTATTTATCAACGAGTTTACTAAATTGTTTTCTGATCTCATCAATAAGATCTGCCGATGAATCAGAATAGATAGTTGTTTTTGTAACACTAGGATTGTTAACCCAGATCATGTGAACATCAAGTGTTCCTCGTGTGGCTATTGAAACAGCATGCTCAAGCGCATTTACCGAACAGTCGGAAAAATCGATTGCTGCAATAATATTGGCCATATACTAACTAAATTACAGGTTTGACAGAAATTAGAGTAGGCTAAGATAATGAAAAGCGTGTGGTAAAACAAGTTATTTTTACCGGCGATAAAGTAACGAAATTTTTATGTTCAAAGTATGTCAGTTGTCTATATTTTTCATTTTCGGCAAAACTGAAACTCATCCTTACCTTCAAAACAGTAGACTTTATGAAATAGAAAATCCCCTTTTCTGCTTTTATGTTAATTTGACAATCAACTTAAACTGATAGCCTGATAAAAGAATTCTATTTATATGCGATATAATCTATTGCTCTTTATACCTACTAAATCCTATTCCTGCTGTGAAAATCCACAGTTCTTTTTTTATTTTACAATTTTGTCTTTTACAGGAAAAGCATTCGGGTATTCGATGGCAATTTTTTTCTGAAAACCAACTGCTTCAATCAATGTGTGAAAATCCCCTACCCGAATGCGGTAATAGGGTTCTTTGTACGATAAGTACGATTTTATTTCAGGGTATACGACTTCGAATCCGCTTTTTATATTTGCAGCCGCGTTTTTAGAATTGCTTCCCGAATCAAAAAATATCTGAACCCTGTACCCATCAATTTCCGGATTGTTCAAACTCATCTTTTGATATTTATCAGCAAGCTGCGTAATTCGTTCATCCTGTACAATTTCAACTTTCCCTTCAGCAGGCTCTAATACTTGAGCCATAATGCCCCGGGAAGTGAATACCAGCAGAACCAAAACTATAAAAATAAATCTGAACATAACCTTAAAAAAATAATTACAGTGTAATGTTATCCTTGGGATGCATGCTTAATACAGGTACCGGCGAGTAGCTTACCAATTGCTGTGCAAAAGGCCCCAGGAGAATTGAATTAGCCTGATCCTGAATATCGGTCATAATAGCAATAAGGTCGGCATCAACCAATCGTGCATGCTCAATAATATCAGAAGCCAGATTTTTAGTGTTTATACGATCAACAACATAATTAACGCCGCGCTCATCGAGGTATTTTTCAGCTTTTGAAACGTTGCTGTCCACAATTCTTTGAACTGATTTAAGTCCGCTTGAATTCAGAGCCAGTAAATTTATGTCAGCACCGGTAGTCCGGGCAAGATCGGCCGTAAAAATAAGTTTTTGCAGAGTTTGTGCTGTATGATAAATAGGCAGCAATATTTTCCTGCACCCCCGCTGAATTTCATAATTGTATTTCACCGTAATAACAGGGCTCGAAATACTGGAAACTATTCTGAACGCATTTGTGCCAACCAGGAATTCTTCAAATCCGGAAGATCCATGTGTGCCAAGAATCAATAAACTGTGATCCGTTTGTTTTACATAAGTGGCAAGCTCCTGATAAACTCTCCCTTTGCGTACTTTGGTAGTTAGTTTTCCATGAATCAGCTTGTCTTTATATTTTGCCAATAATTCATCGAAATTCCCTTTGGCTTCGTTTCTGAGTTCTTTTGATTCATTTGCAAAGGCAATTTCATTACTGCTTACATTATCGACCCACACCATGATTACATTAGCATGTGTGAGATTGGCAAGCTCAATAGCATACTCCAGTGCATGTATTGAGCCTTTAGAAAAATCGATAGCAACAACTATGTCTTTCATGGCCGTGGTGATATTAAAAATTCTTTGCTAATGTATAAAGAATAATTAATAGCTGGTACGTTGATCTCCGATAATTATAATAATATATATTTTCAATAGGTTTTTAGGGTTGCTCAATGGTGAAAATCATTAATATAGCTTCACTTCAGTTGCTTTTTTATAACTTTGCTGAATACTTGAAATCCTGATTGCAACAATATAACTCAATGTTTGCCGGGAGTCAGAAGTCATAAGCCAGAAGCTACTGGTACCCGATAGAAATTGCAATTGAACTAAGATTACCTAAACTGAAGGAGAAAATATCAATTGTCTGGCAAAGATGTTTGTAATAAGGAGCTTCCAACTCCGGTCTTCCGACTTAATAAAAAGATCACTTAGATAAAACAAAACTATGAACAAGAACCTTGATGCGACTCCTGAACATCTGACTCCGGTTGAGCGAGAGATTGAGCAAGTGCTTCGTCCGCTCGATTTTGGAAGTTTTGCAGGCCAGCCAGGAATTGTAGAGAACCTCAGGGTTTTTGTTGCTGCTGCTTCGCGCCGTGGCGAAGCGCTGGATCATGTTTTACTGCACGGCCCTCCAGGACTTGGAAAAACGACTCTTTCGAATATTATTGCAAACGAAATGGGTGTTAACATCAGGGTAACTTCAGGGCCCGTGCTTGATAAACCCGGGGATCTCGCCGGATTGCTCACCAATCTCGAAACTAACGATGTTCTGTTTATTGACGAAATTCACCGCCTGAGTCCGGTTGTGGAGGAATATCTGTATTCAGCCATGGAAGATTTCAAGATCGATATCATGATTGAATCGGGGCCGAATGCACGAAGTGTGCAGATTACGCTCAATCCGTTTACACTGATTGGTGCTACAACCCGGTCAGGTTTATTAACAGCCCCGCTTCGGTCAAGATTTGGGATCAATTCAAGACTTCAGTATTACGATGCTGAAACGTTAAAGAAAATTATTGTACGGTCGGCAGGCATACTGCATGTTCCGATACACGAGGATGCCGCCATTGAAATATCCCGCCGCAGCCGTGGCACTCCTCGTATAGCCAACCTTCTGCTCCGTCGTTTGCGCGACTTTGCCCAGATAAAAGGGACAGGAACAATTGATCTGGCCATCGCACAATATGCACTTGCAGCTCTGCAGGTTGATAAAAACGGCCTCGACGAAATGGACAACCGTATTCTCAGCACCATTATTCAAAAATTCAAAGGCGGTCCGGTTGGCTTAACCACTATTGCAACTGCTGTGGGTGAAGATGCCGGAACTATAGAAGAAGTTTACGAGCCTTTCCTGATACAGGAAGGATATATGATGCGGACACCGCGTGGCCGTGAAGTAACCGAAAAAGCATACAGCCATTTGGGGAGGTTTAAGGGACCGGATGTGGGGAAGTTGTTTTAGATGACGAGAGTTGTGAGGAAGGAGAGTTGAGGGGGCGACTGGGAGAGGAGGCGACTGGGAGATAGCTTGACTGTGAGATGATTTTAACTTCTGATGTTCGATTGTTCTAATGTTCTTTTATTCATTTGTTCCATTCTATTTCCTTTTCACCGGATAAAAACCAAATTTACATTTTCGAATATGACCCCCAAAGAGCAACTTTCAGCATTTATTAAGCAGGAAGGGTTACAAAAAGGATTTCATGCCGGCATGGATTACATGCTTAAACATGCCGAATTGCGTTCAAATCCTGAATTGTTGGTCGAAAATGCAAAGTCTGTCATCGTTTTCCTTTACAACTATTACCCATCGGAAATGATAGATGAGGGTTCTCCTTACCTGATATCAGCATACGCTTACGGGCAGGATTATCATGAAGTGATCCGCGAAAAGTTAAACATCCTTATCTCGAAACTTAAAGAGCAGATTCCGGAAATTTCAATCCGTGGATTTGTGGATTCGGCTCCTGTACTTGAGCGCGCCTGGGCTACGCGTGCCGGGTTAGGCTGGATTGGCAAAAACAGCATGCTGATCAGCAAACGGAACGGATCGTATTTCTTTATCAGCGAGCTTATTACCAATCTCGAACTGGAATATGACAGGCCTATGGGAGGAAATTACTGCGGCGATTGCAGCCGCTGTATCGATGCTTGTCCAACCAGCGCTATAACTGATCTGAAAACGGTGGATGCCAATAAATGCATCTCCTATCTTACCATTGAAAATAAAGCTGAAATACCTGAAGTATTTAAAGGGAAATATGAAAAATGGATTTTCGGCTGCGATATATGCCAGCAGGTGTGCCCTTGGAACAAATATTCCATACCACACATGGAACCTGCATTTGAACCTCCGCCCGCATTGATGGAAATGATAAAGGATGATTGGGAACACATGGACAATGAGCAGTATAAAAATCTCTTTAAAAAATCAGCCGTAAAAAGAGCTAAATTTGCCGGCCTGAAGCGAAATATTGAATTTCTTTCGGGAGAAGACTAGATTCAACGTTCGTTGTTCAAAATTCCAATGCTAAGCACTATGCACAAAGCACTATGCACAAATTATTTATAAAAGCCATCACTCCCCATGCAACCACAAGACAAACCATTTAAAGTAGATATCCGATCCGAAATTGGTGAATTAGAAGGCGTTATACTCCACACTCCCGGTCCGGAGGTCGAGAATATGACTCCTGATAGCTCTCACAAAGCGCTGTACAGCGATATTCTTAATTTGCAGG
>JAIFMH010000069.1 GCA_020048595.1 Bacteroidota bacterium | reverse complement strand
AGCTTCAAATCTTGCATAGATTGAATCTACCTTGAAATAGGTTGAAAGCAAAACAGCCACATTGCTTCCTGATGATTGCCACTCACCGGTGATACCATCTGTAGTTGGATTATACACATCTTCTTCCTCGCTTTTGTCGCAAGAACTAAATCCAATTGATAGAGCAACAAGAATAAAAATTAATTTTTTCATGATTTTTTCAGAGTTTAGGTTAGAAAGGTAAAATTAAAAAAGTAGTTAGTAATAAATGTATCTGAATTAAAGATTGCAGGGTTGACTTAATGATTAAATCTAGCAAAATGAGTTTTTATAATATTGTATAACAATACTATACGACATATTTATATGCCTCAGACTTCATATTTCCCCCATCTAATAACATTTGCTCCCCAGGCATAACCTATACCGGCGGCTATCATGGAAATAACGCTTCCTTCTGCTATTTTACCGGTTTGCTGTGCCAGGTGAAGCGATAGAATCTGGTCGATTTGCCCTAAATGGCCGTAGTTTTCCAGATATATGGTTTGATCAGGTGTTAGTCCCAGTTCAGCGACTAAGCCGAAATACAATGACCGTTTGAAATGTAAGGCGGCCAGGAAATTCATGTCAGATTTTTTTACACCCGACTTCGCAAAAGCATTATCAATGCAGGTCATCCAGTTCTTCATCGAAACTTCATTCAGGCGGTCTTTCATATGTTTTTCATCAAATACCCTGAGTGAACGGTGAGCCATCG
Source organism: Bacteroidota bacterium (assembly GCA_020048595.1). Lineage (GTDB taxonomy): Bacteria > Bacteroidota > Bacteroidia > Bacteroidales > UBA4417 > UBA4417. Next base: position 8,660 of record JAIFMH010000069.1, on the reverse strand, counting down.
AAATATTTTCGCAGGTGATTGGTTTTTCGGTTCCGCCAAATTCAACGCCGGCATCACGTGCCATGGTTCCGTCGGTAATAATATGAGTTCCAAGTAATGCGTTCCGGCCCAGGTTCTTTTTCAGTAAAATAGCACCGGCACCGGCTGCCAGGTTATACATAAACGAAACGGAACTGTCGGTATAATCAAGGAAATCGCCATTGCGGTAACCACCTGCAATAAGTACAGTATTAATATCCGGATCGGCAAACATCATATCTTTCGCAATTTTCATGGCAGCCACTGAAGTGCAGCAGCGTTGCTGAATATCCAAAGCCCATGCATTTACGGCGCCAATACGTTCCTGAATGTAAATGCCGGTAGTGGTAAGCGGGTATTCTTTCCATTCTTCGCCGATGGAAATGATCAGGTCAATTTCAGTGGCTGGAGTTCCTGTATTTTTCAGACAGTCAAGCGCTGCCAGTACTCCCATTTCCTGTGTGCCGTCGGCAGGACCGGGCATGGATTTTTCGATAATTCCCAGTTTTTTAATAATAGCATCTTCGCTCCACTGGTTGTTGGTAGCAGCAGATAGTTGTGCTGCAGTCATCCGTGGCTCAGGAATATAAATGCCGGTTCCAACTATGCCTGCATGAAATGTTTGATTGTTAGATTGAGTCATAAAAGGATGATATTTTAGTAGACAAAGAGGTTACTTCCAACAGCCAGCCCGGCACCGGAAGCCATCAGCAGCACGCGGTCGCCACGTTTAATGCGGCCTTCGGTTACTGCATGGTGAAAAGCCATAGGCACACAACCTGAACCTGTGTAACCATATTTATCCATAATGGTAGTGGTTTTTGTCATGGTCACTCCCAGAATTTCCATCACTTCAGTAATCACAGAATGATTGATCTGGGTAAAAATAAAATGATCTACATCTTCAACTTTGAGATCATACTTATCGAGGAGTTTATTAACCACCATAGGCCAAAGCCGCACATTGCGGTCGCCGGGCATAGGTTGCAGGCTCAGAAGTCCTTGCTGGTTTGTGTCAAGTATTTCCTTAGTAACCGGCATTTTTGTGCCACCGGCGTAAACACCGATAAAGTCGAACTGTGTTCCATCCGTAAGTAACTGGCTACCGATATAACCTGAAGAATTTTCATCGGACCGGCCGAGTACGACTGCCCCGGCTCCATCTGCAAAAAGAGAATATCCAAATGCATCATCAGGCCGAAGGTAAGCCGGCATATTATAAACACCTACTACAACTGCATATTTTATTGTTGGATCGGTAGCCATTATCCGGGCTGCATTATCGAAAGCAATGGTGAAACTGGCACATGATGCTGAAACATCAAATGTGGAAGTCCAGGTTTCCTGTTTTTGTATCCGGCCTTGAACAAGAATAGAAGTTGCAGGTGAAATGTATTCAGGAGTGTCGGTTCCGACAATAATAAGTCCGATGTCATCGCCTGAAAGTCCTGCATCAGCAATAGCATTCAGTGCAGCTTTAGTAGCAAAATCGGCAGTAGTTTCGGGTATTCCGCGCAGGTGTGCCATATGGCGGCTGAAAACACCGAGTTTGTTCTCAACTTTATCCAGTTTGAATTCCAATCCGGTAAGCTCAACCAATTCGGAGTTGGGTATGGATTTGCCTGGTGCGTATAATCCGGTGCCTAGTATTTTAATGGGGAGCATTTTGTTTTCTTTTGGATATTTATGGTGAAAAATGTTTTCGGGTAGAGACGCGATGCTCGCGTCTCATCTACCCGAAAGCAGATTTTCCTTTTCTCTGTTTAATTTTTTTGTTAAAGAGATACGCGAGCATCGCGTCTTTACCTCTATTATTCTGAATTTCAGGTATATAGTGACCGAGCGATGATCGCATCAACCTGAAAGCTGATATTATTTTTTCGTTTCAACCCTACCAATACCCCATTTCTTCCGCCTGTGCCTGCAAGCTTTCCCTGAAATCAGGATGGGCAATGGAAATAAGGAAGTGAGTGCGTTCTCTTACTGTCCGGCCGGTTAACCTTACACTTCCCCATTCGGTTACCACATAATCAGTATGGCTGCGGTGTAATGTAACAGCGCTTCCGGCAGGTAAAACCGGAACAATGGTTGAGATTTTACCACGTTGTGCAGTAGACCTGCAGGCGATAATGGATTTTCCCAATCCGTCGGTACCTTCAATAGCTGCAACTGCGGTATCTGTTTGTCCGCCGGTACCTGAGTATTGCTCTACCCCGATGGATTCACTGGATACCTGCCCGGTAAAATCAACCATGATGCAGGTATTAATAGAAACCAACCGGCTGTTTTGTTTCATTACGCAGGGATCATTCACGTAGCCGCCACGCAGAAATTCAACAGATGGATTGTTATCAAGCCATTTATAAAGCTTCAAACTGCCCATGGCAAATGTGCAGATGAATTTATTTTTGTGAATGGATTTCCTCCTGTTTGTAATTACACCTAATTCATATAGTTCCATCATGCTGTCGACCATCATTTCGGTATGCACGCCAAGATCCTTTTTCGCGTGCAGCGACATAGCTACTGCATTGGGAATTTCGCCTATTCCAAGTTGTAAAGTTGATCCGTCTTCAACCAGGTCGGCAATATGTTTACCGATGTTTATGGCTACTTCATCCGGCTGTGGCTCAGGCAGGGTAGGTGGCGTATGTGAATATTCTACAAAATAAGTAACCTCACTTACATGCACATGGGTGTCGCCTTGCGTATGTGGAAGTTGATCATTCACTTCGAGAACCACTATTTCGGCAGCTTCAATAATATCTTTTTCATAGGTAATGCCTAACGAAAGTGAAACAAAGCCTTTTTCGTCAGGAGGCGTGCATGTGCCAAAAAACATATGTGGCCTGCGGACTTTCAGCCTGTCGGTAGCCGCACGGTGCAGCATATTGGGAACATAGGTAACAGTTCCGGTTTTTGCTTTTAATGCTGCACGCGATCCCGGAGCATGAAACCAGCTGCAAAGTTCGAAATGGCCTTTCATTTCGGGTAACATATAAAAATCGTAAGGCTTCAATGTAAGGACAGAAAATATTTTCACATCCGTAACGCGGTCTTTAGCCAAATGGAATTTTGACATACAGCCTTGTGGTTCCGATGCACACTGAGCTACTATAATGTCGGTATCACTCTTGATGAAACTAACAGCTTCTTCAATGCTGATAAGCTTTTGCTTGTAAATGGATTCGTCTCTGGTCATGATCAGGCAATGTTTTTTGACAAATTTAGCTTTTCGGCATTTGATTTTCTGAAATAATAATATGATACAAGGCTTACCAGCACCGAAACCACTATGGCACTGGCAGCTGCAATAGCCGGGTTTTGAACTTTACCAGTAAAATATTTATCAAAGAATCCTATACTGACACCCGCAGTTTGTATGAGCCATGGGAATATATAGTAAACCATGAAATAGACAATAAGGGCGGTAAGTGAGCCGGTTAATGCCGTATTGCGCGAAGTGCTTTTATAGAATATGCCGAAGACTATTGGTACAAAAGCTATTGAAAAGAAGGAATACACGCCGTTTTGTGCAAAAATAGCCACGCTCAGGTTAGGATGCAGCAGTTGGGAGCGGGCAGCAAGAAACGAAACTATCGCCATACCTACAATTACCAAACGATTAATAAGAATGTAATTGCGATCATTGGTTATATGTTTCCCGAACAACGGTTTGATAATGTCCGAAGTAATGGTTGTGCTCAAACTCTGAATCAATCCTTCGATGGTTGACAAGCCAGCGCTTACCAATCCCAGGACTACAATTAATCCGATGGAGATTGCAACCCATCCCTCCGAAAATATTTTAACTACATAAGCAGGAATTACGCCATCAATTCCAAGCGGTTTTCCATTTGCGGTAAGGTCGGGGAATGTAAGGCGGGCATACAAACCTGTGAAAACCACAGAATAAAATAAAATCTGGATTACGATTGCCGAAACGAGGTATTTGTTAACATCACTTTCCTTTTTGAGAAGTAAGGATTTGGTAATAATATGAGGTTGGCAAACTACGGCTACTCCTACAATCATCTGCGCTACAATAATTTCAAAAAGATCGCGGAACAATGGACTGGCCGGATTAGTGGGTTTTACAAGATCAGGGCTAATGGCGGCGAGTTTATCGAAAAAGGAAAACAACCCGTCTTTCAGATAAGGATATCCGGATGAAATAAGTACAACAGCAACTATGACCATTACGAGGGCTTGCATGGTATTGGTGTATACCATTGAATTGGCACCGCCGAACATCATATAGCCAAATACAAAAGCGACGACAAAAAACAGCATCCATATCTCGCTGATATTTAAGGCCTGGCTTAAAACTTTAGTAATGGCAACCAGTATCAGCACAATAAAAGTGAGAAGTAAAACAGAGAGAAATCCAATAAATAAAGCATATCCTTTGCTGTTGTACCGGGTTCCGATCCAACTTGCTAAGGTGAGTGCTTTCACATTAGTGCCATGGCGGCGAAAACTCTTTGTCAGCACTACGAGTGATACCAGCGAAGCAATTGGAAAAACTATTCCAAACGAAAGCACACCGCTTAAACCGTAAGCAGCTATTAGCCCCGGATTTATAACAAAAGTAGCAGCGCTGGTCATAGCAGCAGCCAGCGAAAGACCTACGAACAAAGGAGAAAAATTGAAATTTCCCACCGCGTAATCACTCATATTTTTGGTGCGCATTGCTCCGCGGATTACGAAAAAGAGGATAGCCGCAGCATAAAGCGCTATCAGTATCCATCCACCGGTTACTTGTTGTATTGAGGCCATATTGGGGATTGGTAAGTTGTGTTAGGATTTAAAGTAAAAGTGAGTTCGGTTCCGTGTTCCTTGTGCCGAGTGCCAGAGGCAGAATTTCAAATGTAAAGGTATAATGAAGGACAATCCGGCATCCGGCACCTGGCACCCGGAACCATTTTAAATTGTAATTCCCCCATCCACGCTGATTGTCGCCCCATTGATGTACGAAGCTTCGTCGCTTGAAAGGAATAAGTAAACCGAAGCAATTTCTTCAGGTGTGCCCAGGCGACCGAGAGGAACTTTTTCTTCCATTGATTTCAGAACGTTTTCGGGCATTTTTTTAACCATTTCAGTTGCAATAAATCCGGGAGCAACCGCATTTACGGTAACGCCTTTGCGACCTAATTCACGGGCCAGGGTTTTTGTTAATCCAATTACACCAGCTTTGGTAGCAACGTAATTCGACTGACCAAAATTACCATATAAAGCCACAACCGACGAAGTATTTATGATACGGCCATATCCTTTTTCGACCATGCCGGCACTTATGCATTTTGCGCAATTAAAAACGCCGGTAAGATTCACATCAATAACCTGTTGCCACATTTCGGGAGTCATTTTTTTGATGGAAGCATCGCGGGTTATACCGGCATTATTGATCAGGATATCAATCCGGCCAAACCGACCAACGGCTTCCTGCGTTGCAACATCCACTTCATAATAAGAAGCTGTATTCACTTTGGCAAAAAAAGCTTTTCCGCCTTCGGCTTCGATTTCGGAAACAGTAAGACGAGCTTTTTCTTCGTTCATGTCCCAGATGATAACCTGGGCACCTTCTGCAGCAAATTTTAATGCGGCAGCGCGGCCTAATCCGTCGGCTCCTCCGGTAATAACGGCTACTTTACTTTCAAGTCTTTTCATGGTTTGTTTTTGTAAGTGTTGTTAGTTAATGTTTGGTCGGGAGCCAGAAGCCTGAAGTCAGAAGTTTGATCCCGAGAATATCCTTTATTTTTTGTTTTTCATCATTTGAGGACAAGACACAAATCCATTTCTTAAATTAGAAGTGCACTTTTACCATAAAACTTCTGTTTTTCTACTTCTTACTCTTTACTCACTACTCCCTACTTCCGTCTTCCGACTCCCAACCCTTTTCTATCTGATATTCTCAATAATCAAAGCCGTTCCCTGTCCGCCCCCGATACAAAGTGTGGCAAGTCCTTTATCCGAATTACGCCGTTTCATTTCATAAATTAGAGAGGTCAGGATTCTTGCTCCTGATGCACCAATCGGGTGGCCGAGTGCAATGGCACCGCCGTTTACATTTACTTTTTGCGGATCAAGTTTCAGATCACGGGCAACGGCTAAGGATTGTGCTGCAAAGGCTTCGTTGGCTTCAACAAGATCAATATCATCGATTGTTAGTCCGGCTTTTTTCAGTGCAGCTTGTGTTGCAGGAACCGGTCCGTAGCCCATAATGGCAGGATCAAGCGCGGCATTGCCGTAAGAAAGAATTCGTGCAAGTGGTTTTATTCCCAGTTCAGCAGCTTTATCGGCTGACATAATGATAAGCATGCAGGCTCCGTCATTAATACCTGAAGCATTGCCGGCTGTTACAGTTCCATCTTTTTTAAAGGCAGGTTTCAGTGCGGCTAATTTCTCCAGTTTAAGTCCATGTTTCGGGAATTCATCAGTATCAAAAATAATCGGATCACCTTTTCGCTGCGGGATGCTAACAGGTACAATTTCATCTGAGAAACGGCCGGTAGACTGCGCGGTTTCGGCACGTCTCTGGCTTTCGAGCGCAAACATATCCTGATCTTCGCGGCTGATGTTCCAGCGTTCAGCGATATTTTCGGCTGTAATTCCCATGTGGTAGTTGTTAAATGAATCGGTAAGTCCATCCAGGATCATGCTATCCATTACCTGGCCGTGACCCATACGAAACCCATTGCGACCTTGAGGCAACAAATAAGGTGCATTCGACATGCTTTCGGTTCCGCCGGCAAGTACCACATCTGCATCGCCAAGCATAATAAACTGTGCTGCCATTGAGACAGCCCGCAATCCAGAGCCACATAATTTGTTTATTGTCATGGCTGGTTTTGTATCAGGAACGCCTGCTTTAACAGCAATTTGCCGGCTAACATTCTGGCCCAGACCAGCAGAAAGAATATTGCCGATGATGGTTTCCGAAATTTCTTCAGGATTGATACCGGCTCGTTTTATTGCTTCTTTTGCAGCAATAACGCCTAATTCAGTTGCTGATAAACTTGCCAATGAACCGCCAAAGTTTCCAATGGCTGTCCGGACTGCTGATACTATAACTACTTCTTTCATAAGGGTTGATTTGCAATATTTTCCACGAAGGAACATTATTCCGAATGTAGAATCCAACCGATATATAATAATTCAGGGTTGACAGAAATGCTCAAACATAAAACTAATATTAGTTAAGACGCTTATTATAAGTAAAATATAATGTTTTGGAATATCATGGACCATTAATAATAGATTTATACAGAAAAACCGGGCCAGTGAAATTAAATGAAACTAATACTGAATACGAAGTTTTTATATACGCAGGTATATCGGAATTGGTTCGGTCAAAATAAACAAAAGGCATTTGGGTATTCTGTTAGTAAGTACTCTGCCCTGGTTATGACTATCAAAATCTAAAAAGGAACTTACTATGGTTTCAGATACACCTGATTTACCATTGGACGATATACGAAACGTTTGTCACGATTGCATAAAAAAAGGTGACTGGCTAGTTTGTCGCCATATCACCTGCATTAATTAACTAACTCTTCCACTAAAAGCGGGTAAAAAGTTCTGTTGATTTAATTTTTCTGTGGTTGAAGTTACCTGCTTTTAACCGATAATATAATTCCTAGAATCAATAATATCGATTTGAATGAAAGTGCGATAAGGCCATGTATCTGGCTCTCTTTTTGAGACAACCTGCTTACTACACGCAATATAGAAGAGGGATTTTTTTTCGGCATGTTATCCAGGGGAGAACGCTGCTGCCATGCATTATAACTGGTTACCATCCATTCGGTGCCTTTACTGCGGGCAACCTGAGTACGCATGTCAATCTGACGGTTTAATAAAGTAGTTGTTTCCAAGGCTGTAATTAGTTAAGTGAGTAAATAAAATTAAAATAGTTAAATACGATAATACATATACAATAATGTTGCCACAATTTATAATGCAAAGATAAACAGCGAATTGCAAAATACTTATTAACAGAATTCAGCCTATCTTTTTCAAATTGAATCTGATCTGTCCCATTTGGTAGTATCTGCCAAAAAGAAATCCGAGACGCTTTTTCCAAGGTTTAAATTTCTATACCTTTATATTAATCATGTTTAAGCTGTCAGTTCTCCGCGTAAAGGCAGCTGCAGCAGTTTTTTTAGTTCATTTCCCGTATAACCTTGTCCCAGGAGGTACATCATTTTAGCGATTGCCGATTCGGTTGTAATATCCGAACCACCTATAACTCCAATGAGGCCAAGTTGCATGCTGGTTTCGTATTTACCCATATCAACAGCACCGCCTTTGCACTGAGTAACATTATAAATGATTATTCCTTTTTGTATAGCTTGAGTTAGAGCGTCAATAAACCAATCATCGGTAGGCGCGTTTCCGGCACCATATGTTTCGAGGATAACACCTTTAAGCCCGATGATGTTCAATGCGTTTTTTACAACAATTTCAGCAATACCCGGGAAAAGCTTAAGTATTATCACACTGTTATCCAGCTGTTTATTCACTTTAAGTCCTTGATTACCGGGCTTCAGTATCATCTCTGTATTGTACCTGATATGCACTCCAACTTCCGCCAGCGGAGGATAATTACCTGAAAGGAAAGCATTAAAGTTTTCAGCATT
>JAIFMH010000099.1 GCA_020048595.1 Bacteroidota bacterium | reverse complement strand
GTAAAATTTGGCTGATAAGGCTGTGTATATGCACGTTGCAATTCCGAAACGCTGAAAATCTGCGGCGTTTGTACTGCCCGTAAAAATGTGCGGTCCTGCTGGTGTGAAGCATCACCATCGATAACTCGAATCGTATCATTTACAGGCACAACGGGAATTGCAGAGCCGTAAGTTGAAGCTGCTGAAAATAACGTTTTTAAAAGACCAACATTTATTACGGGACGGGCTGCATCATGAACAGCTACAAAACCCTCACCATTAACTAGTTTCAATCCATTTTTTACTGAATCAAAGCGTGTTTCGCCACCTTCCACAACCTGGAAAGGAATAGATATTTTAAAATCTCCTGTCAGTTTTCCCCATAATGCTATATAATCAGGGTGTATAACCAGGATAATCTGTATTGATGTATCAAATGCATAGAACGTTTCAATCGAATACAAAATAACAGGCTTCCCGTTTAACAGTATAAACTGCTTTGGAACTTCACCTTTCATGCGGGTTCCGGTTCCCCCGGCGACTATTATGGCGTAATTCTTCATATTTGTTTTTTAACCACTTAGTTTACCAAGAAGCACTAAGTGATAAAATTAAATGGATTTAGGTAAGTTTTGGTACAAATCTTCTTCCTTAGTGCTTCTATGTGTACTTAGTGCCTTGGTGGTTTTTACATTTCTTTATTTCATAAACAACGCCAGCCCACCTTCTGAAGTCTCCTTATAAATATCGGGTAAATCATGTCCGGTTTGATTCATGGCAAGGCAGGTTTTATCGAAACTAACCCTGTGTTGCCCGTCGGAAAGCAGAGCATAAGCACTGGCATCCATTGCCCGGCCGGCTCCAATTGCATTGCGTTCAATACAGGGAATCTGAACTAATCCGGCAACAGGATCGCAGGTTAAGCCCAGGTGATGCTCCAGTCCCATTTCGGCAGCATATTCCACCTGGAAAGGTGTTGCCCCGAAAAGTTGTGCAGCACCGCCTGCAGCCATAGAACAAGCCGTTCCAACTTCGCCCTGGCATCCGACCTGCGCACCCGAAATAGAAGCATTTTCTTTTACCAGGTTTCCTATCAGAGCTGCTGTGGCAAGTGCCCGAAGTATCTTCGTATCCGAAAAGTCATACGTGTTCTGTGTATGATACAAAACAGCGGGAACCACTCCGCATGACCCGCAGGTTGGCGCAGTTACTATAGTTCCGCCACCGGCATTTTCTTCCGATACTGCCAGTGCGTAAGCAAAAACCAAGGCTCGTTTCTGTAAAGTTCCTGCCGAACTTTTAGCTTTAATGTAATAGGAAGATGCTTTCCGTGGCAGATGTAATATCCCCGGCAGCACGCCCTCGTGTTCCAGCCCGCGGACTATGGATTCCTTCATGGTTTTCCAAACTTCTGCCAGAAATTCCCATATTCCTTCACCTTCATGTATCTCAACATACTCCCATAATGTTCGTCCATTTTGCTGGCACCATTTCAGTATGTCGGTCATTTTTGTGTGAGGATACACGTTTACTTTCTGCGATTTCATTTCGTCATCTTCAATATCTCCTCCACCCACACTGAAAACGGTCCACTCATCGAGCAATGTTCCATTATCATCCAGCGCTTCGAATTTCATTCCATTCGGATGCTGCGGCAAAACAGTGTCTTTCTGCCAGATAATTTTCACCTTGTCTTCAGGAAAAGATTCATGCAGCACTTTATCTGTAAGATGGCCTTTGCCGGTTGCAGCAAGACTTCCATAAAGTGTAATACGGATTTGGGTTGCAGGTTCGTTTTTTAACTTGAATTTTTCAGCAGCAAATCGTGGCCCCATAGTATGGGAACTCGATGGACCAAGGCCGGTTTTGTATATTTTGCGGATAGATTCCATGGTGAATGTTTTGTAACGACGAGATAACTACAAGTAAATCCGTCATTAGGTATAGAGTGAGGATTTTGATATTCCCGAAACTATTGCAAAAGTAATCAATATTAAGTACGGTTTATTTGTGCCTGATATAAAGCATAATAACCTGAAATGACAGGTAATTCAAAATATATTTTTCTCGTTTTGTCGAAGATGAAAATTCTGCCCTATATTTGCAGTGTATTAACGTAGTAGTACACTAATATTATTACTTATGATCTCACTTAAAGATATTTCATTCTGGTATCAGAGAAAAGAAATCCTTTTCAATAACATGGAGCTGGAACTTGAGGCCGGACGAATTTATGGATTACTTGGAAAGAACGGAGCCGGTAAAACCACACTTCTAAAACTACTATCAGGTCTGGCTTTTCCAAAATCAGGATCAATTTCTGTAAACGGACATATTCCGGAACACCGGAAACCTGATTTTTTGGCCGACTTTATTCTTTTACCGGAAGAGATTTATCTGCCTGCCGATAGTCCCGAAAAAATGATGAAACTGATCGCTCCGTTTTATCCTGCATTTGATATCCAGCAATTCCGCAATCTGTTGGGCGAAATGGATGTTGATTTCCAGGCTAACCTGAACAAAATATCCTTCGGACAAAAGAAAAAAGCAATGATCGCTTTTACCCTGGCATGCAATACAAAATATGTTTATCTGGATGAACCAACTAATGGGTTGGATATTCCATCAAAAGCTGTATTCCGGAGGATAATTGCCTCGGTTTTTAACGAAGAAAGAACAATCCTTATCTCAACGCACCAGGTTAAGGACCTTGAAAGTCTTATAGACAGTGTTATCATTCTTGAAGCCGGGAAAATTCAGTTAAATAAGCCGTTGGAGAAAATATCCTCAAAAATTATGTTCAAGTATGGTAATGTTGTTCCTGAAGGCGAGGAAGTATTATTCACTTCGAAAGGAGTACTGGGAAAACATTACATGACCCTGAATAAAAGTAATGACGAAGGTGTGGTTGACCTGGAAATCCTTTTCAATGCCTGGATTTCGGATCCGGAGAAATACAATCACCTGATAAACAATTAATACCCCATCCAGTTATGAACAATACATTCAGTATCAAGCGGTTTTTTCTGTTATCCAGGATTCATATTACAGGTTTCCTTCCAGCTTACATCGGAATATCTGCCATTACGGTTTTCATAGTGTTTTATATTTCATTGGTAAGTGGTTACAGTACGGATAACTACATTCTATTCTTCCCATTTGTTTACCTTTTCACCGGTTGTTTGTACGCGTCCGCTTTTTATGGATCATGGGCAAATAAAGGAAAAGCATTTTCATTCCTCACAATTCCTGCTTCAATAAAGGAAAAGTTCATTGTAAGTATATTCTTCACATACATTGTTTACTCAGTGGTATTTTCGTTATTGTATTTTGGAACAGCTTATGCGCTGGGAAATGCTTTTCATGATTCATTTACTGTTAAGAAATTGCTTTTCAGTGATGGCAACGATATTAGAATAGCTTCATTTTCCTATGCAATTTGCTTTATTCACTTTCTGATTGTACAGTCCTTGTTTTTACTGGGTAGCATTTCATTTACCAATCGACAGTTTAGTTATTCGGCAATTGCTGTTTTTATCCTCATTATAATGTTTTACCCCGGTCAGCAATATGTAACTAATGTGCTGACAGGATGGAATGTATGGGGTACAAATTCTATTTTGATGATAGGAGGACACCTGTACATTTACAACGGGAAATATGTTCCTGTTACAATGAATGAAGCTGTTAGCATTGCTAGCTATGTTATTTGGATTACAATTCCGGTACTTATTTACTATGCCGCCTATATTAAATTAAAAGAAAAAGAAATTTAACGGAAGAGTAGTATGGAATTCACTGATAAACAAGCTATTTACCTTCAGATAGTTGATTATGTGAGCGATTGCATAATTGCCGGTAAATGGCAAGCAAACGAAAGGATACCTTCGGTGCGTGAACTTGCAGTGGAACTGCTTGTAAATCCGAATACAGTCATGCGGGCCTATGAGCATCTGCAAACCAGGGACATTGTTTACACAAAGCGTGGAGTCGGTTTGCATGTTACAGCTGAGGCTTTTGAAAAGATTATAAATACAAGACGTGACAACTTTATAACTATTGAAATGCCTGTCTTATTCAATAAACTGGATCAGTTAAATATCACTTTCGGAGAGCTGCAGCAATATTATAATAAGTATAAAGAAACCCACAAAAATATTTAGTTATGAAGAAAAGTAATCGTATTTTGATTGGCATTTTCCTGTTGGCGACAGGCTGGATAATTACGTATAATTTCCTGATAGCTTCTGTTACCCGAACAATTTCAGATAACGGAGTCAGTAAGTTTGGGCACCTTTCGCAATCGGCAGATATATTGCATTTAAAGCCGTTTACCAGAATCCAGGTTTTTGTAGATGGCTCCCCAAAAATTTATATAACCCAAAGCGATACACATGAATTGAGCATCGGCGATGGTTACAGTAAATACCTTGTCATCGAAAATAAAAACGGCACGCTTTTCATCCATATAAATAAGCCGTTGGAAAATACCGAAGAAATCCTTCACATTAAAGTTCCGGAGGTTAATGATATTGTTATTAATCAGAAGACGCCGGAACTTGAAAATCAAGGTGCATTTGTATTATACCTTAACAAATTGAAAGCAACTAAACTAAATCTCACGGCATTTTATCCCATGGAAGTTGAATTCCGTAATTGTTATATCACTAATCTGGGAATTCAGGGAAAATTATGTACAGATTATAACTTTGAAGGAGGAATAAAAATTAACCCCACTAACCATATTGATTCTTTACGCATTAACCTGGAAGGGAAGGGAATTTTATCGATTTCAAAAGCCGGAGAAATGTACAATATGGTTAATCTTTCCGATTCAATACAGCTGGAAGCAGGGATGCCTGTACTGAGAAAAGTTCTAAATAAATGATGATGTGAAGAAGATGCAATCGGGTAACACTGCGTTTGAGAGTAATGTTCATCTTCAACGGATGTTATTTCAATGCTCAGAGTCAATTCTTTCAATGATAATTAAATCAGAATGCTTCTTCCCTCAAATCAAAAACCAATACATTTTTTAATGCTGAATAATTCACTAAATGAATTCTAAATTATGAAACCAACCCTTTTTCAAATCATACTGCTTCTTTTACTTTCATTTATAGTAGCAAACTGCGACAGGCCAGAGTGTACGAACTCAAATCCATTTTTTGAAAAGTATGCACCAGATACAGAACCTTATAAGGACGAATTAGTAAATCAGTTAAATCTTGTTGACACCTCTAAGTTGTCCTATTGGTTGGAAAAATATGAGGAGAAAAACGGACAGGAATATCTTTACTTTATTGTACAGGGAGATGGTTTGTGCGCAAAAATAGTTTTGACAGTTAAACAGTGGAATATGCCCGAAGAGTTAAAAGCAAGGAAAGTTGAATCGTATCAAGGCGCAGAGTTCGAAGATCTTAAATTTGATATACAACAGGATTCATTGAGAACTGAGTTCATATTTAAATCATACGCCACCATACTTGATTAAAAAACACACTAAAGAAAAAATCCCCTCTTACGAAGGGATTTTATAATTATCAGAATCAGTGTTTTGTAACTGGTTACAGAATCAACATCGCATCTCCATAAGTGAAGAAACGGTATTTCTGTGCAACGGCTTCTTTATATGCTTTCATCAGTAAGTCGTAACCGGCATAGGCTGCAACCATCATCATCATAGGTGATTGTGGCAGGGGCAGGTTGGTAATCATGCTCGAGGCTATGCTGAAATCGTAAGGAGGGAAAATAAATTTATTGCTCCATCCACTGTATGGTTTAAGCTGTCCGGAAATAGTAACCGACGATTCAACTGCTTTCATTGTTGTTGTGCCAACCACGCAGACTTTTCTGCGAGCTTCGATAGATCTGTTTACAATTGCTGCCTGGTCTTCTTCAATAAGCAATTCTTCCGAATCCATTTTGTATTTGGTAAGGTCTTCTACATCAATAGCCCGGAAATTACCAAGGCCGGCATGCAGTGTTACTTCTGCAAAATTTACACCTGAAAGTTCGAGGCGTTTCATTAGTTCGCGGCTGAAATGGAGTCCGGCTGACGGAACAGCTACAGCTCCTTCATTTTTTGCATAAATGGTTTGGTAACGCTCTTTGTCATCGGGAACAATATCGCGGAGGCGCTGCAATTCTTCAGGAAGCGGTGTACGGCCTAATGATTCGATTGTGCGTTTGAATTCGCTATATGGGCCGTCGAACAAAAAACGAAGTGTACGCCCACGTGAGGTAGTATTGTCTATTACTTCAGCAACCAGTGAATCGTCATCTCCAAAATACAACTTGTTGCCAATACGTATTTTACGAGCCGGATCAACCAGTACATCCCATAAACGGGCTTCGCTATTGAGTTCACGAAGAAGGAATACAGTGATTTTAGCTCCTGTTTTTTCTTTTTCGCCTAATAAAAGTGCTGGAAAAACTTTAGTGTTATTCAAAATAAAAACATCCCCATCTCCAAAATAATTGAGTATATCCTTGAAGGTTTTGTGTTCAATGGTTTGCGTTTTACGGTCGAGTACCATCAAACGCGATTCATCACGGTTTTCTACCGGATGAAGAGCAATCAGATCATTTGGCAGATGATACCTGAATTGTGAGAGTTTCATATAGTTAGGATTTCTGTTAGATTTAAGAAAAGTGTGCAAAGGTAATGAATTTAAGTGCTGAAATCAAGTGTTTTAGCAAATACATCGATCGGTTTTAACGCTTTTTGTGAAAATAATGTTAAATTATTTTTCTATTTATGAGGATCAGGATGTATTACAGTAACAAATTTTAGCGGGAGGATGATTTTAGGGTCATTTTGAGGTTGGATGGTTGTTGCCCTCGGTTCGGTTAATGGTGGGCTCGGCTCCGCCCGGTCACCGGAACTTTTAAAATGTGTCTTTGCTCGATCACCAAAATCTTAGGTGGTCGAGTGGCACCGAGACCATAACTGTACAAATTCCACAAATTTCACTTCTAAAAAATTCCTACTTTTGCAGCCTTTAATAAATCAAAGTACTATGCTTCGTACACATACCTGTGGTGAACTGAATATGGCTCATGTAGGCCAGAACGTAATATTAACCGGCTGGGTTCAGCGTTCGCGCGACCTGGGCGGAATGACTTTTATTGATCTGCGCGACCGTTATGGATTAACGCAGTTGGTTTTCAATACCGAAACTCATGCCGCTTTGTGCGATCAGGCCCGCAAACTTGGTCGTGAATTTGTAATTCTTGTGGAAGGGAAAGTTTCGGAACGCAGTAATAAGAATGCTAAAATGGCAACCGGCGATATCGAAATTACAGTTGAAAAGCTGGATATCCTCAACGAATCGAAAACGCCACCTTTTACTATTGAAGATAATACCGACGGCGGTGACGAACTCCGTATGAAATACCGCTACCTCGATCTGCGCCGCAATGCTGTGAAACGCAATATGGAACTGCGCCATCGCCTTGCTTTCCAGACCCGGAATTATATGGACAGCCTCAACTTTATAGAAGTTGAAACTCCTGTCCTCATTAAAAGTACTCCCGAAGGCGCACGCGATTACGTGGTTCCTTCACGCGTAAATCCCGGAGAGTTTTATGCTTTACCGCAATCACCTCAAACGTTCAAGCAATTGCTGATGGTAGCCGGTTTCGACCGTTATTTCCAGATAGTGAAATGCTTCCGCGATGAGGATCTTCGTGCTGACCGCCAGCCGGAATTCACACAGATCGACTGTGAAATGTCGTTCGTAACACAGGAAGATATTTTCGATACTTTCGAAGGACTTACCAAACACCTGTTTAAAACGGTTAAAGGAGTTGATGTTGTGAAATTGCCACGCATGACCTGGGCCGACGCCATGAAATACTACGGCAGTGATAAGCCTGATATCCGCTTTGGAATGAAATTCGTTGAACTTTCGGATATTGTAAAGGGCAAAGACTTCAAAGTTTTTGATGATGCTGAACTGGTTGTTGGTATCAATGCCGAAGGCTGTGCCGAATACACACGTAAACAATTAGACGAACTCACCGATTTTGTAAAGAAACCCCAGATAGGTGCCGGCGGATTGATTTATCTGCGCTATGCTACTGATGGAACATTGAAATCCTCAGTCGATAAATTTTACACACCAGAAGAGCTGAAAAAATGGGCAGAGGCATTTGATGCCAAACCTGGCGACCTTATTCTTGTTTTAGCAGGAAAAGCCAACAAAACCCGCAAAGCACTTAATGAACTCCGCCTCGAAATGGGCAACCGTCTTGCACTTCGCAATCCGGAAACCTTCGCTCCACTTTGGGTGTATGATTTCCCATTGTTGGAATGGGATGAGGACAGCAATCGTTTTTATGCCATGCACCATCCGTTTACATCACCTAAACCCGAAGATATTGCTTTGCTGGATACCGATCCGGGAGCCGTTCGTGCCAATGCCTATGATATGGTAATTAATGGAGTGGAAGTTGGTGGGGGATCAATCCGTATCCATAACAAACCTCTCCAGCACAAGATGTTGCAATTACTTGGTTTCAGTGAAGAAGATGCGCAGGCACAGTTTGGTTTCCTGATGAATGCGTTTGAATTTGGTGCACCTCCACACGGAGGAATTGCATTTGGTTTCGATCGTTTATGTTCACTTTTTGGAGGCAGCGAATCCATTCGTGATTATATTGCTTTCCCTAAAAATAACGCTGCCCGCGATGTAATGATCGATTCGCCTTCGCGTATTTCGGATGATCAGTTGAAGGAATTGAGTTTAAAGGTTTCGATATAAAATAGCCCATAATATGCGGTGCGCGATTTGAATTCACACTCCGAATAGATGTTAAGCCAGGATTTCACTGATGTGAAACCCTGGCTTTTTTCTATTCACGGGGTGACTCGAGTCACCCCGTGAATAGGTTACCCGAACTGTTTTCTCATAAAAATAGTTAACAGCCTTCTAACAGGCAAAATCTTTGGATATATTTGATTCATATTTCAAGATATGCAGCGAAACATATTCCTATTATCAGTTTTTATTGGTTTCAGTACAATACTGTCCGGACAAGTATTCAAAGGATCAATTACCGATTCCGATGGTAAACCTATACCATTCTCAACTGTTTATATAAAAGAGGCTGCCTTTGGAACCGCAGCTAACCAGGATGGACAATTCGAGCTTAAGCTTTCGGAAGGCAATTATACGTGTACATTTCAAAGTATGGGTTACAAATCGGTGACGCAGAATATCGTTCTTGATAAAAATACTCAAAGCTTAAACATCGTATTATCCGCTATGGCTTACGATCTCAAAGAAGTTGTAATAACTTCGGATGGAGAAGATCCTGCCTATAAAATTATGCGGAATGTAATAAGCAAAGCTCCTGATGGTAAAATGGATGGCTCGCGATGAACTTAAAGAACAGCAAATTAAAGAAGGTGATACGTATCTCGAAGAATCGGTAAATGAGATAAGTTTCAAATCACCCAATATTATCACACAGAAAGTCAAATCTTTACACAGTACCTTTCCCGGCAACAACCAGGGCAGTTCTTCCGGAGCCATGGGTTTTATAACACAGAACACCTATAATCCCAAATCATTCGGCAATGCTGTATCGCCGCTCACTGCAGGTGCTTTTTCATATTACAGGTATCAATATGAAGGCAATAATCAATATGGAAATGTATCCGTTGATAAAATCAAAGTCATTCCTAAAGGTGACGGATCACAGTATGTCAGTGGCTATTTGTATATAATTAAAGGGCTTTGGTGCATTTACAGCATGGATTTAACCATTAACGCACAATTGGGTACATCGATAAAAATCAGCCAGTCATTTGCTGAAGTAAATGAAGGTGTATGGTTAGCCGTAAATAACAGGTATAATATTGATATCGAGATCATGGACAATAAGTCTGTAATCAATTACTATACCTCAATAAAATACAATAAGCTTGAAGTTAACCAGGCAGTAATTGAGGCAAATAAAAGGAATGTGGAGCAACTGCTTCGCCAAAAGGAAATCCTGTCGGTTAAAACCAAAGTACGTGTTTCTAAAATTGATGAACAAATCCTGAAGTTTTCAACCATTGAAAATCCTACAACTGCAGAGGCAAACCGGGCTTCAAAACTTTTGCTTCGCAAACAAGAAATTATCCGGAAGGACACATTAAAAAATGACCATAGCTATATTGAAAGGTATAAAACCGAAATTGACAGCGCGGCCCGCACCCGTGATACTTTATACTGGAACAAGGTAAGGCCGATACCACTCTCATCTGTCGAAAAAGTCAGTGTAAATGCGTTTGATTCAATTCAGATGGAAAATGCAAAACAGGTGAATGATTCAACCCGTTTAAATAAGTCTAAAAATAAAAAGTTCCTTAAAGTACTGTTAACGGGAGGTCTTTATGAACCTGATACCGTTAAGTATTTTAAAAGTAAAGGATTATTATATCCATTCGGGCTCAACTTTAATGCTGTTGATGGGCTTGTTTATAAAACCAATTTTGAGTTGTTCCGGAAAGTAAAAGACCAGGGTTTATATTCTGTTTCTGTTTCGCCCGGTTATGCTTTTTCACGGAAAGCAGTTGTGTGGGATGCCGGTATCAATTTTACAGGTTCCGGCAAATTAAGACAGATTATCAATATTAAAGCCGGTTCCGGAAGTTCTGATTTCAATACAAAAGGAGCAATGGCGCTGGAAAACTCCTTTTCATCACTTTTTCTGCATGATAATATTTCCAGGCTCTACCTGAGGAATAATATTACTTTAAATCATCGCATCCGGATTTCACATGAATTAAATCTTGAGTCAACAATTACTGCCGAAAAAAACAAAACACAGGAAAACAACACCGATTTTTCTTTCTTTTACAGGGAAAGCAGAACGTATAAACCTAATATTCCTGAGTCTGAATCATACACTATGGCTGATCATGGCAACCTGCAACTGGATTTTGCATTATCGTACAAGCCTGCGCCATATTATTATTACAGGGAAGGAGTTAAAATTCCGCGCCCTGGCCTTAACAACACGCCGACAATGTTTATTGGTTACCAAAAAGGAATTCCGGCGCCTGGTTTTGATACCGACTACGATCTGGTAAAAATTGGAATTAGTCAGAAGTTGAAATCCGGTCTGCGTTCAACCATCAATTACAGCTTCGAAGCGGGATATTTTGCGAATAACAGAAGCGTCTATTTCAACGAATTCAATCATTTTGCAACTTCACCCTACGAAATTGGCATTAAAAACATGTATCCGGTTTTTCAACTGATGGATTATTATTCAAACAGTACTGATAAAGGCTACATTGAAAGTCATGTAATGTATAAAACACCTATGCTGTTGCTCAAACGCCTGCCAATTATCCGCAACAGAATGTGGAACGAGAGCCTGTGTTTAAATTATTTGTTTGTACCCGAAAATGGCTATCACCTTGAACTGGGTTATGGAATAGGAAACGACCTTTACAATATTGGAGTTTATACCGGGTTTAACAATGCGGGTTTTCAATCTGTAGGATTCAGACTATCATTATCCATATTCAGTAGTAAGCAACTGGAAATATCGTTTTAGAAGAATTGTATTATGAACAATGGATGCAGGGTAACTGGTTAAATACCATAACTTTCTAAACATTGACAAACCGGATTTCAAATCCGGGGCTCTGTGCGGTGGGATTACAAATCCCGCCGAGCCGGTTTCGAACACTTATGATTTGAAATCCGGTTTAATCAGTTTTTCAAAGACATCATTTACTCCACCTTTACCCTTATCCCTTCCGAATGAGCTGAAAACTCAGGTGCATACATGCATTGCACCGAAGTTATCCCATTCGAAAAATCTCCTTTTTGTGTGGCTACCAGTTTGTACTCAAACACATAAGTGCCTTTTGGTAAATAGCCGATAAAGAAGTTAGTAGACGCATCACGCGTGGATTCATAATATCCCAGTCCATCATGATAACGGTATCCTGAAAGTACATTTACAGGCTCAAAAGCCGATGCCCGCATATCTTTCAAATGGATATACTCCATATCACGGTCGGAGCGGAGCTCAACACGAACAACAATTTTATCACCAACTTTTACAGCTGAATTCTCTGTGATTGGTTCAATTACTGGTCCGGTTGGAGTATTCACTTCGCGGAAAAGCTTTTTACTCAGGCTAAGTGGTGTTTTTGCCGGGGTAATTTTATCAAGCTGTTCGAAATACTGCCAGTATAGAGCTCCCCATGCAACTGTTGGATTAGGATTGTTAACTGTCACTTTTCCCATCTCCGGTTTTACTGAAGTGGCATCCCAGCTTGTTTTAAAATAACCTGTGCCGGCTTCCGGTTTCGAACCGTCTGCTTTATACGGATCAACCTTTTCTTTCCCTAAAGTTATTTCAACCTGTTTCTCTGAAGCCAGTAATGAAGGTCCCCGGAGCAGTAAAGCGTATACCGCTTCTGAAGTGGCTTTGGTAGTTTTCCAGTCCTGGGTTTGTTTTTGTTTCAACAACCATATTTTGAGCTCTTCTACCGATTTCTGATCGTCACTCACTTCGTCGAATGCTTCGATTAAAAGAGCCTGTGTCTCAACCGGAGCCTGGAACCAGTTCCAGCAGCGTTGCTCATTCCGCCAGTACATTCCCATTTCTTCGTTATGCAGGGAGGTTTCCTTCAGCGAACGCATGATCAGTGAAGCAGTATTTTCTTCGCCGAAACGGTTGAGATACAAGGCAATCATCGCTTTCATATAATTGTTCTGCGGCTTCCAGTATTTTACGGATTGGGTCTTGAAATACTCAAGAACTTCCGTGTTTTCTTTTCCCATCGGAAAATCGGCCAGGAAATAAGTCCGGGCATATAAATATTGAATATCCTCGTATCCAAGATGATTGTTTTTAAGGTAATTCTTATCATTCTTCTTAAGTTTCTCAAAATCAATTTTAACTGTTTCATCCAGGTATTCAATAGCTTTTGCGAGCATATCGTGTATCTCTGTATTTTCAGCTGGATTCATTACTTCGAGATAGTACAGATGTCCCAATCCTGTTACGATATGTTGGGTGATATAACGGCTTTCGGGCATTCCCCGGAACCACGGCCATCCGCCATTCGGATTCTGCATATCGCGCAGTTTTTTCATTGCCGAAGTTTGTTCCGAAGCCATACGGTTCAGGTCGAAAAGCAAGGCAATACGTTGTTTGCGTTCACTTTCGTTTGTTGCTTCACGCACCCAGGGACTTTCCTGTAGAAGGACTGATTTAAGTTCCTCATTCTTTTCGAGGTTCGATTTCAATGCGTCAGGTGTGATGTTCTTCCAGCTTTCGAAAACACGTTTTATTTTGGGATCGCTGTTGGCGATATGCGTCGCCAGGCTGTTGGCATAATACCGGCTGAAAAGCTGTTCGGCACATTCGTAAGGGTATTCCATCAGGTAAGGCAGAGCTTGTACAGCATACCATGCCGGGTTCGAAGTATACTCGAGCGTGAGCCTGTAATTTCGCATGGTCGAGCCGGATTTGCCTGAATTGACCAGCTTTTCAAAGCTAAATTTCTTCTGTTGCATCCCGTTTACTGGTAAAGGCATACTTTCGGTTACAAGCATACGATTTGTGAGGACAGGAATAGCAGCTTCTTCACCATCGCTGAAAGCGCCGGCTGAAGCAGTAATACGATAAGTTACTGCCTGCAATCCTTCGGGAATATTGATCTTCCAGCTTACTGGTGAACTGAGACCCTTATTTACAGAAAAAGGAATAGTTAGTTGTTTCAAGTCCATAACATCATCAACCGGTTTCATGGTTAACGCATCGAAGAAATGCAACTCTGCTGTTCCTGATAGATCGCGGTCACTGATATTAGAGATTTTGGCTGAGAAATCCATCTTATCACCTTCACGCAGGAAACGCGGTGGATTGGTAAACAACATCAGATCCTTTTGTGTTACCAACGATTTCTCAATCTGTCCGTATTTCAAATCTTTAGTATAGGCTAATCCCATTATTTTCCAGCGGGTAAGCGCTTCCGGTGCTTTGAATTTTATAACTATATCACCGTTTTCGTTGGTGGCAAGCTGCGGAAAGAAAAAGGCGGTTTCGTTAAAGCCTGTGCGGATTTGAATACTTTGTGAGGATTTTGGCGGTTCTACTTTAACTTGATCCTGGTTTGTAATTTGAATGCCAGCTACTTTTGAATTCATTTCAATAAGTTTGTCATTTGTTGCTTCAGCCATAGCAGCTGCAGGCATTGCTTCACCTTTTGCCATAACAGACTTATTTTTCTCCATTTCCAAGCCCTGCATCCTGTACCTTATTCTTCCACCTGAATACCCATAGTTAAATCCAAACCAATTTAACCGGTCATATTCCCGGTTGGAAAACTCAAAGTTGGAAGTCGGATATGTGTACTGCTCTGATGCAGCAATTCCAAAACATTGATTATCATTCCAGGAGCGGATACCATAATAAGAATTGAAAACAGTAAAATCCCAGCTATGCGGAACAAATGCATCCAGCGAAGCATCGTACATTCCGGCAAGCATTTCGGCTACCGCTTTTTCACCTTTACTGTCGCGCAAGGTGATCTGCCATTCCTCTTCCTGCCCCGGCAACAATTTATTGCGGAATGTGGCAAAGCTGATATCGAGTTTTTTATCTGTATATGGGACATTGACAAGTTTGGTCATTAAAAAAGTGCGGTTATTTTTCACAAAAGCCAGGCTGATGCCGAAGTTGCCCCGGTACTCTTCTTTTACAGGAATGCTGATCAGTTTCTGTTCCTTACTCAGGGAAAGAATTTCGCGGCTTACTACTTTATCTTTGTGAGTAACTTCATAAATAATATAAGCGTTCTTAACCGGTGAGCCGATTATAAATTTCACATCCCCGCCTGGTTCAGCAGTTGGAGTAAGTAATGTGAAGAATGCAGGAGAAACAGCATCGGAACTACCGGACTCAGGCTTAAAAGTGTTAAAATATTTTTTGTAAACAACTTCTTCTCCAAACGCATCTTTAGTTTTGATTTCAATCACATACATGCCGGCCGGAATTTGATTTCCGATGTTGAAAACAGAATCTGCCGGAGTACTGAAATTTTTAGAAAATACAAATGACTCTATTGGCCACGTTGTTGCATCGTCTTCATCGTTATACACTTCGCCGGGAAAGTCTTTTTCATATTCAGCTTTCGACATGGTAAATTTGTCCGGTCGCGCCCACTTGCGTGAATAAAGTACCTGGCCTGGTTTCCTGAGTTTCGAAATAGTAATGGTTCCGGAAGCTCCTTCTTTTTCACCATTAAGATTGGTAGTTGAAAGCGAAAACTGAAGCGGTTTTTCAAGGTTAATATCATCAGCCAGATCTGTTGTTATAAGCAGAGCCTTATATCCAACCGAAATACCAGTTTCGCTGCTATGGCTTTCGCCGTTGATATCAGCAACATCAGCATAAACCGTATAGGTAAAGACCGGATTCGTTTTCCGGTCAACGGAAAGATCAGGAATGGCCTTAAACATTACTGTAAATGACCCATCACTAACGGTAACCGTCTCGCCATTGGTAATTTCCATTTCCGCTGATCTCGGCATACCGCGCCATCCCCACCAAAATGGGAAACTTGCGTTACGAACCACCCTGTAACTTACTTTCGCATCAGAGACTGTACTTCCGGCATAAGCGAGCGCTTTCCCTTTGGCAACGATGGTTTCGCCCAGTTTATACGATCCTTTTACAGGTTCAAAGGTTACTTCAAACTTTGGCCGTTTATATTCTTCTACCTGCACGGAAACCGATCCTGTTTCGCAGCGGATAGTCATTTGGCCGGTGAGCACTCCTTGCGGAGCAATAAAATTTCCGCTGAATGAACCAAAATCATTGGTGGTGAGAGTTTGTTTTTAGCTGAACATCTTCTCCTTTTCGTTCAAGCGCAATTCCTTTGAAGTAAATAGTCTGTCCTGGCCGGTAGATTGCCCTGTCTGTGAAAAAACGGGTTTGCACTATCGTTTTAGGTTCGTCGTACCGGTAGGAATAGCCCGAAAAAAAGCTTTCAGTAATCAGCTGGTCTTTTTTTGATGAAAAAACCAGGTAAAACTGATTATTTCTGCGGTTATCATTCTTCGATGGAATATTTACCATTCCTGATTTATCGGTAGTAAAAACCGCCCCGGCTTTGCTTTCATACTTTCGTGCATTGGAATTGTACTCACGGTAATATGATGCTACTTTCACCCGGGAAAGTGGTTGCCCGGATTCGCGATGCAGAACCACAATCTCATTATTGCCGGTTTTATCGTTGCGGCTGAGGAAACTGATAGTGCTGATCCAGAATGTATTGGCTGTGAGTATTGCTGATTTAGCCGGAAACGAGGCATCATTGCTGGAAAGCAACACATAATATCCTTGTGGCAGGGCCGGAATACGTATTTCAGCAGAATGATTCCTGTAATCGCCATCATCAGGAAGTGGCTGTTCCCAGGATTTTTCAGCTTTAAGGTTCAGGTATTTTTCGAGCCGGATATCCTGTTGTTTTTCCTGCAGATCGCGGTCGGTTTCGGGGTTAATTTTTAAAAGACGGAAATATACTTTGTTAACATTTTTATAGTTCACCAATGCCAGTGAAGGCTTTCCCGGAATTGAAGCGTAATTTGTATTTGTAGATAATAATGGTTGTTTGATGCTTTCAATCAGAGAGCGGCAGTTATTTGCTCCGAAACTTTCAGGGAAACGGCTTATTGCTGCTTCGCAGATTTCGAGTGCCTTTTTCTTATCCCATTTTTTAGCTTCAGAAATGGCTTGGCCAGATTGTTCTTCTTCAATGAAAGGAATTGCAATTGATTCATCACCATTTAACCGGGAGGCAATTTCAAAAGATACTTCAGTGGATGAAGGATGATTTATAAATTGTTTTTCCAGTTTATAAAGAGCTTCAAGATAAAGGCTGTCTTTTTCAGGTACGATACTTTTTTCATGAACAAACGAAAGTCTTTCTAACTCAACATCTACAAGAGCAGTAGGTTCTTTGTCCAACGAATGGAATTCAATTACTTCCTGGTAAAGCTTAAGCGCCTGAAATTCAAATGAAAGCGAATCGGGCGAAATGATTGATAAAGCCGCAAAATCAGCTGAAGTCGCAAAGTATTCATCCTTATCAACTGAAAAAGTATTGGCAGGTTTCGTTAATCCGGCTTCTGATGATGCATAAAAATCAATAGCCCGATGTGCAAGGAAATCAAATAAAGTTGGCCTGTATTTTTCAGAATCCTTTTGTTTTATTACTATTTCAGAAAAGGAAGAAACAGGCGTGTTTTTCAATAATTCTTTGTCGGTGAGAGATAATGCATAGTTTCCCATACAGGTTGTTACCAGTTTTTTCAGGTCCCATGTTTTAATATCATCAGTTACAAAATTGGAAGTTACGCTTCGGTTAAGTATCTGCCAGCGGTTGTTCTGATAATACAGCCAATACAATTCTGCCAGCGCAGAATGAAGGATTTGTTTTACTGGAGCTTTTGCAGAAAGAACTTCAAGCTGGGTGCGCGCTATACTTTGTTCGAAATAGTCTTCATGGAAATCCGATTCCAGTTTCATCCGGTATAGCGATGCTTTTAGAAACTGGTCGGCATCGTTAGCAGTTTTTGCTTTTTCGTAAATCGCAATTACTATATCAAGCGCTGACTGCGACTGGCCAATACCGGAAAGCGAATCGACCTGCTGCCATTCTCTTTTATTTTGGTTTTGCGACATTACATCTAAGCTTATTGAAAGGATTAACAGGATCAATAATGTTTTCATAGAAACTCAAATTTGTGGAAAATATAAAGGTATATGTTTTAGTGTAAATTAAGGATGTGCAGGGTGACGTTTTTCCATAATGGCAAGTTATTAATTAAACTTTTTAGTTGAGAAAAGGTCAGAGTGTCTGTTATCCGATATTCAAACAGCAAGCTTCAATTGAACAAATACCTGCACTTTAAGTTAAACTTTTAATTTAATGTTTACATTTAGCAGGAAATAGATACACCCTTATGCGGTTTTTACTTATAAATCTTCTGTTTTTTTATGCAATTTTTAGCCTTCAGGCTCAAAGTGCTGCTGAAGTTTATATTGACAAATACGACACCCTGGCTCTTGAAGTATTGGTTAAGTTTCAAATCCCTGCCAGTCTTGTTCTTGGAATTGCTTTGCAGGAAAGCGCAGCAGGGACAAGTAAATTATGCAAGGTGAATAAAAACCATTTTGGGGTAAAAGGAAGAGTAAAATCCTCAAAAACCAAATCCGGATATTCAACATCATACCGCAAATTCGAATCAGACGAAGCTGCTTATCTGCATTTCGGTGAAATGTTGGCACGAAGGAAATATTATACCGTTTTAAAAGGCGACATGGATTATATGAAATGGCTGAAAGCAATGAAAGCCGCAAAATATGCAACTTCTCCACATTGGATAAGTCATGTGGATAAAATGATAAAGCGGTATAATTTAACACGTTTCGATATGACTTTTATCTATCCGTTAATTCCACATCCGGCAGCAACAATCACAAGTATTATTCAGGAGTAACGGATGCTTCATCCCTGATTTCTCAGAGTCTACCGTTGTTAATCACTTATTCCGGTATTTTAGCCATTATTGGATTGGCTAAACCTGAATAAGATATCAGTTCAACCCTTGCGCGGCCAACCGATTGCTCCGATTCAATAAGTACCGGCATACGGTTTGCATCATCGGTTAACCAGATGGTGATCGGGTAAGGATCATCGAAAGCATAACCGGTAGCTACCATCGGTCTGAAAGCTATGCATTTGAATTTCCCTAATTTGATTTTCACGGTTTCCCTGCCTTTGAATATAACTTTCGAATTATAAACGGAATCATCCAGAAAAAAAGGAACATGCACTATTCCACCTGGTTCCAGATTTGATATGTCGAGCGTACGTGCGTAATAAAATGCTGAAATAACATCCTGCATATTGGCGGGAACCTTTACAATTTTTGTTAAGCTTACGGCTAAGAGATCTTCCTGGCGAAAGACCACCAGGTCATCTTTTTTATACGTGTTTTCGCGTGTACGGCGTATAAATTGCCTGGCAATCAATGCATCCTGGTCAAAATAGCTTTCAAACCTGTCGTGGACTTTATAAAACAGCTCAATAAACCCTGTTGTTTTTCCTTCACCTACTACGTGATATGTACTCCTGTTGTTCAGGATTTTATTTTCTTCTTTCACTTCCAATGTGGCTTTTCCGCCGGTAATACTTCCTGTAAGTGTCGAATTAAATGCAACCCTGAAGGTCAGTTTCTCCCCGCGTACAAATGCCGTATTATGAATTTTACGGTACGATTGGGGAAAAGCGGACAGGCAACTGAATAAAAAAAGGATAACTAGTAACCGGGGCATCTGAAGACTTTTATTTCATTTATGTTCAAAAAACGTTCCAAAGTGTGTTTTAGTGTTCAGTTAACATTCTGAAAACACTGAAAGAAGATTATTCTACACGAGTATTTGCCCGGAATATTTTTAAAAGAATACAATAGGAGAACGTATTT
>JAIFMH010000223.1 GCA_020048595.1 Bacteroidota bacterium | reverse complement strand
AGCTGATCATTACCGTTACTAAAATTCCGGTTCTATAATCTTAAAAAGGCTGCCATTTTTATGGCAGCCTTTTAATTTTCAGGAAACAAGGTAATGAAACTACAGCGATACCGGAGACTTAATCCTTTTTACACTGCAATTTAATGCGTTGCATTTGAACCTTAAAAGTTATACGTGGTTCATCTGCGAATGCCTAGTTATAAATATATAAAACTTCACCGTCATAATTCCACCGGTACTGCATCAGGGAGTATGGGGAAGGACCTCCATATGGTGTGCCGTCATAAAGAATGAATTTTGACAAACAAACCGGGCAGGTGCAGGTCGTGGTTGAAGCATCAACAATGATCCTGGCCCCGGTTTTTTCAGGATCGTAAGGGCAACAACGCTCATATACAGAGAATTCATTTGGCAGCAACCTATATATCACAATTCCTCTGTAGCCTTCATTATCAATGTATTTATAGCCACCTACAGGAATGAAATCCATCGAATCGGGATACAGCTGAAGACTTACGTAAACATAAGGGATCAAAGGCTGGTTATCCTTGTCACATCCTGGAACAACCAGTAAAAGCAGAATTGTTACTGTTAGAATTCGGATCATATACTTATTGTAATCTATTTTCGTTGTAAAAGTAATGCTTACTTTTCAAAACGTAATTGATTGTATAAAATTGCATTCAACTGTTTTGATTCATTGAGAATACAGAAAGAAAATATTTTCAATGAGCGAAGAATTTTAAACTTAAAATTAATGAATAAGCCTGTATGCCATAGCCGATTAGTATTGATTGCCGCAATTATGATGCTGGTTGTATTTACTTTCCCTGCCACCGGTTGCAGATTATTGAAAAGAGACAAACAATCGATAGCTGAAAAAAAGACGAAAGAAGCGGATAAAAATGCAGATGAAGAATATGAGAAAGCCCGAAAGCAGTTATACAATCATCAAAGCAAAGAAACAAAAAAGAGAATGAAGCAGACTAAAAAGCAAGCGGCAAAATACAATAAGCCTATGAAACGAAAAGCTTTCTCCGGCACTAAATGCGATTAACCCTTATGCGTATTTTTTGCTCCAATGAACTTTAACACGGATATGTTTTCGGGAATCAAAGGCGCAAGAGCAAAGTATCCTGAATTATTGTTTTAAAATTGTATAATTGACCCTGGAATTGATTAATTTTGAAATGCAGCAAATTTCTTTCCTGTCAATATAATCTGTAATTTTACACACTGCAATTTAATTTTTATATAACCGATGGAAAACCTCATATACATTCTGATAGGCATAGCCTGGGTGGCTTACTCATTATACTCAGCCAGGCAAAAAGCTATTCAGAAACAGCAATCAGCCGGGATGCCTTCAAGAGGACCATCACAATCCTCTCCGCTGCCTATACCCGGAAATCAGGGTGAAGGTAAGTCCTTGTTTGATGATATTCTGCGCGAATTAACAGGTGAAACCAGGCCTGTTCCACAACAGGTTTATCCAACGGAGGATATACCGGTAAAAAAAGTAATGCCAAAAAGTGTTTCCGAAATAAACCAAAAATTTGAAGGATATTCAGGGTACAAGTTTGTATCAACTGTGTCTACTGAATTGCCTCTCAATGATTCAGTGCGTGACTGGGAAAATCAAGAGCTTCCCGGGCAAAAATTAAAAGATGAGCGTATTGCAGACAGATTTAATCTTCGTGAAGCTGTTATTTACAGCGAATTATTAAACCGGAAGTATTTTTAAAAACTAAATATTCATTTTGTTAATGACTTGTTAGCAGAATTAAAAATCTTTTTATCTTTACACACTTTTATAAAGCAGGAAACTTAAATACTAACGCAAAAATCAAATTACAATAGTCAGGAAATTACTCTTTAAGATAAAAATATCCTGATTTTCGAGTAATATACAGAAGCGGATTTTACATAAACGAGCAAAAATTTACGGAAAGGACCCTTTTTAGCAAAGGGTCTTTTCTTCTTATTTAATAATAACAAATGGCTACCGATATGACACAGGTAACATATTACACTAAAGAAGGATTTGAAAAACTAAAGATTGAACTTGAACATCTGGTTCATATTGAACGTCCTCTTATTTCGCAACAAATTGCTGAAGCCCGCGATAAAGGCGATCTTTCGGAAAATGCTGAATACGACGCTGCTAAAAATGCACAAGGCATGCTCGAAATGCGAATTTCGAAGCTACAGGACCTGATTCGCAGCGCACGGTTAATTGATGAATCAAAGATGGATGCATCCAAGGTTCAGATTTTATCCACGGTTAAAATCAGGAATCTGAAAAACAACGTCGAAATGACATATACGCTTGTCCCTGAAAATGAAGCTGACCTGAAATCAGGAAAGTTATCAGTTTCATCACCTATTGCCAAAGGATTGCTCGGAAAATCCAAAGGAAGTAAGGTAGATATTACGATTCCATCCGGATCAATAAATGTTGAAATTGTTGAAATAATTATAAAATAATACTACTATGGCAGGAATATTTGCACGTATAGCTTCCGGCGAAATTCCATCGTATAAAATTGCTGAGGACGAAAGGTTTTTTGCATTCCTGGATATTAATCCGTTGGTCAAAGGTCATACGCTGGTTATTCCAAAACAGGAAATAGATTATCTGTTTGATATGGATGAGGAAATGCACAAGGATATCTGGCAGTTTGCAATGAAAGTTGCTAAAGCCATTAAGACGGTAATCCCTTGTATTAAAGTAGGTGTTGCAGTAGTTGGCCTTGAAGTACCTCATGCCCATATTCACCTTGTTCCGCTGAATACAATGGATGATATTAATTTCAGCCGTCCCAAACTAACTCTCCCGGCAGACGAAATGAAACTACTTGCTGCAGAAATTGCAGCAGCTGTAAAATAATGTAAAAAGTAACTGAATTGAATGAAACCGCTTCTCATCGAGCGGTTTTTTTTATTGCTTCTTACTTATGTTTAGCCCGCTGTCAGTATCCGATTTTTTCAATCTTAATATCCTTGCCTGATTCAAGCGGGAGCATGGCATTGATTAAACGTGCTTTTTGAAACCGTTTCAGATCAGTAACTTTTATCGGCATTTCTGAGATCATATTTTTTTCTAACAGGAAACTGCGCATTGTGCCTTGCAGCAATGGCGTTGAAGGAGTGTACCATTGTGTTCCGTCAAAAAATATGATATTGGAATAACTCGTATCAGTGATAAATCCTTTTTTTACTATAATTATTTCATCAAAGCGTTCGCGTTTGGTGAGCAATTCGTTGAGGCTGCCGCGATTTGTGTATTTGTAGTTGTATGAAATTTTATTGTCTTCGATCAGCCGTAATGATTTCACAGCGTGTGGCAGATAAGGTTCAAATTCAATGCTTTTCACTTCTTTACTGTAAACTACCCTGCATTTATATATTCCCAGTGCACAAGTCGAAGGGATTTTTATTACTTGTTCCAGGTTAATATCATCCGTGGATTTATAAAGTGATTTCCGGCTATGATTCAGCCTTGAGTTATGGAAATCAAGGTTCTGCAGCACTCCGTCCTGCAACCTGATAGTTTCAAATAAAAGGGACATAAATTTTATCGATTAATTCGTTATACTCTGTTTGCGGATTGCTGTTTGCTGTTATTCCGCCACCGCTGCAGAATATCAAATTTCCATTCTCTTTTTTGATAAACCGTATCATAACTCCTGAGTCGAGTTTTGATCCGTCAAAATATCCGAAAACACCGGAATAAAATCCCCTGGAATACATCTCCGCTTCCTGAATAATCTGAAGCGTTTTTTTCATAGTTTTTCGGGAGCGTACCCGAAATTTCAGAACTTACCTGTAAAAGCGTTTTCTCGTGTGTAACAATTTTCTCAATATACCTGAAGCGATTAACTTTTACATCCGATGCAACCATACTCAGGTCGTTCCGGATCAGGTCAACAATGGTGTTATGTTCTGCAGTTTCTTTCGGATCATTGAGTATTGCATTTTCAGCACCCTCCAGTGAAGCATCTTTCGTCCCTTTCATCGGAAATGAACGGATTGTTCCGTTGTCAATCTGAATAAATATTTCAGGCGAAAAAACCACAAACTTATCCTGAAATAATAACCGGTATCGTGCCTTACTTCGTTCAAATACTTCGGGCAAAGGTATGTTTAAATCAATTGCAGTTGGAAAAGTAAGGTTTGTCAGATACGAATTCCCTTCAACCAGGTTTCGGTGAACAACATCAAATGCTGTGTTATATTGACTTTGAGTTACAGGATGTTTAACCAGATTTATATTTGACGTTTTGGATTCCAGCGAAAAAATGTTGCCTATGCCATTGATATTGAAATAAATACCGGAATCACTTGCTTTGGTTGGATCAAGGAAAAATCCCTGCTTTACTTCGAAATCTATTCCAAACAGGAAGGGTTGGAACCGGCTTCCATACTCATTCATTAAGTCAAAAACCTTTTCGGCGGATAACAGCATTATTTACAATGATTTTGATGTTTGACGTCAAATCGATCAGTGCACTCCAAAAAAATGTAAATCTTAGCCTTATGACTGGTCAGTGTCATCCTTTCACCTACTCTCCATCTCATTTTATCCCTCTCATAAACTTTGTTTTCTTAGTAAGCCCTCTCGTTTCTGCCTTCAATAAAATTTATAAAGGATTTGTTTACCACTTTATTGCCTCCTGGAGTCGGGTAATTACCGGTGAAGTACCAGTCGCCGGTGTGATTCGGAATAGCTTTGTGCAGATCTTCGATGGATTGGTACACAACAGCTACTTCGGCTTTGCAGCCGGGAGGTGTCACCAATTCGGCAATTTTTGCTGAAATCTGCTGTGGCGTGAACAAATCATAAATTTCCTTCACATAATTCACTATTTGTTCTTTAGGCAGTTTCTCCTGTGCTTTGCATTTACGGTATACTTCATTTAGAACATCATTCTGATGTGTATCTTTCAGTAACTCAATGGTTGCATTAAAAGCTATGAAATCGGTGATCTTGGCCATATCTATTCCATAGCAATCCGGGTAACGGATTTGTGGCGCTGATGAAGCTACAACTATTTTCTTTGGGCCAAGCCTGTCGAGTATACGGATTATGCTCTGTTTCAATGTGGTGCCACGTACAATGGAATCATCCAGAACCACCAGGTTATCGGTGCCACGACGCACAGTGCCGTAAGTAACATCATAAACATGTGCTACCAGGTCGTTGCGTTTTGAATCCTGAGTAATAAAAGTTCGGAGTTTAATATCCTTAACAGCAACTTTCTCAACACGGGGTTTTAATTTAAATATTTCCTGTAGCTGTTCTCGTGTGATGGCAGGACCTGCTTTTAGTATTTTATCAGCTTTTATCAGGTCGCAAACATTGTTCAGTTCTTCAACCATCCCGTAAAAGGCTGATCCCGCTGTATTCGGAATGTAACTGAAGACCGTATTTTCAAGGTCGTGACCAACTTCCGAAAGTATATTTTTAGTCAGTACGCTCCCTAATTGCTTGCGCTCATTATAAATATCCTTATCTGTACCGCGGCTGAAATAAATCCGTTCGAACGAACAGGAACGCCTGGGTCCGGGTTGTTTAATCTGAACTTCTTCAACGGCACCATCACGGCGTACTATAAGCGCGTGTCCAGGCTTAACTTCATGAACATCATCTGACAAAACATTCATTGTAGTTTGAATTACAGGTCTTTCGGATGCTGCAACAACTATTTCATCGTTAGCAAACCAGAATGCCGGCCGTATTCCATTCGGATCACGCAATATAAAAGCATCACCATGCCCGAACATTCCGGCTATAGCATACCCTCCATCCCAATGTTCGGATGATTCCGAAAGCAAATCTTTAATATCCAGATTTTTAGCTATCAGCTCAGTGCTTTGCTGCTTGGTGAATCCTTCCTTTTTAAAACGGTGGTACAGATCTTCGTTGGCATCGTCAAGGAAGTGACCTATTTTTTCCAGTATGGTTACTGTATCCGATGTTTCGACCGGGTATTGTCCGAATCCGACCAGCCTTTGAAAAAGTTCATCAACATTGGTCATGTTAAAATTACCTGCCAGTACCAGGTTACGTGTCATCCAGTTGTTATAACGAACAACAGGGTGGAGATTCTCAATGTTGTTTTTCCCAAATGTTCCGTACCGAAGGTGTCCGATGAATAACTCTCCAAAGAATGAAACATTTTTCTTTAGCCATATTGAATCATTTATTCTTTCAGGATCTTTATTCAGAATATCCTGGAATGGCTTATATATCTGCTTGAAAATATCATCGATAGGTGCTGGTGCATTTGACCTTACTCTGTCAATATAACGGCTTCCTGGTTCAACATTAATTTTAATACTGGCTACACCAGCTCCATCCTGCCCACGATTATGCTGCTTTTCCATGAGCAGATGCAATTTATTGATTCCATAAAGTGTGGTGCCATATCTTGAATAATAATACTCAAGGGGTTTGAGTAGCCTGATAAAGGCAATGCCACATTCATGTTTTATTTGTTCGCTCATGGGATGCGTGTTGAAATTTTATGGTTGACGCTTTAAATGAACATGGATTCAATGAAAAGGCTTAAAATCAGGGAATACAATTATTAGTTCCTGCCTTACAAAAAAAATGAATCTATGGAAGAATGGTTTAAAAATTCAATTAGTTCTTAATCAGTTTTTTGCTTCCTGCAAAACCCTGGTTTGTGTAAAATAACAAGAGATAAGTTCCTTTTGACAGTGAACTCACATCCATGTTAACAACATTACTTGATTTAGTTTCACGTTCGAGTACTTTGCTGCCCGTGAGACTTACAATCATTATTTTCCTGATGCTCGGTGGAATCCCTACCAAAACATTGTTTTGAGCTGGATTAGGAAACACATTTACCTCATCCATCAGTTTGTTCTCGGGTACTCCAAAGGTAGCCTCCCGATCATTATAATAGCAGATATATGTGTAACTGTAAGGTTTAACTTCCCATACTCTGTTGGGTTGATTAAATGGGAATTCAACAGATGTATCGTTCCATGAACTGTTTATCCGAAATTTGAATTCCAGTTGGTCTCCATCCAGGAATCCCGGAATGGTAATTGAGTAAGTTGTAGAGTCGGAACCGGGAACCAGGGATAAAATATGTTTTGTGCCGTCAAAATTGTTGAAAGTTCCTGCAATATCAACTGTATCTGTTCTTGGATTGAAAAGTGTGTCGGCAATATATCCTATCATATTAACTGTAAATGTAAGTGCTACAAAATGAGTGGAGTCTTCAGTAACCAATAAATCGTCAATAGCAAGTTTGTCGCCTCCTGATTTGGTATTCAGCCTGAAACCGATGAATACAATTTGATCGGCATATCCGGCTTCAGCCAGGTTTAAAGTATTTGAGGTGAAAGCTGCGGAGTTGTCAGAAATATATGATCCTGCTGCCCCGTTAAAAAGACAACCTGTAACTGATTGCTCAGTTGTAGAAATATAAACCTGGTAAGTGTCAGCTTTGCCGCTTGTTAGTGACAAACTGTTCCACGATAACCGGGATGCTTTCCCGATTCGGATAGGTGGTGTTACAAACCAGTCGTCGGCTGCTGTATCGCCTGAATAATTTGATGTTGCTATGGCAGCATGATTAGCTCCAAAACCGGCAAAATTTACAAACCAGGGAACGCTCTGAAGTGTGTCCCAATCAGTTCCTGTCGGATCGGCTTTATCTATATTTAAAAGTACATAGTCCTGAAACAGGTTGGCCGTATCTTCAAAAGTTTGGGAATAAATTACCTGCTGGGCTTTAACAGCCACAGAGGTCGCCAGGAAGAACAGGATAGCAATTGAGAATTTCCGCATCATACAAATTAAATGTAAATCCTGAAATGTTAATATAGTGAGATAGGATATTGATTAACAATATATTATCTCTCAGTTATGCCATTCAGGCTAGTTTGAAAGGTGCAAATTTACAAATTCCGGAGCAATTAAAAGGGGTTGAACAAATATACCCGTATACAGTTATCTATTATTAGTAATTTTTAACGTTAATTTGCCTCGTATTTATTGTTTAAAAGAGTCATTCAATCATGAAGTCCTATCAATTTCTTATTTTTTTCAGTATAGTAATACTGATTTATAGTCTCGTAAACTATTATATCTATGCCCGTGGTATGCAAGCGTTACCACAAGGGATAATTTTCAGGAAAATTTTCCCGTGGATATTTCTGTTTTTAAGTGCGTCATACATTATTGGTCGTTTCGTTGAGCGTATCTGGATTTCGCCTGTAAGCAGCTTTTTTACATTTGTCGGTTCTTTCTGGCTGGCTTTTATGGTATATCTGCTTATGGCTGTTATAGTTGTAGATATAATCAGACTTGTTCTGTTCTTTCTGCCACATCCTGCTTTTCTAACAGAAAATTATGTACAGATTAAAAAATATTTGTTTATTGCAGTTACCGGAATAGCTGGAATTGTTGTTCTGGCCGGACATATAAATGCACTAACTCCACGTGTGAAAAGAATTGACATCCGGATTGATAAAAAAGCCGGACAAATGAAAACCCTTCATATTGCCGCTGCATCGGATATTCATATGGGAACATTAGTTGGGCCCCGGCGAACTGCGAAGCTGGTTAAAATGTTGAATGAACGTAATGCCGATATTATTCTTTTGGCAGGAGACATTGTTGATGAAGATTTAGCTCCTGTAATTTCCAATGATTTAGGGGAATCATTGATAAAGCTTAAAGCTCCGCTTGGTGTTTTTGCCATCACCGGAAATCATGAATACATTGGCGGTGCTGAAGCCGCTGTGAAATATCTGACTGATCATGGAATACGGATGATACGTGATACTGCGGTCAAAATAAATGAAAGTTTTTACCTTGCCGGTCGCAACGATCGCGATTCGAAACGCTTCAGTGCAAAGGAACGGAAGACTCTGGATGAAGTATTGGAAGGTGTTGATCTCACATTTCCTGTTATTATGATGGATCATCAGCCATTTAACCTCCAGCAGGTTGCCGATGCCGGTGTTGATTTTCAATTATCGGGACATACCCACCACGGACAATTGTGGCCATTCAATTATATTACAAAGGCAATATATGAAATTAGTTGGGGCTATAAACAGAAAGGAAATGCACATTTTTATGTTTCGAGTGGTTATGGTGGTTGGGGACCACCGGTTCGTACAGGTAACAGGCCCGAAATTGTTGATATTTATATTACGTTTGATTAAACGAAATTTTTTAAATTTTACTGACAAATAAGTGCAAATATTCCGCAATGAACCTAGAATCAGCATGTATACACTCACCGGTTGGAAGTATTGAAATATCCGGGTCTGAAAACGGAATTCGTTCCATACTTTTTCTGGATACAGAAAGTGAACAAACACCTGTTCCGACTAGTTTGCAGGAATGTGTAAACCAGTTAATTGAGTACTTTACAGCAAAGCGGAAAACATTCGATTTAAAACTTGATCCGGTAGGAACTGACTTCCAAATCATAGTATGGAAGAAACTCCAGCTTATCCCTTATGGGAAAACAATAAGTTATCTCGACCTGGCGCGAATGACCGGCAGCGAAACCAATACCCGTGCTGTTGGAAATGCCAATGGAAAAAATAAAATCAATATTGTTGTTCCATGCCACCGTGTTATTGGCAGTAACGGCAAACTAACAGGATATGGCGGAGGCTTATGGCGGAAGGAAATTCTGTTAAAGCTGGAAATGGGAGATAGGATACCAGGATTGTTCGCAGGGCTGTAATTACAAGAAAATGTTCAGTTCAGGATTTATCTGTAGTTCAACCGGTATGTTCTGATTTTTTTATAAATCAATATCCATCAGCGTGTGATCTTATCCAGTTCACTCTTCTTTAGGATACGTACAACAGGATACAAATTAAAATTACTATCCCAGTACTGACTTTTGCTGTAAAACCAATTCAGCATAGCATCAGGATCGGATGCAAAAGCTTTATCTGAATTTTTTTTCTGATTAAATTCTGTTTTTAAAGCCGGATTATTCCGTAACATTTCCCGCGCCATCGTTTCCATAACATACGATTCGGAATATTCCTTCTGTTCCATATAGCCATCGAAAAAACCCCATGCTGCGTATGAGTCAGGCGAAGCCGGTTCAAGCAAATGTGCTATGACTCTTGCTGTTCGCTGGTTCATATCAACCAACAGAGTACCTGACGGGAAAGTACGTTGTTCAATTGAATCAGAAAGTTCGTACGTAAGCTTGTGATGTCCTTCGTAAGGCCGTTTCTGCCAGTTCACATTACGGAACCGGCTTGATTTTACTTCAAGGGTAATTTCTTTTTGCAAAGGAGTTATTTTTATTGCGTGGAGCTTCAATCCCTCAATAATTGCAGTACATT
This sequence comes from Bacteroidota bacterium, assembly GCA_020048595.1. Classification (GTDB taxonomy): domain Bacteria; phylum Bacteroidota; class Bacteroidia; order Bacteroidales; family UBA4417; genus UBA4417. Next base: position 2,900 of record JAIFMH010000223.1, on the reverse strand, counting down.
GCGGCGGAATAAGATAGGCTTCCGGCAAGCTAACAAACTTGTCAGCTGTGCAATTCGGGAACATGGTTAGTTGCCAGATTGTTGGCTTCTGGTTGTCATATTTAAACCAGAGCCCACCTGTTAAGTCACTCGTATCAATGGTATATTCGAATCCCAGGAATTCAATTTTTGTGCTGTCGGCATAGGATTCGGAGAAATTAACAGGAAATGGTTCTTTTCGGAATGTTTCACCTGATGTAAACTCATCTGCTTTTTTGATAAGTGTTTGCAGTGTTTTGTATTCCTTATTGAGTAATTCCATCGTATGCTCAAGCATGTTGTATGTGCTTGTAACCCTTGCTTTATAAGGTTTCAGCATATGTGTTTCGATAAGTAATCCGGGACGGTTTTGAACTGCGGTGTACCCCTGCGAAAGCATGGGTGGTGCCACACCGAGAGTTAATCCGCTGCGCGGGTCGTGCCAGTTGCGGAACTGTACATAGGGGAAAACCGGGTATCCTGATTTTTTCATTTCACTTACCAGGTAAGATTCACAAACATCAGTGGTCCATGCCGAAAGATCCTTTTCCATATTGCCTTTGGTTTCGAGCGCGTACGTCATGGTATATTGAAAATCAGCTCCGTCAGTAACATGGCAATCAACAAAGAATTCGGGTAGCCATGCATTGTATAAGCTAAGCCAGGCCTTCATTTCAGGAGCATCCGCTTTTAAAAAATCGCGGTTCAGATTCAGGTTCTGAGCTGTGGTACGCCAACCCATTTCTTTGGGTCCGTTCTGGTTGATGCGGTTGTAGGGTCCGAAACGCTCATGCCCGTCAGTATTAAAAATGGGAATAAAAAGTATGGTGACATGATCCAAAAGAGGCAGGTTCTTTTTGTAGATTGCGATATCGCGCAGCAGCATCAGCCCTGCATCTTTCCCATCGCTTTCACCGGCATGGATACACGCTTCAATCAAAATGACGGCATTCCCGCTTTTACGAACAGCTTCGGGTGTAAAATTGCTGTTTTTGTCAGCAATCAAAAGTGGTAGATCACGTCCTTGCGGGCTTTTCCCGAAAGTTGCATACTTCAATATAGGAGAAGCCTGATCGAGTTTCCTGCAAAATTCAATAGTTTCGGCATACCGCGGTGTTTCCATGAAAAGCGATTTCTCATAAAACGTTTGAAATGCAGGATCCTGGGCTTTAATATTTGATGAAAGGCAAAGAAGGATAAATGCGAAAACGAGGAATTTCATGCTGGAAATAATTAAGGCGCAAAAGTAAACATATTATCTGCTATGAGGAAGAAATGGGAAATAGCAAAATGGGAAACATGAAAATGGGGATACCAGAAACCGGCACTTCGACTCTCAGTGTTTGTGAAACTAGAAATCAGCACTTCTCCGCTCAGTGCCCGTGAAACCAGAAACTCTTAGACTTTCCTGTCCCCGAAACATATCCCCATTTTTCTTGATTTTTTAACAATAGGGTGGTCAAAAGGAACGAGTTTAAGTTTTCCTCCTACCTGTTCGAGAGGAACTGAACTAACAGTTTCGCCATCTTTACAGACCATTACACCGAATTTCCCTTCGGCAATAAGTTCAACGGCATGGGCACCGTAACGGGTAGCCAGAATGCGATCCATTGGAGTTGGCGAGCCGCCTCGTTGTACATATCCGAGAATGGTTTCCCGGGTTTCGAGCCCGGTTTTTTCTTTAATGGATTGCGAAACGAACGAAGCTGCTGAGGTTCCTTTTGGTTTAGCAATTCCTTCGGCCACTACTACAATGGAATACGGTTTCTTGTTTTTTGCCCTTTTTTCGAGGTAGCGGGCAACAATATCCATATCATAAGGGATTTCCGGTATTAAAATTACATCACCGCCACCTGCAACGCCTGAGTATAAGGTTAGCCATCCTGCATTGTGTCCCATCAGCTCAATAACCATGATACGTTTGTGAGAGTTGGCGGTTGAATGCAGCCTGTCAATAGCTTCGGTAGCAATATTTACTGCGGTATCGAACCCGAAAGTAACATCCGTGCCGTAAACGTCATTATCAATAGTTTTGGGAAGGCCGATTATATTTAATCCTTCGGCAGCAAGCTTTGCAGCAGTTTTCTGAGTGCCGTTTCCGCCTATTACAACCAATGCATCAAGACCAATTTCTTTATAATTTTTCTTGATGATCTTCGACATGTTTTCTCCGGTAATTGGATCGTTTTTAAACGGTTTGTCACGTGAAGTTCCCAGTATTGTTCCTCCAAGTGTCAGCATTCCCGAAAGCTGAGTTTCTTCAAGTTCCACGTATTCTTTATCTATCAGTCCGCGGAATCCCGAAGAAATTCCTATTACTTTCATCCCATATTCAGTTATAGCTGTTTTTCCTACACCACGTATGGCTGCGTTAATTCCGGGACAATCGCCACCGGCGGTAAGTATTCCAATCTTCATTCCACGGGTCGAAAGTGTCATCGTTATTTGTTTTAATAATATCGCAAAGGTAAGGTATATGTCGATAGTTATAGTGAATAATACTAAACCGGTGACATTTAATGTAGATAACGTTCAACCTGTTTTCTGGTCAAATACTTGAAATAAAATTTGTTAAAAGAAATATTGCCTGAATATATTTTACAAAGCAGCAATGCCGGAAAATTTCAAAAAAATGAAATGGATTTTTTAGCAGGCAAATGGACTTTTTATTCCCATGTTCACCGGCATTGCAGTTTATTTTCAGGCTGAGTAAAGACGATCAGAACGTTTCGCCTTCCGACCTGGCCACAACCACAGCACCGCAGGTATCGCCATACACATTTACTACAGTGCGGAACATATCCAGTATTCGGTCAACAGCCAGTATTAAACCGATACCTTCGAGTGGTAAGCCAACTGCATTCATCACAATCGCCATCATC
>JAIFMH010000004.1 GCA_020048595.1 Bacteroidota bacterium | reverse complement strand
CATAGGCATTGAATTCCTTCATCATCCGCATGCCAGCTTCTCCAACAAAAATTACATTTTTTATCCCGGATGTATTTAAAAAAGGATACAGAACAGCGTATTCAATACCTCTGTCGAAGCCACCAAGTATTACAGTGTCAACAATTTGCAATGTCTTAACTGCTTCTATCGTTGCTTCCGGAATGGTGGCAATTGAATCATTATACCATAGTATCCCAGCATAATTTCCTACCAGTTCGATACGATGCTCCAGCCCGTTAAATGATCTTATCCCCGAACTGATCTGAATAGTAGAGATACCACTCAGATAGCACGCTGCGCCCGCAGCCATTATATTGTAAAGGTTATGATGCCCTTTTAACGGTTGGCCAGGGCTGGTGTCGTATAATTTGATTATTCTTCTGCCATAATGTAACTCAATGAATTGATTGTCAATTTTTAATTCGGTTTTTGCTTTAGGTTCAAGCGAAAATGCGATCGACTGGGTTTCAAGCTCCGCTGATTTTTCCAGTAGTTGAGTTATCGTTTCATTATCCTTGTTATAGAGAAAATAATCGGCAGCACCCTGGTATTTCCCGATATTGAATTTCGCCGATTGGTATTCATGATAGGTGTAGTAATGATCGAGGTGTTCCTGGAAAAGATTGAGGAAGACTGCTATATGAGGAGCATGCGATATATACTCAAGCTGATGCGACGAGAGTTCCAGCACAATGAGCGTGTCAGGTCCGATATCATCAACACAATCAAAAGGAGGAATACCAATATTACCAACAAGTAGAGTGTTTACTCCTGCATTTTTGAGAATGTGAAATACAAGGCTTGAGGTTGTACTTTTACCTTTAGTTCCTGTAATACCAATGGATTGATGGCCATAACACTGAAGAAAAATATCTGTTTGTGAAGTTAAATGAACTTTCTTTAGTTCAGTGGGGAGCGTATTGGAAGGTATTCCCGGCGATTTAATTGCTGCATCATAATTGTCAATGGCTTGCATGCAGTCTTTTCCTGAAATAAACTGAAGATTTGGATCGTTTTTCAGAATTTCATCATTTCTCACTGCATCATTCTCATCTATTATTGTAAAAGATTTCTGAGGGAAAACTTTCCTGAGTAGTTTGTACGTTGACCGCCCTTCCCGTCCAAAGCCCAACAGAGCAACGCTTTTGTGTTCAAAAAGGGATTTTATCAATTGGTTCATTTGAGTTTCTGTTTAATGATTTCCAGAAATTTGGGTTCGAGGAAATGATCATTGTTAAATTCATTCAGTATTTTTTCGGAAAGACCTGTATCGCCTTGCGAAAAGTTGGTTGTATTGCTGTAATAATCAATCAGTAAAGGTAATTTTTCATGTTTATTCTTTGCGATAAACATGTGTAAAGCTGCATTTACTTCATCAATAGTTCCCACGCATTCAAATGGTTTTACTTCACCAATTCCGGTGAGTTCCTTCAGATATCCAAGCATATGAGGTAGTTCAAAAAGATTTATCCCGAATATATGAACCATTTCAATCATCGGAATAAACGGACTCAGAATGGTAAATGCAAAAAGGCATTTAGGACAATTACAGCACCAGATATCTGTTTTGCTGCCTGCGTTGCAACTCTTAAACACCGGATAATATTTTACCTGCTCAGCAAATAACTGTGCTATCCGAAGCTCATTCAGCGGCCGGAGGAAACTAAAATAATTAAAATCTGGTGAAATGTATTTTTTCACATATTCTCTGAAGTCCGATTCAAAAGCGAATGATTTTGAATATTGATGATTAACGTCAGTTCCAGCAACAGTAGGTTCGTTGGCGCTTGATTCGTTTGACAAGGCAATATGCCTGTGGCCCGAAACAGCCGAAACCAAAAGGCTGTAAAATGCCAGCATTGCAGAAAAAGGAGTGTGGCCATTCAGAAATCCTTGTGCATTCAATTCCAATAACAGAGGATCCAATTGCCGGTTAACTTCAATAAATCCATCTTTCCCAAAACCGGCAACACGGATGCATTCAAGTGTTGCGCCTCGTGGATTCATGATAAAAGGACGGATTTTTTCGCTTTTACTCAATAGTTCCAGGGTTACAACAGAATCTTTTCCACCACCTATCGGAACAATAACAGTTTCATCCAGACTGATGGCATAGGGTGGAAGAGTTTCACCAGAAGTAGAAACAGTCATAAATTCCTGTGATGACGTCTCAATTTCATTCGTGTAAAAGAACTCTCCCAGGCCCTGGTAATAAACATTTTTCCACCACGAAACCTGCTGTTCATTCAGCTTTTGACCTTTAATAATAACTTGTGGCGGACAAGCTGCTTTCCAGTAACTTATAAGTTCAATAAGCCCGATATGAAAAAGGATATTTTGAATAAGCGGGGTTTGTAATGACTCCTGCGTTGGAAAATTCTGATAAAATCTCTTTTTAGGAATGCTGAATCCAGGGTGAAAAGTATATTTGTCAGCCAGGTTAAATTCATATTTCACATGTATGCCGGCAGCGTCAATTTTTGCTTCATATCCAACATATTCCAGGAAAGGATATTCCTCCCGAAGCTGGTTAAATTTTTCCTGTCCGGTTGATTTTTCAGGTTTACTCATCGTAATCACTTCCAAATTACATTAATTTTCACTATATTTGAACCTCAAAGATAAAACAATCATACAATCTGATGCACAGTTTCGCGTTACAATACTATTAAATCAAATAAGTCCTGCTTTAATGATTAAGCAATTTATTTTTAAACCTCTGTTATAAATGTTGATACCAGATCAGAATCCTGCCAGTGGCCGCATGCTTGTAAGCCAGCCATCACTCAGCGACCGGTTTTTCAGCAGATCGGTGGTAATGCTGGCCGAACATGGCCCGGATGGAAGTTTTGGATTTATTGTTAACAAGCCCGCAAATCTGAAATTAAGTAAAGTTACTACTGAATTCGGTACGTTTGATACAGATTTATACCTTGGTGGTCCTGTACATGTAAACAGCCTGTTTTATGTGCATTCAAAAGGGGATTTGATACCGGATAGTTTAAAAATTATTGAAGGTGTTTACTGGGGTGGTGATCTCAATGAAATAAGACGATTGATTTCTTCGGGAAATATTACAGAGAAAGATATCAGGTTTTATGCCGGTTATTCAGGCTGGCAGCCAAATCAGCTTGAGCGTGAAATGAAAGAGAAATCATGGATAGTGCTGGATGGTATAAATCGTTATGTATTTGGTCCTCGTCCAACTTCATTATGGAAGAAAATTGTGCTTACCCTTGGTGATGAGTATTCTCCCTGGATTAACTATCCTTTAGATCCTAATATGAATTAGGGCATGACGGAAAGCTCAACTGTTTAATCGTAAAATCCGGTTACCCGATTTCTTATTCTGAAATTTAAGGGCTTACCCTGATGCCGGATAAGCCCTTTCTCATTATAATTATGCTGTATCAATTATAAGCCGATTGGAGCTTGTAATTTTGATCACTGAAATAACGATACATCTCTGTTCTGTTGTTAAAATTAGAAGATTAGCTCTGGAAAATACCCGACAAAGTGTCAAATAGCCTTATCAGAAGCGATGGTTTTAATACAATCGTAAAAATAAAACCAAAAACAGCGCCCCAGAAATGTGCATCATGACCCACATTATCGATATTCTTTTTCCCCATATACGCTGAATAAATCAGGTACAGAACTCCAAAGATAATGGCCGGTATACCTATCGGGATAAGGAAAAGGTAAATTTTACTCAGCGGATCAAAAATAATGCTTGCAAATACTACTGCCGATACAGCCCCCGACGCTCCAACTGCCGTATAGCTATAATCATCCTTATGCTTGCCATAAGATGGTAATGTTGATAAAGCTGTTCCTCCGACGTAAAGCAGTATGAAATATAGTATTCCTTTTGTTCCGAAATAGAAACCGTAGTATCGCTCCACCACCCCTCCGAACGAATAAAGCACCATCATATTGATCAGCAAATGCATCCAATCAGCATGAATAAGTGAATAGGAGAGGAAGCGGTAACTGTTTTTGAAATGCTTGATGTCGTATGCATTAAAAGCAAGCCTTCGGAATATCTGGTGATTTCCGAATGCTATTATTGAAACAATTACCGTGACTACAATAATTATAAGCGTAACTACCATCAATGATTAAGGTTTAGGCGTTTTGGTATGATCAATTTCTGATCCGAGCACACTATGAGGTATCAGGTAAACTATCAATACCATAACAGCTGCAAATGCAGGCCAGAATTTGCTTTTTGGGTCTTTCCTTAATTTGAAAATCGCCAATACCCAGGCTAAAACCATAACCAATGTTTTGTTATCTGTCATATCACCCATTACAAACAGATTAAATGAAATGCCATCAGCAAATGGCCAGCCTGTCCAATAAGCTCCAAAAGCATATTTCTGAACTATTGGCCCAAAAATCATTCCCCCAACAATTAGAAATCCTAAAGTCCATAATGCAAGTTTAAAGGTTCGTGTACCGCCTATAAATGCTTCGATGGCAGTACGGGTGCTAAACAGAAGTCCCAAAAACATTGCTAAAACATGAGGAATCAGAATGTTTAACGGAACCGGACCTTTAAAACGCATAACAACAAATTCATCTTTCTTTGCTTTAAGTACAACTTGTTCGTTACCATTGCTAAGAGTGATTTCATACATCATTTTACCGGCAGCCGGCTGAGTAGGCATCATAAAAAATAATGTGTCGTTTCTTCGGGTTAACGAAGTTGTAGTCAGGCTGTCATTACTTTTATAGCGTTTGTAAGTAATTGTTCCTTTAATATTGGTATCTGGAACATTTAATGCTATTTCAGCATCTTTATCGTTTTCAGCTGTTCGTATTAGTTTGTATTTTATTTCATTGCCATTTAATGTGGTTTTGTCTGAAACAGGATAAGTCGGACCCGTCATTTTCTGATAACGCGCCATGGCAATTGTAAAAAAGACAGCGAATATCCACCATAAGGCAGATTTTAGAGTTTTATTCATTTCTGATTCCGGTTTTGAAATTTTCGGCAAAAATATCTCATTATTTTAATATATCGGCGCAAATATGTTATTTAACGAATATATTTTAATTCTGTCCGGAAACATTGAAATAACTAAAGTGATTTTTCGTTAATTTGGCTATTAATATAGTATGTGATACAAATTGACTGCAAAAATTAACTCGCTTTACTAAAAAGTTCAAATGAGCTTATTCAAAAAACTTCTTTTAATTTCCGTATTGATGGCTTCAAAGTCATTGCTTGCACAGGAAATGCTTGGAATTGTAAATAGCAGTTATGCCGGAATTACGGGCTCAGTTATTAATCCGGCGGTTGCCGTAACTTCTCCGTATTACCTTGATATTAATTTAGTTGCAGGCGATTTATCCGTTGAAAATAATTATATCTACATTGCGAAAGAAGATTATCGTTTTAGATATTTTTTCAGTAAACCTCCGGCTTTTCCGACTCATGGACCAGATAATAATATGTATGTTTATGATTATTATAATAAGAAGGATAAAAAAGTATTTGCCAGCGCGAGGCTTATAGGTCCATCGGTTGCACTTACAATTGGCCGTCATGCTTTTGGAATAGTTACCGGAGCGCGCTCTGTGACCTCGACCAAAAATGTTCCGTATGACATTGCGAAATTTGCATTTGAAAGACGTGAGTATCCTCCGCAATATGATGTAAATTATACTGATGATCAAAACATTTATAATGCAGAACTGGTTTGGGCTGAAAATGGGTTTAATTATTCGTATGTAATCAGCCAGAATTCAACTGATTACTGGGCTGCAGGTATAACAGTCAAGGATTTGAGGGGTTATGGAGGTGCATACCTGTATTCAACAAATCTGGACTATATTCTTCCTGATGATGATACTCTAATTGTTAATAATCTGAAAGCGGAGGCAGGATATTCATTACCCCTGGATTATGAAACCAACGACTATATCGACGATCCGCTCTTCAGAGGCAAAGGCTTAGGTATTGATATTGGTGTTATATACCAAAAGCTTAAAGATTATGTTCAGGAAAGTAGCGGCAGCAAACTCTGTTCGCAAAAGTATACTCCTTATAAATACAAAATTGGCGTATCGCTGCTTGATATCGGAAGGGTTAAGTTTACTCAGAATGCAGAAAAACTGGTATTTGACAATGTAGATACTTACTGGCCTGATATTACATCCACCGGATTTTCCAGTGTAAATGAATTTACTGAACTTCTGAGTAATCAGTTTTACGGAAATCCAACAGAACTGATTCAGGGTAATGAAATTAATATCGCCTTACCAACAGCATTGAGTGTTCAGGCAGATGTGAATTACTATAAAAACTGGTTTATTAACGGTACAATGGTTTTGCCACTTCAGTTATCAAAATCAGGATTAAGACGGCCATCATTATTCGCTTTAACACCTCGTTACGAAACTGCCTTGTTCGATGTAAGCATGCCAATTTCACTTTTTGACTGGACCAAACCACGAATTGGTCTCAGCGCAAGGTTTCTGTGGTTTTTTGCAGGAACTGAAAAGATCAGCGGTTTTTTTCATTACAAGGACTTTACCGGCCTCGACTTTTATTTTGGCGCAAAAATATCGTTAAGAAAAGGCTTCTGCCGGAATGGCCGGAATAGCAAGAAATCGAGTGATAATTGCGGGATTGAAGAATATAAAATGTTTCAGAAATAAGACCAGGAAATTCTACCTAATAGTTTCAGGTTACTTGTATACAAATTATGCTTCTTGTTAAATCAGTATTTTTAAAATCTTTATTTATACTCCCAATGACCGTAGCCTTCCGAAAATCAGGACAGGAAATACAGGCGGCAAACTACAAATATACTCCAAAAACTGCCATTTAAAGTTCACTTGGTTAGCGGGAGGCATTATTTTATTTTAATTTAGTAAGATTATATTTTTCGAATTCAAAGCCATAGCAACCATTTGTGAAGTCGATTAACAATTCATTATTTTTAAATTCATAATGGTGAGTTGAGGGTTGAACCAAAATCATATTTGTTCCATTATATTTGATGGTGATACTATCAGCATCATAACTATATTCAAAAGAATGGTCCATTGAATCATAGAATTTTCTGGAAAAAGAAGATTCACTTTTAAAACTTAAAGTATCATTATCCGGAGTCAAAATTTTCCAGGTACCAATAAACCGTCCATCAGGTTCAAATTCTTTTTCACATGACATCAAAACTGAAATAAGTACAATTACTAATAAACAATTCGTATCTTTTTCAGGATTGCGGGTTTTTTACTGTATATATCGGGCAGTATCATACACAAGAGTTGTTTCAGGATTTAAATCACTATTTTTTTACCAGTGAAATCATCAATAAAATAAGCGGGGTATTCCATTCCGGCTGGTTTCACAAACCATACCGGAGTAAATTTATATTGATTATAATTGGCAATATTTAAGTCCAGGTAGCCAAACTCAATTTCAACACAGCCATTTGCGATAACATTGTATATTGAATCGGGATAGATATAAGCATCACCTTTCCCTAATTCCTTAATATAAACAGCTCTTACATAGGAATTGCTTAACCTTGGAGTATTGGGCAAATCAATACTGGTAATTTTATGCCCGCTTGTTGAAGTTAATGAATCAGAGGCATTAAAGTGGAAGCCTAAACTGTAGAGAAATACTTTACGATTATTTACATACTGGTATTGCGAAACGTATTTCCATCCATCATCAAAGCGCTCGTAATCAGCAAATTGAATATTCGAGCTGGTCAACCCATTTTTACTGAACAAATATTGAATGGTGTCTAACTGTTTGTCGGATACTAATTGTCTGCCCGCACTATCAATAATATAATTCGTACACCGGTTATCGGGGCATATTTCAATTTCATTTTTCTTACACGAAAACAGAACGATAATGATCAGGAATATGCTCAATATTTTAATACTTTTTATAAATTTAAATAGTTGGTATTTAGTTAAATTGATGTATTTTTCAGTCATCCGTAATAAGTTATATAAATGTAAATCTGATATATTAATTGTCAACAAATATATAGCTTTTGTTGATATGGCTAATTTAATTTTCTGGTTTAATTCAGATCAATCAAAGAGTTACAAGCTGTGATAGATTATTCAGTTTGCAATGAAAAGAATGGTACACTTCTAATCCACCGTCCTTACATCCATTGCATCGCGTAAGCCATTGCCTATCAGCATAAAAGCAAGTACCATAATCATGATTGCTACTCCCGGAAGTATTGCCAGGTAAGCGTAATCCAGAATTATATAGGCATAGTTCTCCTTGATCATTCCGCCCCACGAAGGCAATGGTGGCTGAACTCCGATTCCAAGGAAACTTAATCCTGCCTCAAGCAAAATAGCGGAAGCAAAGTTAGCTGCCGAAATTACAATTACCGGGGCCATTGCATTGGGCAGAATATGTTTAAAAATGATCCTGAAATTCCGGTAACCCAACGCCCTGGCGGCTTCCACGAATTCCTTTTCACGAAGACTCATAAACTGTCCGCGGACTACTCGGGCTACTTCCACCCACATGGTTAATCCCACTGCAACAAATACCTGCCAGAATCCTTTTCCTAAAGCAAAAGTTATTGCAATTACTAGCAATAAAGTCGGCACTGCCCAAACCACATTTATAAACCAGGAAATCAGCGCATCAATCTTACCGCCAAAATAGCCCGCGATTGCTCCCAGGAAAATTCCGATAAGCAAGGATATTACAACCGAAATGAAACCTACCGAAAGGCTGACCCGTGTTCCTAAAATAAGTTGGCTCAATACATCACGGCCGTAGCGGTCGGTTCCAAGTAAAAAAGTTTTCTGAACGATGTTTCTTTCTGTTTTTTGATTGCGAAGCTCTTCAATAGAAGTATTAATTAGTTTTCCATCAAGGGAAACAAACGAAATCTGTTTACCATCTTTTTTTATCCCTGATTTTTCATATAACGGATAACAAACATTTGCCAGGTGAAAACTTATTTCCAATCCTGATGCATCTTTACTGTATTCTGTAATTATAACTGAATCTGAAGAAAACCTATAGCTCGAGAAAGGGTAAGATTGATACTCGTTTTCCTGCCCGTAAAGTAATTTGTGAAAAATGTTTCTGGTTGGAATATCCTGGTTTTTACGGACTTTCAGAACCATAACTTCTGAACCGGGCTTTAAAGTAGCCAGCAGCAGATTCTGTTCATTCACCATAGGTGTTCGATCGGGTGTAACCCAATACCCAAAAATGCCTAAAAGCGAAACCAAGCCAATAAACACCAGCGAACTGAATGAAACCTTGTTTCTCCGGAAGCGCATCCATGCCAGTTTGCTGAGGGAGCCGGTGCTATCGTATTTTCGTTTTCGAAGGAACAAGTTATTCTGTTTTAGTGTAAGTAAGTTAAAAAGTTATAAAATCTGATCAGGCAGAAAGAAAGATTTATTATTTCATTTTGGACAAAGAATAAAAATTGTTTTAAGCTAATTTGAA
>JAIFMH010000207.1 GCA_020048595.1 Bacteroidota bacterium | reverse complement strand
TGACAGGACTTGCAATAATGCGGTATATGCTACTGATGCTTTTACCATAGAATTAGCTGAAAAAATCAGCAATTCTTTGTTCCAGCTAACCGGATGTTATCCTCATGTAATATACAATTATCTGAGAAGATCTAAATTAGATTGCAACAGGAATCTCCCCGATGGAGCCTGCGGAAATTCAGAAGCAAAAATTGCATGGAATGAATTCCATAACTTTATAGATACAGCTCAACTACTTGCAAATACAAAATTTAATGATAATACTATCTATGTCGATTTGCACGGACATGGAAATTCTGTTCAACGGATAGAACTGGGTTATCTGTTGTATGATGATGAACTGGAACTGGCTGATTCAATTCTGAATACCACTAAGTATATCAATTACAGTACTATAAAGAACCTGGTTTACAGCAATGCAACTAATTTATCGCATGCGCAGTTGCTCCGGGGAGATTTAGCCTTAGGTACTTTACTTGGCAATGCAGGATATCCCAGTGTGCCAAGCCGGCAGATACCATTCCCGGGCACACAAACAAATTATTACAGTGGCGGGTATAATATCGCTGAACATACTTGTTATGCTACCGGAAACACGGTAAACGGGGTGCAGATGGAGTGCAATTATTCAGGTATCCGCGACAGTGAACCAAACCGGGAAAAATTTGCCGATTCCCTGGCGGCAGTGTTATTGAATTTCATAAAGATTCATCGCAATGTTGATGTTTCAAACTGCAATTCATCAAACGGATTTAGTGAATTAAAGGAAACTTCAGGGATTAGTGTGTTCCCAAATCCCTTTAAATCAGCAGATCACATTCTATATGTGGCAGGTAATGGTCATTTGGAATTTGATTATTTACTGCTGAATATTGATGGAAGGCTTATTCAATCAGGAAAGTCAGATAATGATAAGATAGTCCTGCAGAGGCGTTTACTGCCGGGCATTTATTTGCTTAGGATAAAGGGTAAGGATAAGCCGGGTGGAATTAAAATTGTTGTTGAATAAAAATCCCATCTCAAATCCGCAATCGGGCCTGGTTCATGGAGCACTTTGATAATATTAATTCAATTAATTTTAAGTCAGTTAATTAGTAAAACCATTCATAACTCTCTAATAAGTTGAAAAAAAACTTCCCCGCTTTCGCAAGGAAGTTCTTACCTCAACCAATCAACCAATTACCAACCAAACCTCAATCAACCGGTAATCTTTTCTTAAATATCTTTTCCTGTAACTTTTGTTTTCCTGTAGTGTTTATAAAGATCAGGGATGTTATTCAACATCAGGATGCGCTTGTTTTTGGTGAATTTAAGGAAGTCATCGGCAGCCGGATGACCCGGTGCCGGCATAAAATGTTGTTTCTGATCGGCATTGCGCCAGAAAAGCACCCAGGATATGGAACGCGTTAGCTCCGAATGATCCAGGCAGGGAAGCAGTTCTTTTGTGAAATACTCCTTGCGTTCGATACGGTTGCTCCCCGTTTCGGTAAATGCCGCAATTTTGTTATGATCAATCGCAATCTGAGCGATAACTTCCAGGTTATTGATAAGCTTTTCAGGATGCCCGGTATTCAGCGAATTGTAATCGTCGAGCCCGATAATATCCACCAGGTCGTCGCCCGGATAGCGTTCGAGGTAACCGGCTGCATCTTTAAATCCTACATCCGGCGAATAGGCATACATCAGGTTGTGAAGATGATGTGTGTTGCGCAGGTATTCCACCGTAAACCTGTAAAGCGATTTATATTCTTCAGCACTGCAATGCAACGCTCCCCACCAGAACCAGTTGCCTGAGTTCTCGTGCCAGGGCCTGAATATAACAGGAGCAAGGCTGCCATCGGGTGCTTTCAGCGATTTCATAAAATCAGCAACCTTATCCAGTTGTTTTTTGAAATCGTTATGATGGCTGCCGCCGGGAAGTATTTTTGCAACAATAATATTAGGGCTGCTTTTGTCCTCAACCCACGAACTTCCACCGGTTACCGGGTTGTAAACATGCCAGCTGATGGTATTAATTCCGCCATCAAGGTAAACGCGGATAATGTTTTTCCTCATTTCATCAAACGGAACTGAATCGAGGTTTAAGGCATTTCCTAACTCTAACGCGCCAATATCCCACCCGAAAACCGCCGGATGAGAACCTGTAATATCTTTCAGGTCCGAACGATCCGTTCCCTTTTTCCAGCTTATGCCATAGGACAATGCATCCTGATGCCCAATCATGATATAGTCTGGCGCAAGTTTAGCCATATTCCTGTACAGATTTACAACTGCTTTATCTGCATTTTTATCCGCAGGCATCACAGTGCATTTTTTACTCTGAGCCAGCGCAGGAAGACTAAATAAATGAGCTGCAAGCACTAAAACTGCCGCCGCTGTTTTAAAAAGAAAATGTAGTGTATTAGTTTTCAATGTTATTCAGTTAGTGATTTAAGTAATTCCTGTTTATTGCTTTTGAAATGCCGGCTTACACGTTTCATTATTTCGATACAGCAACGGGTATTGTGGTACGGACATTTCCATGCTCCTGCAAGGTCCTGAGTGAGATCCGGCTCATATCTTTCGTTTACCAGCCACCACCATTCGCCCGATGGATGCCGCATGTGGCTCTTTATGAACTGCCAGGCTGAAGATGCCGCGTTTAAAAATTCCGGATTCCCGCTTATTTCCCAGGCATTTACAAAGCCTATAATAGCTTCGGCCTGGGGCCACCAGTGGCGGTCATAGTCTGTGATTATAGCCGATTCACCTTCGTTATAAAGCGATCCGTCATTTGCAATTCCTTCCCTGAGCGTGATTCCGGCCATTTTAACTGCCAGATGTTCGACTTTCTCTGTTACTGCTTTTACGCCCAATACTCTTGCTGCTTCGGTCAACAACCAGGCTCCTTCAATATCGTGGCCGAAGGAATAATGTTTCGACTTCGGGTTCCAGTCCATATCGAAAAACAGGTTGAAATGCCCGTTCTGTGCCGACAGGATTTTATCGGTATGTATTTGTATCAGGTTGTGCAGACTAGTACCGAGGTCATCATCTTTCCATACTTCGAAGAGCTTAGTATATGCTTCGAGAATGTGAAGATGCGTATTCATGCTTTTAGGCTCGTTGGCATCTTTTTCGCTGAGGCGCAGATCTTCCAGGGCTTCCCATTCGCACGAAAGGGCTTCTATATAGCCATTCCTTTCAGGATCGAAAGCATATTTTTCGATGAAACCATAAAGTTCAGAGGCCAGTAAAATAGCATCCTGTTCGCCCGAAGCCAGGTAATATTCCGCAAAGGCATAAATGGCAAATGCCTGTGCATAAATCTGTTTGCGCCCGTTAGAGATGCTTCCATCCGCATTTAACGCCCAGTACACTCCCCCATTCTGGTAATCAATAAAATGGGTTGAAAAGTACTGGTATGCTTTTTCGGCGAATTCCAGGTAAACAGTTTCGCCGGTTTCGTTATATGCTGCCGAAAAGGTCCACAGAATGCGCGCATTAAGCACTGCTCCCTTGGTCGAAACATCTACGACGGTTTCGTCATGAAGTATCTGTCCGAAAAAACTGCCGGTTTTTACATCATAAGCCTGGTTCATCCAGAACGGCAGGATATTTTCTGTCATTTCGGATTTCAGCTCTTTATACAGGCTGAGGAGGAGTTTTTCTGATGCGTCCATCTTTGAGTTATGTACCGTTAAAGTGACAGCCTTTTTTCATTCAGCTCCAGGCTGATCCTATTCATTGTTTTTTCGTTAAGCGGGTACAGCGAAATAAAAATTACAGATAGCACCGTTCCGATAGCAGGAAAAATGCTCAGCATCAGCCGTATACCATTCTGTACTTCGCCGGTTTGAACTACATTGGCCTGAAACCCATAGTATCCGAGCAGCCATCCTGTAAGAGCGCCGCCCAGGGTCCAGCCAAACTTCTGCGACATGGACGAGGATGAAAATATCAAGCCGGTTGCACGCCTGCCTGTTTTCCATTCCGAGTAATCGGAAATGTCAGCATACATCGACCACAGCAGCGGGAAAATACTTCCGGCACACATGCTTATAAGGCTTTGCATTACCATGATCATGGCGATATTTTGATTGGGAATGAAAAAGAATCCTATGCTAAGTGCTGTAGCTATAACCATGGCACCCAGATAGATGCTTTTCTTCCCGAATTTATTGGATAAAGGAGTTACAAAAATAATCCCGACAATATTGAACGCCTGTCCAAGTATTAGGTAAAGTGTTGTAAGTGAGAGCGAAGCGCTGATAAACGGAAGTTTGAAGTTGCCGGTATCCTGAACATAATATTTGAAATAGTACACTGCGGCGCCATCCCTGATTGAATTAAAAATGAGTGCCGCTATACCTGCACCTAGCAATATCCACCACGGACGATTGCGAAAGAGGTCTTTAATATCATCTTTAAGCGAATCGTTTTTAGTTTCTATAGGTTTGATACGTTCTTTTGTCAGATAGAAACACCCTAAAAAGAACAGCACACACAAAGTAGCAATTACCATAACCCCAAGCGTCCAGCCGGTTTGAGGGCTGCCGGTGGTGCCGGTAAAAAAGCTTACCAGAGGTTCAATCAAAATCAGGGCAACGAAACTTCCGATAAATGCAAACACCATCCTGAACGATGAAAGTACGTTCCGCTCTTTAACATCAGCTGACATTACTCCAAGCAACGATGCGTAAGGCACATTGATCATCGAATATACCATCATCATCAATGAATAGGTTACATAGGCGTACACCAGCTTTCCCGTGGTTCCAAATGAGGGAGTAATAAACATCAGTGTGCCGATCAACCCAAAAGGCAAAGCAAACCAAAGTAAATAGGGCCTGAATTTTCCCCATTTCGAGCGTGTACGGTCGCTCAATACACCCACAACCGGATCAAAAAGCGTATCCCAGATTCGCGTTATCAGGAACATGGTGCCAACGGCAGCAGCAGGCAATCCAAAAATATCGGTATAGAAAAACAGCAGGTACATCCCGAATATTTTCCAGAACATGGACGAAGCCATGTCGCCGAAGCCGTACCCTATCTTTTCTTTTAACCTGAGTTTATCAGCTATCATATAAGTAGTTATGAGTAATTTTATGCTGTTTAAATATACTGTTCAATCCTCAAAAAAATCTTTTTAGAAAATATGAGGCACTTTAATTTCGTTATAGTAACTGTTTGTTTCTAGCTACAAGATCACAAATTGTTTTTACTGATGCCGCTGACCGGAAACCATCGGCAGGAGTGTTGAAACAGTAATCCGTAAGTTGTGCAATGCTGGATACTGCCACATGCAGGCGTGTATCCGAGGATGCGTAATAAATATATACCGTTCCGTCTTCGTCAGCTATCCACCCGTTGGAGAACAATACATTGGAAACATCGCCGATCCGCTCAGTTTCTTCCGGAGCCATAAAATAGCCTCCCGGTTGTGCAATTAAATTCGTCGGATCTTCAAGTGAAGTCATGTACATATAAAGCACGTAGCGCAATCCGGCTGCACAATTCCTTACTCCGTGAGCCAGGTGTAACCAGCCTTTTTCTGTCTTGATCGGATGTGGACCTTCCCCGTTTTTAAGTTCTTTTATGGTGTGATAGTAGCGGTGATCAATAATGATTTCATCCTTCACTGAGGCATTGGTCATATCGTCAACCAAAGCCCAGCCTATTCCGCCACCGGAGCCCGTATCGATAAATCCATCCTGCGGACGGGTGTAAAAAGCGTATTTCCCACCTACAAATTCCGGATGAAGCACCACGTTACGTTGCTGGCTTTTCGATTTAAGATCAGGAAGGCGTTCCCAGTTTATCAGGTCGTGCGTTCTTGCTATACCAGCGGCTGCCACAGCCGAACTTAAATCACCTTTAGGCGCAGCAGGGTCTTTTCTTTCAGTGCAAAAAATGCCGTAAATCCAGCCATCTTCATGGTTGGTAAGGCGCATGTCGTAAACATTGGTATCCGGATCTTCGGTTTCGGGCAATTGTAAAGGCAAATCCCAAAACCGGAAATTATCAATACCATTATCACTTTCGGCAATGGCAAAAAATGATTTACGGTCGGCCCCTTCCACGCGGGCAACAAGCAGGTATTTGTTGTTAAAATAAATAGCACCGGCATTAAACACGGCATTTATTCCGATGCGCTCCATAAGCCAGGGATTGCTGGCTTTGTTCAGGTCGTAACGCCAGGAAAGAGGAGTGTGGGCTGCAGTAAGAACAGGGTTTTCAAAACGGGTGTATACTCCATTGCTTCCTCTTTTTCCCTTTGTATTTCCCTGCTTAATAAGAGCTTCATGGTCAGATTTCAGTTTGTTTGATCGTTCTTCAAAATTTATAGTCTTCATTTTGATCTTTTTAGCTTTTTCAGGAGGCGATTATTTTTTTTCTGCTTTAGTTGACGGATTTATTCTAAAAAACCTGATTTTAAGTAATTTTTAACGGAATTATGTCCGTTTTTTTACGATACAAAGATGGGTTGTAACTGCTTGAAAACAGATAGGTATTCTGATCAAAAAAGCCTGACAGTTGTAACAAAAAGCAAAAAACCCGGAATATTCCGGGTTTTTATATCGATCTTCGAAAATTCTGAAGCAAGAATTACTTCTCTGAAAAGTTTTTTATTTTTTTTGTTCTAACACCTCAACCGCTTTCTGAAATGCTTTATCTGTCCGAAGATAAATCGGATAAAATCCATCTGAATATTTTATTCCGTTCTTCTCGGCAAAAACAACATAATCGCTGAACATACCGCTGCTAACAGTAAACAATTTGTCGAACTGCGGAGCGCTTTTATAGGAGTTGAATTTTGCCCTGTTGCCGTCAGTATAATCGAATGCAAACTGGTAAAGGATACCTTTATTAACGGATTCATTATAGAATTTCAAAGCAGCATTGCGTTCAACCGGAACAAATATATCAGGCATAATACCGCCTCCGCCATACACAGTTTTGCCGCCGGGAGTTTTAAATTTTAATGAGTCATTCAGTTTGATACTATCTTCACTTTCAAGTTCACCATCGGTCATACGGTGGTAATATTCCATATAGTACTCTTCGGCGCCTTTGGTGTATGGCTTTTGGATGCTCCGGCCGGTAGGAGTGTAATACCGCGCTACGGTAAGCCTTAAAGCAGATCCATCGCTAAGTCCGATCTGTTCCTGAACAAGCCCTTTGCCGAATGAACGTCTCCCGATCACAGTACCACGGTCGTTGTCCTGTATGGCACCGGCTACAATCTCGCTTGCCGAAGCTGATCCTTCATCAATTAATACCACAACAGGCAAATCGTCCCAAATACCATCAGAGGTAGACGTAGCGGTCTGTTTCGGGCGGTGTAAGCCCTGGGTATATACAATTAGTTTGTTGTCGGGCAAAAACTCATCCGAAACAGTGATAGCCTCCTGCAGGTATCCGCCTGAATTCCCCCGTAAGTCGAGTATAAGTTTACGAATTCCTTTTTCTTTCAGCGCAACCAGTGCTTCATGCAATTCGCTGCCTGTTGTAGCGCTGAATTTGCTGAGTTTAATATATCCTGTTTCTGCATTTACGGCATACGAAATATCAATGCTCCAGGTAGGAATAACACCACGTGTAATAGTGAAATCATTCAGTTTTTTCAGGCCTCTTCTGAAAATGCTCACTGTTACCTTAGTGTCTTTTGGCCCTTTGAGCAACTTCATTACCTTTTCATTAACTATTTTAACACTGGCAATATTCTTGCCATCTACTTTTACAATACGGTCGCCGGCAAGTAAACCCACTTTTTCGGATGGCCCGCCGGGAATAGTGTTAATGATCATTACAGTATCGCGCTCTATTCTGAATTGCACTCCTATGCCTTCGAAATTGCCCATCAGCGGATCGTTAGCATCAGCAAAATCAGATGCCGGAATATATACCGAATGCGGATCGAGACTGAGTAACATGCCGGTTATAGCTTCATCATTCAGCTTTTTGGTATCAACACTATCTACATAATTATTGTCAATGAAGCGGATCAGTTCGGTGAGTGTGCTTTTTCCCTGTATTCCGCTTAAGAATACCCGATTCTGAATGAAGGAACTTCGCATCATGTAATATCCTGTAAGGATTCCGATTACAAGAACCAATGCAAAGGCAATGGGTAAATAAATAGTAAAACGACGATTATTTTCCATGTGTTGATATAAGGTATTATAGGTAAATGTGATTTAATGTTTTTAGGGACAAACGGCAAAAGTTTTCAAATAGTGTAGGGGATAGTGAAGTAGGCAGTGAGTAAAAGTGATAGGTTAAGTGTAGTGACGGTGAAATGACAAAGTAACATCAGGATTCAAAACCCTAAACGAAAAGCCTTACTTTCCATATTTAATTTTAGCTTCCTTCATCGTATAGTCGGACCAGTTCAGGAACATCCGTTCCACTTTATCCATGCTGTACCCTTTATCCTGCTCCAGATACCCGCTATCCTGTATGTGAAGCACATTGCCTTTGGCATCAAGAATTACAAATACCGGGAACCCGAAACGCTGCGGGTAACCTAGTGCGGCAAGCAGTTCCTGATTTTTGTTTTCCTTACTGTAATTAACTTTTACCACTTCATAATTTGCATTAATCAGACTATCAAGTTTTGCATCTTCATTTATCATTTTATGAAATTTCACACACCATGGACACCAGTTGCCGCCAATCTGCAGAAATACATGTTTCCCTGCAGCCGAAGCCTTTGCTATTGCAGCAGCTACCTCTGTCTTAGCATCAGCATCGGGATTATAAATAGCTACAGGTTGCTGTGCTGATAAGCTTAAGGCTATAAGCCCGATGACAAAAGTTAGAGCGATGTTTAGTTTCATAAAGCATGTTTTTTTTAATGGTATCAAATTGCAAACCAGTGTAGAACCTTACAGCCAGAAGAACTGGTTTTTCATTGGTTTAACGTATTTCAGATGACCTTTTTACTCCGCAATATTAACAGATTAACTGCAATAAAGTCAGGATCAGAAAGAATGTTTCCTGTTAAAAATTCACAATTGCAAAGGTATAAACAACTTGCATGTAAAAAGGCGTTATTGCTTTTTCTAATTTTGTCTTTCTGAAAATATCCGTTTTCATAAATATCGCACAATGAATTTAGTAATTGATACCGGAAATACACTCACCAAACTTGCTCTATACCAGGGCATGGAGATGGTTGCCTTTTCAAGTTTTGAGGGTGTTGACGCAAAGCATATTATTCAGTTTTGTGAGTCTAATTTGTTTATCAAAAACGTAATACTTTCAACTGTAAAGGAATATCCGGCTGAAATTGATTTGTATCTGACACAACATTTTAATACGGTTTTCTTTAGCCATAACACTTCTGTTCCGATTCTCAATAAGTACAGCACACCCGAAACATTAGGGAAGGACAGGCTGGCCGGAGTAGTAGGTGCGCATCTGTTACTTCCTGCAGCTGATAACCTGGTTATTGATGCCGGCACAGCCATAACATACGATCTTATCACTGCTTCAGGCGAGTACCTGGGTGGATCAATATCGCCAGGAATCGTTATGCGATACAAGGCTTTGCATGCATTTACAAGCCGCTTGCCATTGCTTGATTTTTACGATGATGCAAAATTAACAGGCGACGACACATCAGGCAGTATTCATTCAGGTGTTTTGAATGGTGTATTAGCTGAAATGGAAGGGATCATACACAGTTACCAGCTGCTATATCCTGACCTCAAAATAATTATGACAGGTGGTGATCATAATTATTTTGATAAAAGATTAAAAATTAAGACCTTTGCGGCCCCCAATCTGGTTCTGGAGGGCTTAAACCTAATACTCAATTTCAACATTGAAACACGTTAAAATTATTCGTAAACTTATCCTGGCACTGGCCTTTTTACCAATTGCTTTCGTTGCAACAGCTCAGGTTAAAATCTCTTCCCCGTATTCGCTTTTTGGGATTGGTAATTTATATGGCGTCAGCAGCCAGATGAATATGGCTGTGGGAGGAGCAGCAACCGCATTCAGCAGTCCGTATTTTATCAATCCTGTTAACCCGGCCAGTTACATGGCTTTCGATACCAACAGTTTTGTATTTGATGCTGCTTTTAATATTCGTTCAGGCACACTTAAAACAGTTGATGAGACGCAAAAAACCAGGTTTGGTTCACTGTCGAATCTGTATTTTGGTTTCCCGGTAACAAAATGGTGGAGAGCCAGCCTTGGTATAATGCCTTATTCACAGGTAGGTTACGAAATGCAGGGGAGCCAGGTTGTTGAAGATATAGGGAACCTGGTCAGTGTTTATAAAGGAAGCGGGGGGCTGAACAAAGCGTATTTCGGGAGTGGTTTTTCACCGATCAAAAATTTGTCCGTTGGTGTAAATATGTCGTACCTGTTTGGAAATATTGTTAAAGAACGTGCAATGACTTTCCCTGATTCAGCCTACTATATTAATACTATGGTAAGGAGTACGGCCAGGTTGAGTAAACTGAATTTTGATGCCGGGCTTTTGTATCGGGTTAATTTGAAGGAAGGCAGATTTATGCAGTTTGGACTCACATATAATCCCAAGCAATCTCTCGACGGGCATTCTGAAAAGATTGCATACTCCTATGTTTTTGATTATGCGGAAAATCTTGAAGAAGTTAAAGATACAATAAGTATCGAGGTTGGCGAAGATAACCAGGTGATTTTGCCTACGGCTTTCGGCGCTGGTTTTATGATTGGAAGTACAAACCGATGGTTTGCCACAGCTGATGTTAACTGGCAGAAATGGAGTGAGTTTCGTTACCTTGGCAATAATCCCGGATTAAAGGATAACCTTAGGATTTCACTTGGTGGCCAATTTCGTCCTTCACCTTTGGATATGGGAAAATACTACCAACGTATCAATTACAGGGCAGGTTTCAGGTTCGAACAGAGCTACCTCGAAATCAAAGAAACACGCATTAACGACTTTGGCATAAGTTTTGGGGTAGGATTACCAATGAAGAAGTCGAGATCAACTATGAATATTGCCGTTGAAGTTGGTACACAAGGTACCACTGAAAACGAACTTATCAAGGAAAACTATATACGGTTGACTATTGGCACTTCACTACAGGAACGCTGGTTCCTGAAACGACGATTTAACTAAAATAGTTTTACAGAATATAATACATATTAAAATGAAAAAAAGTAGAGTTTTACTGGTTATAATTGCTTTTATAGCTTTTTCGGCCAGCCAGGTTTCAGCACAAAAAACAATAAAAAAATACGGTGAGGATAGCGTTTCTTGTATAACTCACACGTCACTTTACCGCGAATTTTACAAACAGAAAAACTACGAAGACGCTTTGCCTCATTGGAGATGGGTTTTTAAGAATTGTCCCCTGGCAAGTCAGAATGTTTATATCGACGGTGCTAAAATGATGGCTATGAAAATTAACGCGGCCAAAGATTTGAAGACCCGTGATTTATATATCGATACCCTGATGATGGTGTACGAAAACCGGATAAAATATTTCGGCGATCTGCCAACCAGCAGAGAAGGTATGGTTTTGGGCCGTCAGGCTATTGAACTGGAAGTATATCGTCCATCGGATACTCTGAGGGTATATACGTTTCTGCGGAAATCTGTTGAACGTGAAGGCATTAACAGTGAACCCCTTGTTGTATCCCGTTATTTCATTAATGTAAGTAACCTGGTTGCCAACAAACGAATGCCTACGGACACAATTGCTGAACTTTATGACAGGCTCAGTGACCTTGTTGACAACAAAATGGAACTGATAAAGGGTGATGCTGATGATGTGGCAAAATGGACTGAAGTACGGAATTTGCTGGAAAGCCTTTTCGAACCGTATGCAACGTGCGATGAAATTGAAAGAATATTTACCCGTAAATTCAACAAAACACCTAACGATACTATACTGCTTAAAAAAATCACACGTCTTCTTGATAGAAAAGACTGTACCGACAGAAATCTGTTTTTCAGTGCTACGGAGAACCTGCACAAAGTTAAGCCAACCGGACAGTCAGCTTATCTGATGGGCAAACTGAGTATGGTAAAAGGGGATACTGATAAAGCGGAAAGTTACTTTATAGAAGCGGTTCCAAACCTGGATGATGTCCTTAAAGCTAAAACCTGTTATTATCTGGCTTCTATTAATTATGATCAGAAACGTTACAGCGAAGCCCGTTCGTATGCATTAAAATCACTGGCTATCAATCCTAACGACGGTAAATGTTACATGCTTATCGGTAACATGTACGCTGCAAGTGCTGCATCTTGCGGAGGTTCCGACGAAATAGCATCACGTGCCGGATATTGGGCAGCTGTTGATAAATTCATTAAAGCCCGCAACGTAGACCCTTCGGTGGCTGATGATGCAAATAAAGTAATTGCTACATACTCCTCCTATTTCCCAACACGGGAGCGTTTGTTTTTCAATGATATAAAAGAAGGAAGCAGCTATAATGTAGGGTGCTGGATTGGTGAAACTACAACTGTGCGCGCTTCACGTTAAAACACATGAACATTAAATTATGAGCAGGAAATTGTCTGCAGTTTTCAATTACAGAATTCTATTCAGCATTGTTGTCTTCCTTTCGGCAACAATGCTTTTTTCATGTGAGAATGATATGATGACAGTTATAAAGCTCTCGACAAAAGACTCTATTCCTGACATATCCATTACTAATGTAAATGTGAAACAAAGTGAAATGGGGCGGCCAACACTCGAACTCACCGCACCTAAAATGATAAGCTACCAAACTCAGGATGCTTACACTGAATTCCCAAACGGACTTAAAATCATTTTCTTTGACTCAATAATGCAGCCGAAAAGTGAAATTACTGCCAATTACGGCATCAGCTGGGATGGTAAACGAACTATGGAGGCCCGTGGCAATGTTGTTGTTAAGAATTTCCAGAAACAACAACAACTCTTCACTGAAAGCCTTGTTTATGACCGGAATTTCAAAAAGGTTTCGACTAAGGATTTCGTTAAAATAACTACACCTGACAGAACTATCCTTGGAAAGGGAATGGAATCGGATGAGTTGTTTGATAACTGGCTTATCCGCGATGTTACCAGTACAATCTACGTTGACGAGGAGAAATAGTCCGGATATGAGTCTTATCTTTGACAATAAGATTCCTTAATTTAATGATTCTGGAAAAATATACAAACAAAGAAGATTGTCATTTTACCTTTTCATACTACTGAAAACAGTTACCCGAAGCATACTTACTGCTGATATCCGATGAACAACTATGTGATTATTGCTATGACGCTTGCCTTTTCCGCCTTTTTCTCAGGAATGGAAATTGCTTTCGTAAGCTCTAACAAACTACGTATTGAACTTGAAAAAGGCAAAGGATTGCTATCAGCCAGGCTTGTTTCTGGCTTTGTACATCACCCTTCGCGTTTTATTGGCGCTATGCTGGTAGGGAATAACATTGCGCTGGTTATTTATGGTATTGCTGCGGCAGCTATTCTTGAACCAGTGCTCAAAAACATGCTGCCGGCTCCCCTGGCTTCAGGAAGTGTTATCCTGATTTTTCAAACCATTATTTCAACCTTACTCATACTTATTACTGCTGAGTTTTTACCTAAAATTCTTTTCAGGCTAAATCCGAACGGGCTGCTTAGCTTTTTTGCCATTCCTGTTTACATGATTTACCTGCTCCTGTATCCTTTCATGTATTTTTTCCTGGGATTGTCCGAATTGATTCTGCGCTACATCTTCGGAATGAAAACGGGGACAGTCAGGTACCAGTTCACTGCAATTGATTTTGACGAGTATATCCGCGATTTTTACAATCCGGCTGCAGCACAGGTTGATGAAGCTACCGAAATGCAGATGATACAGAATGTCCGCGATTTCCATTCAACCAAAGTGCGCGAATGTATGGTTCCCCGTAACGAAATTATAGCGGTTGACGATACTATAACCATAGAGGAGCTTCATACATTATTCATCGACACACAGCACTCTAAAATACCAGTTTACAAGCAAAGTATTGATAACCTTACCGGATATGTGCATTTGTACGACTTGTTTGGCAAACCGGCAGAAATAAAATCTGTTGTGCGCCCGGTAATCATCGTTCCCGAAACTATTTCAGCCAGCAATGTGCTGGATATGATGATAAGTCAGCGTAAAAGCGTTGCTGTAGTTGTGGATGAATTTGGCGGCACTGCCGGAATGGTAACGGTTGAGGATCTGATCGAAGAAATATTTGGAGAGATTGAGGATGAATTTGATGTGGACGAGCAACAAGTGAAGCAGAACAGTGAAACCGAATTTGTGCTGGCAGGCCGGCTTGAAATTGATCTGCTCAACCAGGAATATTCGCTAAACCTTCCACAGTCGGATGAATATGAAACCCTCGCCGGACTCATTCTCAGTCATCACCAAAGTATACCCGAAATTCGCGAAAAGATTAAAATTGACAGGTTTACATTTACAATTCTCGAAGCATCGGGCAGCAGGATTGATAAAGTGTTGTTAAAAATTGACGCCTAACCGGATTGATTTCTGTACATATTCCTATGTTCATTTTCGCCGAAATTGCCTGATTCGGTTATACTATCCTTAATAGATTCATTTATAACGGCTTTCATTTTTAATTTCATGCCATAAGAATGAAAAAATATTTTTCCAACTGAGGAATTATTGTAAATTTGCACCTCTTTTCACGAAAACATTAAATAAATTACAGATGGCAATTATTGGCGAAATACGAAAACATTACTGGTTACTGGTAGCTATTATTGGTGTTGCACTTCTTCTTTTTGTGCTTAGCGACTTTCAGCGCAAGCAAGGAAAACAAACCAATACAGTAGGAATTATTGCAGGCGAAAAAATCGCAATCACTGAATTCAACAAGAAAGTTGATGAAAACAGCGAAATGCAGAAAGCGAACAGTGGTAAGGAAAACCTAACAGCTGAAGAAAGCTACCAGATCCGTCAGCAAACCTGGCAGCAGGTTGTGAACGAAATTGTAATGAACAAACAGTTTGATATGCTTGGCGTTTCAGTTTCTGTTGATGAGCTTAATGACCTTATCAGAGGGAACAACCCGCATCAATATATAGTTCAGAGTTTTACAGATCAAAAGACCGGCCAGTTCGACCAGAAAGCTGTTAATAATTTCCTTCAGAACCTCGACAATCCTGAAATGGTTCAGCCTGAAATGAAACAGCGCTACCTGTTGATGGAAAAAGCTATTAAAAGCGACAGGCAGTCAACAAAATACAATAATTTGATCACTAAAGGATTTTATGTTCCTACCGCTTTTGCAAAACGCAATTACAGCGAAACTAATGCAATGGCGCAGGTTAGGATTACAGCAGTATCCTACCAGACTATTTCGGATAGCACAGCGAAAATTACTGATGCCGATTACGAAAAATATTACAACGAGAATAAGTATAAATTCAAACAGGATAAATCTGTTCGTGATCTTGAATTTGTTGTGTTCGAACCTAAAATGTCAGCAGAAGATTTGGCTTTGTTGAAATCGAATATTCAGAAAGCATATGATGAATTTGTTTTAACAACTGATGTTGCCGGTTTTGTAAATTCAACTTCCGACAACCGTTACGACAGCAGCTGGCGTAAACGCGGCAGTTTTGCACCGAATCTGGATTCAATGCTT
Source organism: Bacteroidota bacterium (assembly GCA_020048595.1). GTDB lineage: Bacteria > Bacteroidota > Bacteroidia > Bacteroidales > UBA4417 > UBA4417. The sequence goes on along the minus strand of JAIFMH010000207.1, from coordinate 667 downwards.
TTCAATGCTCCAATAGGACAGGTTTTTCAACCTATGGAAGACAATGGAATGTACAGGATATTTAAAGTTGTTGATCGTCAGTCCAAGCCAGATTCCCTCAGAGCAAGCCATATCCTGGTTTCGTATGCCGGTACTCCTATTCAAACCGCAACCCGTAGCCGTGAAGCAGCTGAAAAGTTAGCTGACAGTATTTTAAATGTTGTTCAGAAAAATGCCGGAGCCTTTGAAGCTATTGCCGGAACTATGAGTGATGATGAAGTTGCAAAATCGAAACTTGGGGATCTTGGTTGGTTTGCTGACGGAGCTATGGTTCCTGAATTTAATGAAGCTGTATTAAAAGGCTCGGTAGGTGACATTAAAAAGGTAGAAACACAATTTGGCTATCATATCATTAAAGTGGTTGGTAAAAAAGATCCTTCAACAAAAATAAAAGTTGCAAGTGTTGATTTTGCGATGGAACCAGGTTCCAGAACAATAGAAGCACTTTATAATGATGCCAGCACCTTTGCTTCCACAAACAATACTATTGAGAAATTCGACAAAGCAGTAAAAGATAAAGGTTTGAATTTGCGCTCTGCTCCAAAACTCTCTGAAAACGATAATACTATCCCAGGTTTGAAAGCAGCCCGCGAAGTTGTACGTTGGTCGTTTAACGAAGAAACTGAAA
>JAIFMH010000054.1 GCA_020048595.1 Bacteroidota bacterium | reverse complement strand
GCTGTTCAGAAAACCATTGCTGCATGGAATGAAAAGGCACTTATGCGGTTAAAAAAGGACGCCGAACTCAAAACACGATTAGATCCCTTACAAGCCGAGTTGTCCGAATACCTGGCTAGCAGCAAACAAAATCAGAAATTAAAAAAGAAAGAGATATCGGCGCTGAAAAAACAATGTGAATCCCTCGAAAAAGAAAGGAAACAATTAGCTAAACAGATGGCCGATGACAGCGTGAAACTTTCGGAAGAGTTAAATAAAATGAAAGTTGAATCCCAAAGCGTGGTATTGGAACGATTCACCGATATCATCGAAAATATCGAACACTCTTATCAGGACAAATTTAACTTATAATTATCACCAATGTTGAATCAAGTAACAGTAAACCATAAGCGATCTGCATGGTTAACAGCCTGCTTCCTGCTGGGTGCATGGGTTATTGTTCTGTTGCCTTTTACTACGTTTGGACAGGACAAGATTCATAAAACTGACAACAGCATACTTGAAGCCAAAGTACTTGAAATAAATAAAACAGAAATTAAATATAAAAAATTCAGCAATCAAAACGGGCCGGCATACATCATACCCATCACTGAGGTCTCCATGATTGTTTACGAAAACGGCGAGAAAGAAGTTTACAACCAGGTTAAGTCTGCACCAACTGGGAATGCTGCAAATGGCTCCGGCTCCCCGGCATCAAATTCTACACATTCGAAAGCCAGAAATTATATTCTCACTGAAAACATAAAAGAAGCAATTTCCTCCTATGGAAAGCTGATAAAAGCCGATTTAACCAATCCTGTATTACTAGCCGAAGATGCCTATGCTCTTGCTTTGGCCGGAATTTATGATGCTGCCCTTCTGCGCCTTGATCAATGCAGAAGTTTGGGAGCCATTTCGCCCGAAATCAACTATTTTACAGCTCAGGTTTTCGGATTAATGGGATATATTGATCTTGCAGGCGAATTCTGGAAACCGTCATCCCAAAACATTCCACCTGCCTGGATTGCTGCAAAAGCTTCCCTGCTTTTACAGAAATACAGAAGCAAAACACCTGTTACTTCTACCCGGACCCGCGAGCAACTTATAGCCAATTTTAAGCATGCCAACGAGCTGGCTTCGCAAACGCAGTACTTCCAGTCTATTGCTTTGTTTCACGACATCGTAAATATTTATCCAAACGAATACCTTCCCTATGTAGGCTACAGTATTACGCTCGAAAAAACAGGAGCACTCGGGAAATCAGCCCAAAGCATTGAAAAAGCAATTTCGTTAATCGGAAACACATCTGAGGACATTGCCAAAAAGCAATTGCTTGAAAAGCGCCTTGCTACCCTCAAACAAAACATGACCATTCTGCCGCCTTATACAGCACCCGAAATGCCGGTACTTAAAGCTCCGGTTGTAAAAGGTCCGCAAATGATGGCATATGCAGGAGGCATGGTGGCTCCATATTCGACTAATATAAATGGCCGGATCGGGTATTTTATTTCAGGATCAAGTAATGCCTCGATCGACTTTGGAATGTGGAAAAGTGCTGAATATACGGCTTCAAATGTAGGATTATCCATTTATAACCGGCAAAAAAGTTTTGTATCCGGTGCAGGATTACTCATGAACTCCGCTAACGGGAATTCGGCTTTTTCATTCAAGCTGTCTGTTGGTTTCAGCAAAATGAATAAAGCCCGTACATCAAGCTTTGACATCTTTCTGGATATGAACAAGGGATTTAAAACGGATGCCTTAACCACATTTTGCTTTTCAATTGGAACAAGTAAATATTTTGGGAAAAGAAAATGAAAAAACTACTCGCCATATTATTTATTGTCCTGCTTGGGTGGCAACAAATATCCGCACAGGCATATACAAAGGTGGAAGCCCTTAAGGAAAAGGTACTGCCACAATATAGCAGCTATTTTAGCCAGGCTGAAATGACTGAAAACGGCCAACTGTCCTTGACTGCTTCTGAAAACTATGCCATATTGCCTGCAGCAAGTAAGAAATCAATACTTTCGACCATAGCAACAGCATGGCAGGATTCCATTGTAATTGTTCACTATGGAACAAAACGCGAATTGTGGGGATGGAGTTCCCGTACTTCGGAAACTAAACTATTGGATGAGTGGGACATGGCTATACCCGTAATTGCCCCCAAAATACCGGTTACCGAAGCACAGAAAACAAATTTACATCCCTGGTTTTTGTATTTAGGCGGACAGTTTATGGGCGATAACATGAAAAATATAAACCTTTCCTATAATACCCGAATCGGATTTTTCCTTCTTCTGAACCGCTGGGATCTTGCCACCACTGCGTCGGTAGGAGTTTCAGGAAATGCAGATGCCGATGGTACACCTTATACCAATATCGGGTTAATGAGCCGCGTACATTTTCCAATGAAAAAATATGGAATCAGCCCTAATATAGGGGCCGAAATGACATTTGTTTCTTTTGGAGAAACTGAACCAACTTTTGCGCCTTCACTTGTATTGGGATTAAGCTGGTTTGTGGGCATAGGCCGCGTAGATATAGGAGTAAAAATCGGCGATATTACATCAGGAATGGGAGGATATACGATGTATCCGGGAATGAAGTTCAAGAAGTAAAGAGAAGGAGCGAAATAAACCTATGATGTATTTGCCATTAGAAAAATAAAATTCCCACTCCTAACTATTCCGGAACAGATTTATCTCTAATTAACAATAAAGTCTGTATATAATGAAAACTAAGTTTTTACTTCTTTCAATTCTTGTAATTGGTGGATTATTAACGCTTGCATACAGTTGCACAGTCGAAGAGGACGAGCCGGAAACAAAACCTGAAATAGGATCAGAGTTTGGCGGCGGAATCATTTTTTATGTTGATAGTACCGGTGAACATGGTTTGATATGTGCATCCTATGACCAGGGAACCGCAGTAACCTGGAACAATGGCACCAATATAATTACCAATGCAACAGGAGCTGGTATGGGTGCAGGCAAAGCAAATACAGCCATAATTGTAGCTGCTCAGGGCACAGGAAACTATGCTGCCAAAATCTGCAGTGATCTGGATATAAATGGATATAGTGACTGGTATCTGCCTTCAAAATCAGAGTGCTTTTCCATGTATTTTAACCTGAAAATAATGAAAGGATTGGGCCATTTTACAGATGCGCTGTATTGGAGTTCTACAGAGGCCAGTATCGATAATGCATTTTCCCAATATGGCAACGATGGATATCCGCCAAACGGTGGATATTACAAAAACACAACTCACTGTGTAAGGGCGGTCAGGTCTTTCTAATATATGATTTCCAAATAAATACCTGACAGATAATTGAAACATATCGTTTGAAGAAATAAAAACTGCAAACGCTGTTAATACACTTCCAATCGTCCGGCTGCCAGCAGCTGGCCTTTTACAAACTCATTGAATTCAGTTTGTTTCAGCAGGTCTTCCAGACTGAGGTGCATCCTGTAACGCCAGTAATGGTTAGGATTTCCCGGATTGTTTATACGCTCGGCATTTGCATTTTGCAGCCGGAGTTTTTCATCCATCCCAAGTAAATCCTGTATGGCAAAAATGGCCCACATGCTTGGCGAATACAGATGCTGATTGATAATCTGCCTCACTATGAACGGTTCGCAGAAATAAGGTGCCTGTAGCGAATTGCCAAGGATTTCATTATAGAAGCGTTGCGATTGCGCGTAATTTTCTTCCCACCAACCCCGGATGGTGGATGTATCGTGAGACGAAGGTGTTGCAACTGATAAATATGGATAGCTTGCCGGGTGACCAAAAGTGATTTTAGGATCTTTGGGCATACGCTGCACTTCGAGGCTCAGAATTCCAAGGTCGTTCATAACATCGGGCACACAAGCCGGAACCATCCCCAGATCCTCGCCACAAAGCAGCATATTGGTTGCTTTCTTCAGAACGGGGAGTTTTTCCATGGCTTTTCCGCGCCAGAATTCCTCATTACGTTTATAGAAATAGTCAAGATATATTTCGTTGATAACGTGCTTTGCATGGTTGTCTAGTTCCTGGTACGAACGGGTAAAATGCAAAGTATTCCTCGGAAAAAAAGCATCACCGCCAGTTCCTGGTGCAGGTAAAAATATCACTTCCGTAATCAGAGAGTATAATCCCTGGATTATCCTTTCCATCCTGCTCCTCATTTCAGGTGTGGCATCGGGTTCCACAATCAGTTTCTCTTCAACCTTACGTTGTGTATCATAATCCGGGTGCAGGTCATAGCATTGGTATCCCGATTCAACCAGGAAATTTGACTTTACATAGCCGGTAAGATCACCAAACCTTTCGTAAAGAAAATGCTCCCGGATATACGGCCTGCACAAACGGTTCTCGTCGAACCAGAGACCGCGATTCTGAAGTTCATCACGGTAATACGGGATACTGGGATTGAAATAACCCATTAATCCTTCAACTTGTGCGGATGGGATTTCCCAGATGCGGAAAAATCCAAGAATATGATCGATACGGAATGCATCGAAATAGCGTGATAACTGATGTAGGCGTTGCTGCCACCAACCATAATTGTCTTTTGCCATTTCTTCCCAGTTATAGGTTGGGAATCGCCAGTTCTGACCTTTAACCGAAAAATCATCGGGTGGCGCTCCGGCCTGGCAGTCCATATGGTACAAATGCGGATTTAACCATGCATCGGCACTGTTGCGATAAATCCCGATAGGAATATCTCCTTTTAATACAACTCCTTTGGAACGCGCATAATCAGAAGCATCAAGCAGTTGCATATGTGCATGATACTGAATGAAATAATGAACTGCTATATCGTCGTAATGAGCAGATTCAGGATCAGTAAGATGCGCCAGCAATTCATCGGTCGGCTTGCTGTATTCGCCCCAGCGGCTGAAATCGGGAGTGTTAAACAAATCGCGCAGGTACGAGAAGGCAGCATAGGGTTTAAGCCAATATTCATATTCATTGAAAAATTCCAGGAAACCGGTTTCTTTCAGAAATTCATGTTTTTTCTGATCGTATATAAGTTTGAAAAACCGTGACTTGAGAGCCATTACAGCTTCATAATCAATTTTAGCCAACGAATTGAGATAGTTGCCTTGCGCTTCAATAATCTGCTGGTTTATTTCCGACTCCAGCTTCCCTATTTCCAACAGGTTAATATAAATCGGATGCAGTGCATACACTGAAATGGCTGCGTACGGATATGAATCTATCCAGGAATGTTTTGCCACGGTATCGTTTACAGGCAATATCTGCACAAGTTTAAGCCCGGTTTCGGCTGCCCAGTCCACAAGCAATTTTATATCGGTAAATTCGCCAACGCCAAAACCTTTTTCACGGCGCAATGAAAATACCGGAATAGCAACGCCGGCACCTTTCCAGGGATATTGAGGAAAATCAAATTTGTCATCGCCTATTTCAATAACATCAGGAACAATACCATCAGGCAATGTAATAATACGATCGAAAGATTTTTCCCAGAATGCCATTTTCCCGTCCTCGTTCTGTATCAGGTATTTATAATGAACCGGGAAATCGGAAACAGTCACAACCACCTCACCACTCCATTGCGGGTGATCAGGATTACCAAGTGCAATTGCCTTCTTTTCCTTCCAGGCACCCAGTGATTTTGGACTTCCTGAAACCGCTACTCTGTGGCCGGGTTTAATCCTGACAACAGTAGGCTTGAATTTCAGAACTATAGCATCCGGCATGTCAGCAGCTTTAATTTTAGGCACTTTAATAGTATCGCCTGGTTTAAGGATTGCATTGATAAATGCCGATGAATGCAATGCAAAATCAGGATCAGACATCGGTCGCCAACAGTCGATGAGAAGGATAGTCTTTTTGATCCTGTTTTCAGGTTTAAAGACCCGGTCCGGGCCCCATTCTTCTATAAAAGTGTTAAAATTATCATCCTTTACAAAATACCGGTAAGTGAAATCAATCACTGTTTTTAATTCAACTTCAAATACCCAGAGACCAGTGAGTGCATCTTTCAATGTCATCAACTGGGCTGTTGGCTGACTGCCAATACCCAATTCAGAAATAGATCCAACAATAGCTAACTGCTGACCAATATGAGTTTTATAGATTACCTGAAACTGAACTAACATAATTCCTGAATATTTAGGTGAAGGTAAAAATACAATTTGCTGATTTGTTTATAAAAATAGTAAAAAGTAAGCAGGTAGATATTTTTTTGATTCCGAATTCGTAAAATTATTTTTTACCTTTATCATTCGGTTGTAAGTTTTATGATCACTAACTTGTCCTTCTCCAAAAACTTAAGCCAGATAAAGGTTTCAGATTAAATCTTCTATATAAAATTCACCTATGATTGTACAGGTAAAAAACGGCAAATCGGTTTTATTAAGGAAACTGACACCTGATGACTTTGATAAGTTATCTTACTATTTACAAAATCTAGGACCCGAAACTGTAAAACGTTACGGGCCGCATGGATTTGACAAACTATCAATCAGCGAGTTGTATCAATATCCGGAGCAGTATTCAGGTTATATTGCCGGGGACCCGGAAACATCTGAAATTATAGCCTATTCCATTATCAAAACAGGTTACCTGGAGACTGATGGAAACAGATTGCAATCTTATGGTTTTACTCCTGACGAAAAAACAGATTGCACTTTTGCTCCATCCGTCGCCGATAAATGGCAAAGCCAGGGAGTAGGGAACAACTTATTCCATTTTATGATGTACGATTTGAAATCCAAAGGATTCAGGAGAATTATTCTATGGGGGGGTGTTCAAAGCAGCAACCTGAAAGCCGTGAATTATTACCTGAAAAATGGGTTTATAAAATTGGGTCAATTTGAACACAACGGCATGAATGACGATATGGTTCTGGAAATAGCTTAATTTATTCAACAATATATAATTTCAAAGTTCCGGGGAAGTTTCCTGTCTGTTTTATTGGAAGATTTGTCACCTTTCTGTCTATTCGGCAGTAAAAACCCAATGGCCCGGTTATTGGGTATCAAACAAGTTTCATATCAAACTTGTTAATTGACTTTTATTCAGACTTAAATTACACAACATACAATGAACAGACAAATCATATTAAAATCGAGGCCGGTAGGCTTACCAACCACTGCAAACTTTGAAATAACCGAAGCCCCTGCACTTTCAGCAAAAGAAGGCGAATTACTGGTAAAAGCGCTCTTTATTTCTGTTGATCCTTACATGCGCAGCCGTATGAGCGATGCCAAATCCTATGTTCCTTCCTTTGAAGTGGGCAAGCCTATGGATGGCGGCGTTGTAGCCGAAGTTATCGAAAGTAATCATCCGGATTTTGTTGCCGGCGATGCAGTTCTTGGCCATTTGCAGTGGCGGGAAATTCAAAGCGTAAATGCACAACATGTTACCAAACTTGATAAAGCCGCTCCTTTAAGCTACTACCTTGGGATATTGGGAATGCCCGGATTAACAGCCTATTTTGGAATGAATGAAATCGGGAAACCGGTAGCCGGAGAAACTGTTGTGGTTTCAGGAGCTGCTGGCGCTGTGGGAATGGTTGTATGCCAGATTGCCCGCATTAAAGGCTGCCGCGTGGTTGCAATTGCCGGAAATGATGACAAGAATGCATACCTGAAAAATGTTTTGAAGGTTGACGAGGTTATCAACTACAAAACTGAAAAAAAGATGAAAGCAGCAATTGCCCGCACTTGTCCGGATGGAGTTGATGTGTATTATGACAATGTTGGTGGGGAAATTTCAGATGCGGTTTTTGCCAATATCAACAAATTCGCACGTATCATACTTTGCGGCCAGATTTCGATGTACAATGCCACCGAAGTTCCTGTCGGACCAAGACCTCAGCCATTAATGGTTAAAAAAAGCGCATTGATGCAAGGATTTATTGTCAGCAACTATTCAGCCCGTTTTGGCGAAGGAATCCATCAGCTGGCACAATGGCTTGGCGAAGGAAAACTTACTTACCAGGAAACCATAGTTGAAGGCTTCGAAACTTTGCCTGAGACTTTTATCGGGCTTTTCCACGGGAAGAATACGGGTAAACTCCTGGTAAAAATGAAAGACTGAGCATCTAGTTAATATTGAATACATTTACTTTCAAAATGAAAGTCCAAAACTTAAAATTCTAAAATTTACATCATGAATAATTTCAATTTTCACAATCCTGTAAAAATCCTTTTTGGAAAAGGAAAAATTGCTGAACTCAGCAAGAATGTCCCTGTAAATGCGCGTATACTTTTAACATACGGAGGAGGAAGCATTCATAAAAATGGCGTTTACGACCAGGTAATAGCAGCATTAAAGGGTTTTACAATTGTTGAATTTGGCGGTATTGAGCCAAATCCCAGGTACGAAACGCTTATGAAAGCTGTTGAAATTGTTAAATCCGAAAAAATAGATTTCCTGCTTGCAGTAGGTGGAGGATCAGTACTTGACGGCACCAAATTTATAGCTGCTGCCGCATTGTATGAAGGCGAATCAGCCTGGGATATTGCCGTAAAACAGATTGTTGTAAGTAAAGCCTTGCCACTTGGAGCAGTTCTTACTTTGGCAGCCACCGGTTCCGAAATGAACAGCGGCGGAGTTATAACCCGTGAAGCCACGCAGGAGAAATTTGCATTCGGTTCGCCGGTTCTTTTCCCGGTTTTTTCCGTTCTTGATCCCACAATTACTTACAGCCTGCCTCAACGCCAGGTTGCCAACGGAATTGTGGATGCATATGTGCATGTAATCGAACAATACCTCACCTATCCGGTAAATTCGCCTGTTCAGGATCGTTTTGCCGAAGGCATTCTTCTGACACTTATCGAAGAAGGGCCAAAAGCATCCACTGCCGAAACACCTGATTACGAAAACCGCGCTAACCTCATGTGGGCAGCTACTATGGCTCTGAACGGCTTGCTTTCGGCCGGAGTAAAAAGCGATTGGTCAACACATATGATAGGCCACGAACTTACTGCATTTCATGGCATCGACCACGCAGTTACGCTGGCAATTGTTCTTCCCGGAGTAATGAGGCTGATGAAAGACAAACGCCGCGTAAAACTTTTACAATATGCCGAACGCGTTTGGAACATTTCCGAAGGCAGCGACGAACAAAAGATTGAGACAGCCATTCAGCAAACGGAATCCTTCTTCAGGCAGGTTGGAATTTCAACCCGGCTTAGCGAACACCAGGTTGGCCAGGATACAATTGATCGTATTGTTGAACGCTTTGCCCAGCGTAAAATGCGCGCTGTGGGCGCCCAGCAGGATGTTAGTATTGTCGATGTGGGCGAATTACTGAAAACGAGACTGTAAAAAGTCCCGATAGATATTTTTTAAAAGTGTCATCTGAAAACTTCTTTAGGGAGGATCAGTTGGCATTTTTTATGCTCAATAAAACCTACAGTTTGAAAATTCGGAATGGAAACATCTATAGGGTATACGACATGCCTTTGATAAAATTTGACGCCAAATGCCGGTCTGAATTAAGCAAAAAAGATGAACCGTTTTCGACAACTTACAAAATGTAACTTACATTTTGTAAGTTACATTTTGTAAGTTGTGATTTTGAATGTATCTTTGTAGAAAAAGAATTTTATGTCAGACAAACTTCTTCTTCAAAATCCCTTTGTAGTAAGCGGGTACAGAGGTGATGA
>JAIFMH010000177.1 GCA_020048595.1 Bacteroidota bacterium | reverse complement strand
AAAAAATGGATTGATCTGGCCCCGGTAAATTCATACCAGTTAACAGATTACAGGTTTTTAAATAAAAACCAGGACGAAATTAAAATGTAAACAAAAACGGCTCCTTTCGGGAGCCGTTTTTGGTATATCAAAATTGTCTGTATCTGTGAAGATGAACCGTATATTCCTTCAGGAACCAATTATATCATTCACTCTTCCCGATTTAATGTTCGTTATTCGTTCTTCACTTTTCACTTTTCACTATCTCCACCTCATACTCCATCGTAATCAGAATATCCGCTTTTGGCTTCAGCGCCTGCACCATCAGATGTTCCTGTTCGAGCACAGCCATACGGTAATCATTCTGAGGTTCCTTGCCACGAACAACCTGTGCTTTTTTCGTTTCATGATAGGTGAGTTCAATAAAAATACTCAGGTCGATACCTTCAGTTTTTATGGCATATAAACCATCTACCACTATCATATCAACTGTTGAATAGTCAGTAGTAAGCAGATCAACCTGTTCAGTTACCAGGTCAACACATGGACCGGTTGATACTTTCCCTGCTTTAAACTCAGCAATATTGCGGTTAATGGTATCCCAGTCATATTCACCGTAGCCAACCACCTTCTGAATTCCGTTTTCCTTGCGCCATTCGGTGCGTAGCAGCGGAAGAATCCGGTAATAGTTATCAATATGGATAGGTTTGGCAAAAATGCCATGTTTGCGTAAGCCTTTGGCAATAACATGAGCCAGTTCCGATTTTCCTGAACCGGATTCTCCTGAAATACCAATCATCATTTTCGGTTTCTGGTTGGCAAGAATTTGCTCAATAATGATTTCACCTGCTTTTTGATGCTTTTCGGTAATCAATAGTACGTCGCCTAACATATTTTTTATTTTTTAGAAGTTGTTTTATTTTTAACGCAGAGCACGCAAAGGAAAACGCGGAGGTACGCAAAGTTCTTATAATTATTTCTCCGCTTTCTTTGTGCAAATTCCTTTGCGTTCTGTGTGGTTGAGAAAATTATTGCATTTGTGCAAAGTTAAATCCAATTACTTAAAGTTCAGATCAGATGGCTAAAAGACTGTCTTTCCCTTTGGTAATATTGATTTTCTTGTTATTAATCAGGAGTATAGAGTCTTTATCTGCACTCACAAATAGTTGAGTCTTGGTGATAGTCATTTGGAAACGGGTTCCTTTAAAACTTATTCCAAAACTTAATGATTCCCATGCATCAGGCATTGAAGGCTGTACCGATAAATGTTCCTGGTCGAAGGAAATTCCGGCAAATGTGCTGAGAGCAATAAGAACAGTTCCAGCCATTACACCGGCGTGAATTCCTTCGGCTGTAGTTCCACCCTGTATATCCACAAAATCACTTGCTAACGCATCGGAGTATAAGCTCCAGCTCATTTCCCTGTTGCCTGCAATGGAAGCTAATCTTGCGTGTACAATCCGGCTCAGTGTTGAACCGTGTGAAGTACGGCCAAAATAGTATTCAAGATTTCGTTGTAAGTAATCTGACGGCAATTTATATCCCAAACCTGCAAGCAAATTGTCAACCTCCGACTTTTCAAGATTATAAAAAGTCATCAGCATATCTGCCTGTTTCGAAACTTTAAACTCGTCAGGAGTCAGTCCCTCAGCTTTCAGAATACGGTCCATGCGGTAAATATTACCGTATTTCTGCTTGTAGTATTCCCAATCGAGTTCTTTCAGATTAAAGTAGCCTTCGTATTGCGCAATGATGCCTTCCGGATTAATATCGAGGAATAGTTTGCCGGATATATCCTTCCACAAATCGAGTTCATCAGCTTTGAACCCCAGCTTTTCGAATTCAGCTGATCCGCTTTCACCATAGGAGTCCAGAATCAGTGCCGCCTTATGGAAAGCCCAGGCAACCATGAGGTTTGTGTATGCGTTGTTATTCAATCCACCTTCTTCTGCATCCGGATAAAGCTCATGAAACTCATCAGGTCCCATCACTTTGGTGAGATCGTACCGATGGCGTTTTTCGTTCCAATGGCATTTGCTCGCCCAGAAACGGCATATTTCAAGGAACATTTCGGTGCCGTAAGACTTCATAAAGTCATGATCCTCGGTAATCTGGTAATATTGCCAGATGTCGAAAGCCACCGCCAGTGAAACGTGACGCTGTAGCGAACTGTGATCCACATCCCATTGTCCGTTAAGTGGATTAAGATGGATGACCTGGGTTTCCTCACGACCGTCGGATCCGCTCTGCCAGGCAAACATTGCTCCCGAATACCCATATTCTTTAGCGTATTCCCTTGATTTCTCCAGCCTGCGGTAGCGATACATCAGCATTGATTTTGCTACTTCAGGGAGATTTATATCATAAAGAGGCAGAATAAATAGTTCGTCCCAGAAAATATGGCCGCGATACGCTTCACCATGCAATCCGCGTGCTGTAACGCTGGCATCGATGCTGCTGTTATGTGGCGACATGCTTACCATCAAATGATAGAGATGGAGACGGAGTAGTTTTTGCGAAAAACGATCGCCGGTTACCTGCATATCCACTTTGGCCCAGATTTTATCCCAGGCTGCTGTGCTTTCGGCAAGAAGTGTATCAAACTCGCCTTTAACAGCATCCAGTTTTGTTCTAGCTGAAGATAAAGGATCAGTAACATCATCCTTTTTAGAAGTATAAATAGCTACTTTTTTTACAAGAGTTACTTCCTCATTCTTTTCAAGTTCAAAAGATGCAGTACTGTAAACAGCAGCTGGAGAGATGGAGTGATAAAGCTCAACATCCAAAGAAATGCCATCCTGAAAGAAATAGAGATCAGCAGCTTCAGCAATAACGGTTCCGGACTGAGTAGTGGAAGCAACTACATATTGCCTGTCTCGGGCAGCTCCCTGTTCCACCGGTTTCAGATGTTGCTGGTTGAGGGATTTATACCGTTCAACACCATCATTGATAATGGCACCGTTTAATCCGGTTTTAATAGTGATTTTACCGCTATAATTCAGAGGTTTTACTGAATATTGCAAAGCTGATAAATGCGGATCAGCCATGGAAGTAAACCTTTTTGATTCTATTAAGGTTTCGTTTCCGTTTTCATCTTTTACTTTAAGCGATCGGGTAAGCAGACCTGTTTTAAAATCAAGTTTACGTTGTATCGAAATTATTTCAGTATTATTAATATCGAACCACTTACCATCGTTGATACAGAAAGTAACAGGCAACCAGTTGGGGGTGTTAACAAAATCTTCGTTCCACACATCGCGGCCGGCAATAGGAGTACTCAGGCGGTTGTAAAGCCCGGCAATATAAGTTCCGGGATAATTTATAGCGTTGGCATCACATTCATCCATTGCTCCGCGTGTTCCGGAGTACCCGTTTCCAACAGTAAGCAAAGCTTCGCGGGTACGTTCCTTATTGGGCTCGTAGGTGTTATACGTTATATTCCAGCCGTCGGCTTCCATTCCTTTTTTAAACCAATCATTCAGTTCTTCCAGGGAAGTTTCGGAGATATCATCAATTACAATATCGGCTCCGTTTATCAGGAGTTCATTTTGATTTTCTTCACGGGCCAAACCAAGAACCAGTCCGAAATTTCCGGCCTTGCCTGCTGCAACACCCGATGTGGCATCTTCAACAACAATGGCATTATGAGGCTTAACGCCAAGATTGGCGGCTGCGGTTGTAAAAATATCCGGTTCGGGTTTGCCTTTCAGTCCTAACTCAACCGATACAACACCATCAACGCGTGTTTCGATAAGGGGCATCAAACCGGCAGCTTCCAGAACCGCCTCGCAGTTTTTACTCGATGATGCCACGCCTATTTTAATTCCTTCTTTTTTCAGATCGTGCATCAACTGAACCGTTGATTCATACACGCTTACTCCATCCCGTTTCAAAACCTCATTAAATGTTATGTTTTTCCGGTTGCCTAATCCGCAAACGGTTTCCATTTCAACCACATCTGTAGGATCGCCGAAAGGAATATGAATTCCGCGTGATTCGAGAAATGATTTTACTCCTTCGTAACGTGGTTTCCCATCTACATAAGGCAGGTAATCATCCTTTTGTGTGAATTCCTTAAATGGTTCACCAAATTCTTTTTCACGTTGACGCAGGAAGTCGTCGAACATTTTTTTCCAGGCGTGGCTATGAACCAGTGCTGTTCGGGTGATAACACCATCAAGATCGAAAATTACGGCTTCGAAAAGATATTTTGGGGGCATAGGGAGGATGTTTTAAATAAATTGCAGAATTTCAATGGTCATTCAATGGTTGACGAATGAGTTTTACAAGTGGTTGAGTTATGTTAGTTGTCATTCGATGGTCATGCAATGGTTGATGGTTGAGGGGATGAGTTTTTATGAAGGATTAGTTGTCATTCAATGGTCATTCAATGGTTGATGGTTGAGGGGGATGAGTTTTTGTGAGGGATTAGTTGTCATTCGATGGTCAGTCAATGGTTGATGGTTGAGGGTTTGCGTTTTTGAGAGGGATTAGTTGTCATTCGATGCTCATTCATTAGTCATTTAAGCCCATTTCCGCAAAAAAGTTATATTTAACTTTGACGTTTGCACTTTCACCATTGCATTTTAACCTTTCTAAAATGCCAATTAAATTTAATTATCAAGAATTAAAAAGCAAGGTCGCAATCTTAGCTGATCTTTATCCAGCTAAATCCATACGGATCAATAATCTGTGAAGAAGTGTTGTTCAACGCATTTACATTTTTTGCTGCAAAGTCAGGCAATTGTATCTCAGCAACATGATCAGTCATATTGTGGATGATGAGCCATTTCTCTTGTTCATATGTTCGGATAAAGGAAAGCAGGTTTCTGTTTACACTTCCAGGGAGCGTAATGAATTCAATACTTCCGCGGCCAAAGGTTTTATGCTGATTGCGTATATGAAGCATCAGTTTCAGTTTATTGTAGATATGACTGCTGAAACTATCAGGATTTTCAAGGTTGTGCGACAGTTCGTCCCAATCAATTTTTCCGCGTACCAGGAAACGGGTATCGTCTTTACCCGTCAGCCGTATCATATCATTATAGTAAGTTTCGTCATTAAATTTCCCGAATTCGTCGCCGTAATAAATAACAGGAGTTCCGGGAAGGGTTAAGATAATGGAATATGCTAATAGTATCCGGCGTTCGTCGCGCTGCATCAGTTCCGAAAGGCGGGCAGAAATCCCTTCTCCCAAACGGAAATCCCATTCAGGTTTAAGGCAGTATTGTTTATGGAGATATTTTCTCTCTTCTTCCGTAACATACACTAATTCGAGGCTAAGCTCATCGTGGCAACGCAGGAAGGTAAACCATTGCCCGTTTGCAGGCAATTCGGGTGTAAATGCTTTTGAAAGTGTTTCTTCAATGGGTTTTCCGCTTTGCATGGCAATGGACTTGAATATGCGGGGCATCAGCGGGAAATGATAGGCAGCGTGGCATTCGTCGCCATTACCCATATATTCAACAACCTGGGCAGGCTGCTGGCAGGCTTCAGCCAACAGGAGGGAGCCTGGTTTGATATAATCAAGTATTGCCCTGAAAAACTTAACTACAAGATGTGTTTTGGGTAGGTTCTCACATTCAGTACCTTCTTCTTTCCAGATGTAAGGGGTGGCATCAGCTCTGAAACCATCAACGCCGGCATTTTGCCAGAATAACAGGACCTCGCATATCTCAAGTAAAACCTGAGGGTTTTTGTAATTTAAATCGGGCTGGAAATTAAAAAACCGGTGAAAATAATATTCATCGCCTTTCTTTTCCCAATTTGATGTTTCTATACCTTTAAAAATTATCCTGGCTTCATTATACAAGTCAGTATCTTCGGACCAGATGTAGTAATCTCTGAAAGGATTATCTTTTGATTTAGCAGCCTCAACAAACCAGGGATGTTCGTCGGAGGTATGATTCATTGAAATATCAAAAATTACTTTTATTCCTTTTTCGTGTGCAGCTGTCAGAAATTTCCTGAAAATGTTCTGATCATTCGTTTTCCCGGATTTATCGAGTAATTCAGACCTGATATTTTTATAATCGCTGATATCAAATCCCGCATCACGCATGGGTGAATCGAGCACCGGTAAAAGCCATATGCAATTGATGCCAAGATCGTGCAGGTAATCAAGTTTTTGAGTTAAACCTGTAAAGTCGTTATTGAAAAGATCAGCGTACAGCGAATATACAACAGCATCTTTGTACCAGTCGGTCTGGAAATCAGACTCTTCATTTTTACCGGAATAAACCCCGATAGTTAGGAGAAAGTTTTCCAGAATTTTAGCTGGAACACCGGGATATAATTGTTCCCAGTAATCAAACAATTGATTGCGGAAATTGGGCATGGCATGAATTTGAGTAACCTCAGTTAATTAAAGGTCAGGCATGTAGAAAGAATGATATGAAGAAATCAGTGTTCTTTATCTGGGAGGTAGATCATTCCAAATAAAGATTCTTCAAATGAGAAAACTGTAATCTGATGATTCGGTTAATCTAAGAGCCGGGCATAAACTGTAATGATCCACGCACATGCATAAAATTTCTGTAATATTCTCTGAGAAGACTTTTATGAGAGTGCCGCAGTATAATACTACAAGGGAAGTTACAATATACGTAACTTCCCTTGCAGATTATGTATGTTGTTTATTGCTGCTTAACTACTGTAGCAATAAGACTTACAGGATCCAGCGTAACTATGTAGGTGCCGTCAACATTTCCAGGAACACCTAAGTTCTTTCCGCCTTCAGCCAAAGGAGCTGTGAAACCATCTGCAGCATAATTATCCGCACTGCCATCTGAGGTACCTGTACCTCCCAGGTTCAGAGTCCAGGCTTGGTTAGCCCTGAATTTGAATGACTTGGCGCCAGCACTTGATACCAGGGCTACTGTAACTGTCCATACTTTATTTGTTGCGTCCCATGCCATTGGTGTGTCTGCACTCCAGCCGCCCGGAGTAGCATCACCGATCAAACCCCATGTTAACGTGCTATAAGTATAAGCCTGAGGATGACTCAGATCTAAAGTAACCAGGTAGTCTGATTCTACTGTTACAGGGATATTATTGTCGCTTTTAGTATCCAGGTTGCCATCATGAGCAACACTTCCATAGTTGATATCCCATGCATTATTGGCCCTGAATTTATATGCACCTACCTTTAAATGTACAGCGCCATTCCATGTTCTGGTTGCAGGGTCATACGTCAAAGGAGTGGAACTATCCCAACCACCGTCAGTAGCATCGCCGATAACACCCCAGGTAGTTGCAATTATAGTGTATGTTAAAGCTGCAGGATCAGCTTTTATTTGATAATAAGCAGGGCCGGATGCCAATATATTACCTGCATTGTTATCAGTACTAAAGGTGCCGGCTGTTGCTCCCGGACCATAATTTGTTCCATTCCAGTCTGGTTGTGATGTACACTTCCAATTATTGCTTGCCTTAGCCATATAAACATAGCCCTCAAGGATACTTGGTGAGTCAGGAGAATTCATAATGGTAGGTGATTGTGCAGGATTCCAGTCCAGGTATACTCCGCCCGGATAACTTGCTGCGACATAATCGCCAGGAACATACCATGTTATAATGTCGGCAAGTGTTGTAAAAGCAATATCTGCACCATATGCAGTGGTAAAGGTCCCAACACCTGCGCCACCAGCAATAACGTTATCAGCGGTTGTAGGATCAGCGGTTAAACCCCAGGCAAGACCACGGGCTGTAACTGCACCTCCGCCATCGGAAGTTACTTCACCGCCTGTTACGGCTGATACTTTTGTAATTCCGGTAACTGCAGTAGTTGTTACTACTGGTACGTCAACCAATGTTCTGAAAGTTCTTTCAGGACCGTAGCCTGTGCCAGCGCTGTTTGTGGCATACGCACGAACATAATAAATAGTATAACCTTCCAGATTGGTAAGAACACTTACATATGGACCGGCTGCTGTTCCATCTGTGGTTTTGCTGTCAGCAATGGTTGGATTGGTGATTTTGCTAAAAACTACACCGTGTGCAGTAATTGCTGCGCCACCATCAACCATAACCATACCGCCACTGGAAGCTGTATTCCCTGTAATATCAGTAATTTCGGCAGTAACAAGGGTTGGCACCACAGGTAAAGTAGTAAAGTTGAATTCCTCACCATATACTGTGGCTCCGTTTGCGTCGGTTCCATAAGCACGAACAAAGTATTTGGTAGCAAAAGCAAGACCGCTCATGGTTACGTTAAAAGTTGCTCCTGTAACTTCTCCGGTATAAATAGCTTTGGAGTTAGCAACAGTGGGAGCAGTGGCTGTATTATAGCACACACCTCTTTCGACGAAACCATCGCCCTGGGCAATAACATAACCTACTACAGTTGCACCATCAGATGTAACATCCAATAGTTCGGCAGTGGAAAGCTTTGGGGCTAGTTTTACATCGGGATCTTCCTTGGTACAAGCGGCAAAGAAGATTGTCGCGGTAAAAAGGACGGCCAATATTCTATATATAGACTTTCTTTTCATGGATTTTTTTTTATGTGTTTCAATTAGTATCTGATTTTATGATTTTAACTTCTTTCACCGGTAAGAGATTCACTGTGCTTATTTTAAGCGGTACTTCAAACAGGCACAGTGAACCCGATCTTACATGCGAATTAGTTTTTAGTTATTGTACAATAACCGCCAACTTCTCCTTTAACAGAATTAGGATTGGTTATAGTAAGTACAATGGTGTAATTTCCTGCAGCAACTGCCATATCAGGACCGTCAACAGTTAATTTGTCGGTTGTTCCGCCTAAATTCCAGGCCCAGCCATCGTTAACCCTGAATTTGATCATTCCGTCAATCAGGTTTAAAGTGATCATCCATTTTCCTGTTTGTGAGTCATAATCCATTTTTTGATCAGGCGCATCCCAACCATTGGGTGTAGCTGAACCAACTAATCCGACCATATATGGAGTCATTGCGTATGTTAGAGCTGTTGTATTGGCAGAGAATTTGTACCAACCGCTTCCAATGGACGCTTCAACTCCGATAGCTGGACCGTTTACTGAAAGTACTCCGCCAGCACCACCATAAATGGTGCCTGCGTCAGGATCTTCCAATGTAAATGGATTTGCTAAATTTAGCTTCACATAACCTGTATAATTGCCATCACCTAAAGCTGATTCAATTTTCTGATCCATACCTGATCCGATCAAATCCAGACGTGGTAAACCGTAAAGTGTTACATTGGCTTGTTTAGTCGCGGAATTGTACATTAAAGGTGAAACACCGGTGCCGGCATCAGCTACAAGAACGGAACGAATACGGAAATCGACTGACGAAACCTGATCAGCTGGGAATGCTTTAAGTAAGATTCCATTAAGGTCACTAACTGTAATTTTTAACGCTGTATCCTGTATGCCGGAAACGATAGAGGTTACATTTGCAAAGTTATTTCCTGCAGCACAAGCTTCAAGGTAATAGTTTACAGATGCCTGGAAACCAGGATCAACGGGAGTTCCAACAAATGTAAGAACCTGGTTGCCATTAGTTCTGGTAAGGGTCAGATCAGGCATTGTCTTAATTGTCGGTGCAACGGGGCTGGTCGGCATAACGACTCTTGTCTCATCCTTCTCACAGGCGGAGAAAAGACCAATCAACCCAATAACAGTTAAATATATGATTATATTTTTCTTCATTGTTTAAAAGTTTAAAGGATTAATATAGAGGATTTTGTTTTATGTTCGAATTGGCAGATATTTCATCTCCTGGAATAGGGAACATATTCAGCTTACTAGGTGTATTTGTACCGTTAACAGCTCCGCCTTTCCATGCCCAATTGTAGTTTCCATCTGTGAATTTGCCAAAACGCACAAGGTCAGTACGTCTTTGAGCTTCATAGTAAAATTCACGTCCGCGCTCATCTAATAAGAATTTCTCATTCAATTCGCCAGCTGTAATTACTCCTGCAGGATCGTTATTAAATGCACGTGCTCTTACTGCATTAACATCATCAACTGCAGTAGCATCACCAAGTCTGTATTTAGCTTCAGCTCTCATCAGCAATGCGTCAGCATAGCGGAAAATTGGAAAATCGGTACTGGCATATGCAGTGCTGTAGTTTGCAGCCTGGCTGCCATCTGTGTTCTTTGCAGTGAATTTATAGATGCCTATTCCATAATCGCCACTTGACGATGGACTTGGAATATCCGGGCTTTTCTTAACCTTGCAAAATATGCGTGTGTCTTTCGATTGTTCAAACATCGGGTCAGTTTCCCATGGAATAGGATTGTTTCCGTAAACGTCAGTGGTATCGCCTAACATTACATACATGAATTGTTTTCTTGACCTGTTTCCATTCCAGTTGGTATTGGAAGTAAGTCCATGAAAATCCTCAGCCCTGATATAGAGTGCATCGCTGCTTGATTCAATTAGGAAAGTGGTTCCTGTATATCCTTGAGTATTAACGCCGTCGTATGCAAATGCAAAAATCATTTCAGGATTGTTAGGCCTGTTGTTGTCGGCACTAAAATTCTGACGGTAGTTAGAAGCTAATGAGAATTTATTACTGCTTATCACTTTATCCGTATAAATTTTACAACTGTCGTATTTGGGTGTTCCGGTATATACCTGAGCATTCAGATACACTCTTGCCAACAGCATCCAGCATGCAGCTTTATCAGCCTGTGGATACGAAGAACCGGGTTCTCCCAATTTGCTTTCGATACTAAGCAATTCCGATACTACATAATTAAAAAGCATAGCCCTGCCTTTATTGAAATCCGGATCCAATTGTTTTGGAAAGAACTTACCAACGGGATCTTTTTCAGTTGTAAATGCAGGATTGCCAAAGAGGTCCATGCTCCAGGCATAAGCCAATGCCCTTAAAAAACGAGCTTCAGCATTAAATCTGACTAATTTTGGGTCAGTATTTCCGTCTGTGTTCCTGATAAATTCATTAGCATAGGTTACACTTAAGCTTAAACGCTGGTAAAGCGCTGTGAGAAAAGGATTCTGTGGACTCCAGGTCTGTGTATTCAGATCAGAGATTCCAACATCGCCCCAGGCACAAATAGCTTCATCAGTAGTTATTTCCTGAAGATTCCAAAGTGCCCTGGTTGTGGTGAAAAAGTTATCATCGGAGGCTGCGATGTCTGGCCCTCCGTTAGCACCTTGTCCGGCGATAGTGAAACTACCGTAAACTTTAGCCAACGCTTGGTCCAGGTATGCAGGGTCATCATATAAGTTGCCTGCCAGAATTTTATTCGGATCGATTGGAGCGACATCCAGATCTTTCACACAAGATGAGATCATCAATGTTGAAAGGAAAAGTCCTGTTATAATTATCTTATTCATATCTGTTTCGATTTTTTTAAATGATTAGTAGCTTAAACTTATACCAAGCATAAACGTACGTGGTCTGGGATAGAAATTGTTATCAATTCCACCAGATACTTCAGGATCAAGACCACTATAATTAGTAACTGTAAGTACATTCTGAACGGTAAAGCTTACACGTGCATTCAGTTTACTGATAATGTTTTCGAATTTATATCCGACACTTAGATTATCCAGTTTAAAAAACGAAGCATTTTCTACAAAGTAGTCACTGGTAAGCTGGCGTTTTACAAAGTTTGTTTCACTTAATGAAACTGGTTCATTAGCCCAATATCCGTTCGTATACATTTGATCATACGAAGCACCCGCAGCAATCTGGTTAAACACATAGTTTCCTATGCTGGCGCGGGTTGAACCGGAAAAGTCAAAGTCTTTGTATGTAAAACGCAATGAGAATCCCATCAGGTAATCTGGAGCCGGGTTATGGTAAATATACTTATCCGCATTATCACCGTTTACAGTGCCACCTTGTCCTGAAAGATCAACATATACACCTTCAATCGGATTTCCGTTTGCGTCATACACCTGTTTGTTCAGGAAGTATGAATAAGCAGGATAACCAACTTTTGTAATCTGTTTCTGTCCGCTGAAAGCATCTCCGTAATAGATAGCATAGTTGGGATCATCAGTAAAATTCAGTTTGGTTATTTCATTCTGATTGTAACCCACATTGAATCCAAGGCTTAAATAAGTATCCTGTTTCGAAATAGCTACTATATTCAATGAAACTTCAGCACCCCTATTTTCGAGGCTACCAACGTTTGTTAATACCTGATTGGAGAAATTACTTCCGCTCGGTACATTCACAGTGTTTAACAGGTCATCGGTAACACGTTTGTACAGATCGAAAGATCCGGTAATACGGTTATCAGCGAAACCAATATCTAATCCAATATTCTGGGTAGTTGTTTCTTCCCATTTGATATCAGGATCATAAGCACTCGGACGTAATGTAGGAATGTATTCTCCGTCAATCATATAATAGTTGCCAGGTGAAGAGGTAATATAAGTTGCCTGAGCAGGATAATCATTTCCTATATCCTGTTGTCCGGTAACACCCCAACCTATCCTGAGTTTCAAATCAGAAACGGCTTTAACATCTTTTAAAAACGATTCTTCCTTTATTTTCCATGCAAAAGCTGCTGATGGGAAAAGCCCCCAGCGGTTATCTTCTGAGAAACGTGATGAACCATCTTCACGAACAGTAAAAGTTAATAAATACCTGTCAAGAAGTGTGTAATTCAAACGACCGAAGAATGAAACCAGGTAATTTTCAGTAACGAAGGGAGATTTATCAACCTGGGCAGTCTGTCCTGGTAAATGATAACCGGTTGTATAGCTGTCGCTTTCACGTTTGAAATGCTGCCATGAATAACCTGCCGTAAGGTCAATTTTATTTACCCCGAATTCTTTCACATAGTTAAGGTAAAAATCGAGCAGGTTGTTGGAGTTCTGACCGTCGTAATTACTTATTTTACCCCAATATGGAGTAGTAAGCCTGTTAGGTGAAGTGATCGGACGGTTATTATGTCCTTCACTGTTCGTATAGTCAGTTGCCAGGTTTAAATTAGCATGGAGTTCAGGAAGAAAAGGAATTTTATAGTCTAGCTGAAGGTTACCGATAACTCTCTGTACATTCGACTTGTTGTCGACTGCCATAAGTTGTTCAACCGGATTAGGTGTACCAAGGTTTGCACCGTAATTCGGCCATTGGAAGTATCCGTCAGAAGAACTATTGCCGTCAAAAATAACCTGCGAAGGATCCATCCTGGTAGCTGAACCTATAGCGCCATCATCACCAAAATTCTGGTTAGTGTTCATTCCTTTAAGATTGAGGTTAACCTTAAGGCTATTATTGAAAAGCGTAGGATTAAGACTGATAGAAGCTGTAGTTCTTTGCATATCCGTATTCCTAAGAATACCATTCTGGTCAGTATAGCCCAGCGAAACCCTGTAAGGCAAAGCCTTAACTGCACCTGATAAACTTATATTGTGATCCTGTGAAACAGCAGTACGGAAAATTTCCTTTTGCCAGTTTGTGTTGGCACTACCAAGTTTTGCATAGCTGTCAATGCTATTTATTCCAACCTGATCCTGCGCAACCTGCCTGATCTGATCACCGGAATACACATCTACAAAATTAATGGCATTGGCTATTGAAGTATTTCCATCGTAAGTAAGTTTCATCTTACTACCTACCTGGCCTTTTTTGGTTGTGATAAGAATTACACCATTCGAAGCCCGTGATCCATAAATTGCGGTGGCAGAGGCATCTTTGAGAACGGTAAAAGTTTCGATGTCGTTGGGGTTGACAAATGAAAGGAAGTTGGAACTACCAGACACATTTTCGTTGGAGATTGGAACTCCATCAATAATGATTAAAGGGTCATTGGAAGCATTAAGAGATGAACCGCCACGAACGCGGATAGTAGAACCGCTACCAGGAGCACCGCCTGAGGAAGTAATTACAACACCGGCACTTTTACCTACCAGTAAATCCTGGGGTGAGGTAATGGCGCCTTTGTTAAAATCCTTACTGCTGGTTACACTGATAGATCCTGTTGCATCGGACTTCTTTACCTGTCCGTACCCGATTACTACTATTTGTTCGAGTGTTGTAGATGATTGTTGCAGTGAAATGTTCACTACGCTCTGGTTAGTAATAGTTACTTCCTGGGTATCGTATCCTACAAAGGAAAAAACGAGGATACTTCCCGAATTTACTTTGAGTGAATACTTTCCATCCAGGTCAGTAAGTGCACCTGTTGTGGTACCCTTTACCAGTACTGTAGCCCCGGGAAGCGAAGTGCCATCCGTAGCATCTGAAATTTTTCCTGATACCTGCATTTCCTGTGCAAATGCCTGAAAAGCAAATGACAAGGCAACAAACAGTAGCAGGATCCTGAAAGAGATTAAATTTTTCTTCATAGATCTGACTTTCATGTTATTGAACAATTGGTTAATTATTGGTTGATTTATTGATTTGATTTTAATTGGGGGATAGACTTAGTATAAAATCGTTGGTATAAAATTAATGTATTTTTATTTTTAAATTGGCAATTGCTAAAAAAAGTTGCTTTAGCGGGTAAAAGTCACTTTTTAAGTGCAACTTTTTAATTGCATGTTCGGAACAACAGCGCAAAGCTAAAAAAAGAATAACATGATTCTACACATATTATCCTCTTTTTTAGGTATTTCTGTAATTATTTTCCTGAAATCGTTTTCGCAATCGTTTGCACTGGCTTAATAATTTAATAATTTCTTTTTAACATTTTTTAAGAAGGAGTACTTTTGGTAAAATACTGATTATCAGCAAGTCTTATTGTGAAAATGACACTAACCCAAAATGAAAAATTATATAACGTTCCGGGTGAATTATATTTATACCTTTAGCTGCAAATTTTACCGCAAATTCCGGAAGATGGTTCTGTGTTTGATTAAATGGAAGTAAAAAGGGTCGGAAGTCGGAAGACGGAAGTTGGAAGTTGGAAGACCGGAGTTGGAAGTTAGAAGGTGGAAGAACGGAGACGGATGACTGAGTACTGAAGCACCAGGTACGATGATCAAATTTCAAATTTCGGATTTTTAGAAAGCAATTTTTAAACGTTTCAAATTTAGATTGCCAAAGCAGGTTTAAGATTTAGGCGGCTTCAAGCTTCCGACTTCAGTCTTCCTGCCATTAAAAAAGCACCACCTCATTAATTGAAGATCAAAAATATGAAATCAAACCAGTTAACCATAAAGGATATTGCAAAAAGCCTGAATGTATCCATATCAACAGTTTCACGTGCTTTAAAAGATCATCCGGATATCAGCCAGGAAACCAAAGACCTGGTCCGCAATTATGCCGAAAAGTTCAATTACAGGCCTAACGTACTGGCTCTCAGTTTAAGACGGCAACGCAGTTATTCAATTGGATTGATTATTCCTGCAATAGTTCATCATTTCTTCTCCTCGGTTATAAGCGGAATTGAAGAACTTGCCCATAAGGAAGGCTATAACCTGATTATATGCCAGTCGAACGAGAACCAGTACCGCGAAATGATCAACCTGCAAACCCTTATTGACCACCGGGTGGATGGAATTTTGGTTTCGCTCAGCAAAACAACGCAAACATTCGAACATTTCAGCGAAGCACTCAACAGCGGAATGCCAATCGTTTTTTTCGACAGGGTTTGCGAACAGCTTGAAGCAGATAAAGTAATAACCGATGACTATGAAGGAGGACGCATTGCTACCGAATACCTCATTAACAAAGGCTGCAAAAACATCATTCACCTTGCTGCTCCTCAAAACCTGCTGATTGGCCGCGAAAGACGTAACGGATATTGCGACGCTTTACGTAAAGCAGGCATCGAAGTGCGCGAGGACCGTATACTTAAATGTGATACCCGCGAAGAAGTGCAGACTCTGCGCCAGCATATTCTGAACCTTGCTCCCGATATCGATGGCATTTTTGTAGTAAATGACAGTACCGCAATTGCCGTTATACAGGTATTGCAGCAGAACGGTTTCAGAATACCCGAAGATATTTCGGTTATTGGCTATGGCGACGGTCCGAATGCTTCCATCATTAAACCGGAACTTACCACAGTAGTTCAGAAAGGGTATGAAATGGGCCGTGAGAGTGTTAAACTTCTCTTGCAACGATTAAATAATCCTGCTGCGGATATTAATTATCAGACAAAAGTGTTTAAACCAACTTTGAAAATCAGGAAATCGGCGTGATTATCTAGTTGTCAACCCCAAAAGAGAGAATGGGAAATTGCTCAGTACATAACTGAAAAACCAGGCACAATAAAAATTGAAGGGGATAGTCGGAATTGCAAATCCCGCCCAGCAAGATTACAAATCCCGCCCAGCAAGGGTTTTCTTTATTGAGAAAGGGAGAAGGTTGATTGTCAATTAGGCGAAGGGCGAAAAGTAGAGAGCGAAGGGAGTTGGGCAGTTGACAGAGCAGAGATTCAGTTGGGCGAAGGGCGAAAAGGAAAGGAGCTAAAGGCATTGTGTAAATGACAGAGCAGATAAATTCACTTGTTGGAATAGTATCATCCTGATCTTCTTTAAATCGCATATAGCCTTCCGATTCCTGTCTTAATTCTTCTGTCTTCCGACTACTGACTTCCGACATTGCTCTTCCTGCAAAGCAAAAAGCACTCCCCAAATCCGGTAGAATTACCCTACTGTACAACCACTTTCCTTGTTACCTGCTGGTTTCCGATACGAATTTGCAACACATGAATTCCTTTTCCTTTTGGTGTCCATGGCAATTGAAGCCGGTTGTTGATAGTACCCGAAAATACGTTATCTGATTCACTGCCCAGGAGATTATAATCCCTGATTTCGCATTTGGCAGATCCCAGGTAATTTACCTCAATAGTACATATATCTGATACCGGATTCGGAGATACATTTACTGCGAAAGGTTCCTTCTTTTCGGATGAAATCCCATAGGTTTCACTGAATTTTTCAGATAAATACAGACGGTATTCTCCTGCTTTGAATATGAGGTTATAATTTAGATTTACTTCATCAAGCACCAGTGAGTCTCCTGACATATAATCGTACCAGGTTCCGGTATGTGGAAATCCGGCGCTCACATTGCTGCTGATAACGTCAAAGTTTCCAAGAACAATTGCAGTTTTGCCTTCGGAAGTGAGTGTGATTTTTTTAACTGCTCCTGCAACATCCAACTGAAAATCGCTGGTTTTGAAAATAGGGTTGTGTTTTTTTAAATGAATTAATTTTAGCCGTGAAGATTCGGTTCCGCTTGGGTAGTTTATGGAATAGTCGTAACCACGTTCACCAAACTGCCATATCATTTTTGGACCTGGAATAGTAAGGAAGAATGTAGCTGTTAATCCTGCCCTTTTGAGGGCTGTAACGGTATCTTTTATTGAATAATTGCCACTTACTCTTCCTGCATTGATGGAGTAGAACATCTGGCGTTCTTCATCATGGCTTTCCATATAACTCACCAGGTGAGGTTTTGTCCAGCCACGGTTCGTATATGACCCCCAACTGAAGTTACTATTGGCAATTACACCCTTTGCCGCTTCTCCATAATTGTAATTGATGTTGCCCCAGGGCATGCAACCGAATTCAGCCAGTACTTTCTCTTCACTGTTATCCGTCCAATGTTCAAGGATCACATACGCATCCGGATTTTCTTTCCACATTTCAGTGGCCATGCGTTTTATTATTGCAATTCGGGCGGCATCATAAGCTGAGCCTTCACCTGGCGTATTTGTAAAACCTTTTGTAAAATCGAACCGGAATCCATCGAAATGGAATTCTCTCATCCAGTATGCAGTTATACTATCAACGAGTTTTTTAGTATCCGCACTTTCGTGATTTATATCATTTCCCCAGCTGTAAACTCCTTCCGGAGCTGTTACATTATACCAGGGATTGTTAGCCGCAGGTCGTGAGTTCGCAGCATCCCAGTAAAGCATGGCAAGCGGGGATGTTCCGTATGAATGATTGAGAACCATGTCACCAATTACAGCTATGCCTAGCTGATGGCAAGTATCTACCAACTGCTTTAATTTGTTGGCTGTGCCATAATATTTATCTACCGCAAAGTAATAGTTTGGATTGTATCCCCAGCTCAGGTTCCCTTCGAATTCACTTACTGGCATGAGTTCAAGCGCGTTTATGCCCAGGTTGTGCAGGTAACCAAGTGTATCTATTATGGATTGGAATGTATGTTTATCAGTAAAATCGCGGATTAATAATTCATAAATAACGAGGTCGGTTTTGGCTGGAGGTGTAAAAGCTGCATCATTCCAGGTATATGTCTGTTGGGCAGTCTGGAATACAGTTGCAATTCCGGAAGTCTTTCCTGTTGGATATTGAATCAATCCCGGATATGTTTCAGCAGAAATATATTTATCATTCCACGGGTCACTGACTTTACTGGCATAAGGATCACCGATTCGGATATTGTTATCGACCAGGTACTGGAAAATATACTCTTTACCCGAAATCAATCCGTTGAGTTGTATCCAGTATCGTTTCCCATCCGGGGTACGATTCATATACGATGCCTGATCGGGAGTCCAGTCGTTAAAATCACCGATTGCATAAGCGAACGACTTTTCAGGTGCATACAGGCATAACAGTACCGATGTTTCACTCAGGTAATTAATCCCCTCTTTCATTCCTGCTGGCAGTTCAGCTACAGGTACTTCAGGACGCACATAATAAATGAAGGAGTCAGCTACCATTGCCGTGGTAGTTTTTGCAACCGCTTTTACAACGTATTGCCCATAGTCAGTTGCAGTAATTGAAGTACTGATCTGATTGGTATTGGTTGCGGCAACTTTTAGTCCATTAACATATAGTAATGTGGAATCTGCAAATAAAGATGAAACTGTAACAGGGATGGATTGATTAAGGTCGACAAAAATAAAATTTTCGGTAGGATTGGTAATGCTCACACTCAGTGTTGAGGGGTAAACGTCATAAAATATATCGCCTCCGGCATCGGTTTTGCCTGTTTTTGATCCATCTTCATTCCGGAAAACAAAAGCCAGTTGCTGGATTACTTCACTAACAGGGACACTGTAAAAACCACGTATTGAAGGACTTATAACCAGTTTCCATTTGTTGTTACCCAATGAAATAAGTTTATTTGCCTCTGTATTTTCTCCCCACTCTGTTATTACATATTTCCAATCCGATGAGCTTGTGCTCAGATTGGTAATTACTCCTGTATGGGCATAAATATCGCCAGTGTATCCAATCAAACCGGCATTGCCGAGTGAGGCATCAAAAATAACTTCAACACTGCTTTCATCCGTTGGAAGGGGAGGAGTTACAGTAATAAGCTGGCAAAAACTGTTAGAAGCTATTCCAAGTACGATTCCTATAATTAAATGGAGTTTTCTCATGATAAGGGAGGTTTTAAAGGGAGACAAATTTAATGCTTTTTACTTCAGGTGAAGTAATTTTGTCTGGATGCCCTATCCAGGTTAAGGTTAAACTGAAATTAGTGAATAGTTGGCCCATTCGTTCCTGATGCAAGAATGTAAGCCTTGCAATTCGTCCTTGCCTTCAGGTTTTAATCTGCTTTTTTCAAAATAGCTGCCGATAACGTTTTCAGAAGAATAGTATCGCCTTTTATTTTCTTATTTGTGAGCAAATTCACCCAGGTTGTATTTTGAGGCAACGTAAATCCTTGTTTGGTCGGTTCCAGGTTAAAAAGAACGATTATTTCATCCTTTGAATCTATT
>JAIFMH010000009.1 GCA_020048595.1 Bacteroidota bacterium | reverse complement strand
TGACGCTGACGAAAATGAAGACGAATGATAAAGCGTTAACAGAAAAAAAGAAAATAGTTAATAGAAAAATAGTGCCTTATTACGGGATCCGGGTAGATAGTTATAGAATTATCTGAATTGAAATTTGTCAGGGCTAAGGTAGAAGGAAAATTAAATAATAAAATAACCTGAATGAAGCATTGTTACGATTATCCCCGCCCGGCAGTTACAGCAGATATTATCATTCTGAAAACAACAAATACCAGCCAATCCGTTTTACTGATTGAACGCAAACACCCGCCTTTCGAAGGCATGTGGGCTTTACCAGGTGGTTTTTTGGAAATGGACGAAACACTTGAAGCAGCTGCTCTGCGGGAACTCCGGGAAGAAACCGGAATTACCGGGATTGAGCTGAAACAATTTCACACCTTCAGCAAAGTAAACCGTGATCCGCGCCACCGGACCATAACAACAGTATTTATCGGGTATACGGATGATAACATTTCAGTTGAAGCCGGTGATGATGCGGCAAAAGCGCAATGGTTTTCAACGGATAAATTACCTCCGCTGGCTTTTGATCATCAGGAAGTGATGGAAATGCTGAAGATAAAAACTGGTTCTACATCACTTTAAGCATTGCTTTCACAATATTATCAGCTCCTTCAGCAACCTGCACAATCGTTGACTTAAGCTGGTAACATGGTGTGGTAAACAGCCTGTGTTTTTCGTCAATAATTACCTCGCCATGCTTTGTGGCAATATGGTGCGCACCCATAGCTTTCACATTTGCAGCATCCCCTTCGTCAGGTCCTACTGTAATTGTAACATCACCCATTATTTTAGCAAGCAGCACAGGCGAAATACACAATGCGCCGATAGGTTTCCGCAGGCTGACGGCTTCCTTTATCAGAATCGAAATTTCCGGATTAACCGTGCATTGTGCACCTTCAAATGCATAAGAGCAAAGGTTTTTAGCCACACCAAATCCGCCGGGAAACAACAAAGCATCATAATCGCGCGGATTAAGCTGGGAAACTGGCTTGATATTTCCGCGGGCAATCCGGGCACTCTCAACCAGGACATTCCGGGTTTCGGGCATTTCGACACCAGTTAAATGATTAACTACGTGATGCTGCAAAATATCCGGGGCAAAAACCTGGTATTCGGCACCATTTTTCATTACGGCATACATACTCATTACGGCTTCATGAATTTCGGCACCATCGTAAACACCGCAACCGGCCAGTATAATTGCAAATTTCTTCATAGGTATAAAATTAAATGTTTAAAAATACGAAATGTTTTTTCAACAAGTTCATTGGGTTGCATTAATATTTTAAACTTTTAAAGTAATTTTACAGGAAAGATTGAATTGCAGGGATTACTCTGAAATCGCAATTTAAAAATTTGAAATTCGATTAATTGCAGCTAAAAACCGTTGCGTACGAAACTAATAAATGCATTTTAATTGCGGTTAAAAACTGCAGCGCACGAAACTGAATTTACAATCTGAAATTCAATTAATTGCGGTTAAAAACCGCAACACCCAAAACCGAAAGTCGCATTCTGAAATTCAATTATTTGCGGTTAAAAACCGCAACACCCGAAACCGAAAAAAGCATTTTAATTGCGGTTAAAAACCGCAACACCCAAAAACCCTGATATGTGTGGCCGTTTTTCACTTACCGCAAATGAAGCTGAGCTGAACCTTCGTTTTGAGCTAGAAGGTGGCGATGCGCCTTATGTTCCCCGCTATAATGGTGCGCCAACACAAATGCTGGCAGTAATCACCGGCGAAAATCCGCATAAGCTGAGCTATCACCGGTGGGGACTGATTCCGCCCTGGGCTAAAGATATTTCCATTGGTAACAAAATGATTAATGCGCGTGCCGAAACCATTACCGAAAAGGCATCGTTCAGGGCTCCGCTGTTCAGTAAACGTTGCCTGGTGCCGGCGGATGGATTTTACGAATGGCAGCAAAATGACGACAAACAACCTTTCAGGATTTTCGTTAAGAACAATCCCATATTTTCGATGGCAGGATTGTGGGAAAGGTGGAAATCGCCTGAAGGCACAGTGATTGAATCGTTCAATATCATAACTACCGAAGCCAACAGTTTTATGAAACCTATTCATAACCGTATGCCGGTAATCCTGAAACAGGAAGACGAAAAAACCTGGCTTGGAAGCAAAGATTCTACTGAAATACTTTCGTTGCTAAAGCCATATTCTTCAGAGGGCATGGATGCTTACCCGGTTTCGAAACTGGTGAATTCGCCGAGGAACGATTTGCCTGACGTCTGGAAGAAAGAAAATTTATAACTATTTTTTGGTAACGATAGCAGAGCAAACAGGTTTTATACTTAAACCGCTGATAAATCTTCAAGAATAATTTGCAAAAAAAACGAAGCAAAGCCGAACTATTTTCCGACTCTGCTTCATGAGATGTGTTATTTAATCAGGGATGTTCTACCTTCATAAAAAAGTTGATACTAGTAAACCTTAAACCTAAGCATACCCTTATTGCCATCGAATTTAACAAAAGCATCTCCACTTTCAGAGAAATAGGGATATGCAGTATCCTTCATTTTGCCTGCAATTTTTCCTGTTAAAGGATCAAAACACAGGAATGAATTCAAATTATAAATATCATCACCAATCCAGACAATGTAAGTATTTCCTTTAACATCTGTATTTAATATTTCTTTGGTTGGCGTTGCGTACTCTGTTTTCCCATCGGTTGTAAGCATGGCAAAACCTTCGGTAGCATAAATAAAAATGTTATTGTTCATAAACGAAATGTCCTTCGGGAAGCCAATATCCAGCTTCGAAATCGGGGTTGAAAGTTTCAGCTTACCTGTTAAGGCATCTATGGCAAAAAGTTCTTTTTCAGTGGCCACGTAAATGATGTTATCTTTAACAATAGAATTGGTAGTTCTTTTCTTCAAGCCTGAATATTCAGCTTTATCAAAAGTGGTCCAAAGCAGTTTACCAGTGGATGCATCGTAGCTTTTAAAACCACCGTCGGTTGGAAATGCAAAATCCGAAGTATAAGTTTCTGAAGTGCTGCTCACTTTACTTATAAGCGTAAAAATACGTCCTCCAAATTGGTTGATTATCGAATTGTTTATAAAAAACATGGTTGAAACCATGGCATCCTTATCGTATTTCTCACTTTCCCAGATCGCTTTTCCCGTGCTTGCATCCAAGGCTTTTAATTTTCGTACATCTTCATGCATATCGGTTACATAAACCGCCTTGCTGTCGCAATAAGGGTATGGGGCTTTGGGATATTCCTGTGTGAGTTTGGTTAAACCCAAGTTGGCATTCACATAATCGAACCCGCTTTCCCATAAAATTTTTCCGCTTGCCAGGTCTATTACCGAAAAGCCATCATAAACAATAAAGAGTTTGTCGCCCTGAATGTAAGCAGTCAGAAAGTCGGCCAGTTTGGTGCCGGAAGGTGGAATAAGGGCAGGCATTACTTTGACGTTCACTGTTTGGCTCCATTTGTATTTGCCATCGCAAATTACGGTTAATGTAGCATCAGAGCTTGAAAATACGTTGGACATAAACTTCATTTTATAATTTACCGAAACAGTTACTCCATTTTCGTGGAACGGAAAAGTGTGTTTCATAAAGAGGAATTTACCTTTCTCACCTGAATTGGATTTTTCACTGGGCTTTTCAACCACAGGCCCAGCTATTTTTTCACCTGTTTCAGGACTTAGGCTTAATGTTTTCTTCTCTTTGTTTTCGGAGTAAACAACCCACACAGTGTCATTCACATTTGAAAGCCCGCAAAATTCAGCCTTTTCGATTTTAAATTTTTCCTTTAAATTGATTGACCATTTAACCTTGCATGTTACCGCATCCATCATGGCTACCTGCTTATAATCAGTTATCAGCACCAGCGTGTGGCTTGGGTTAATGGTTTTGGAGGTAACTTTAAAGGGGAATTCAACCGTCTGGTCCGGCTTAAACTCCGACTGGGCAAATACCGACAGGCTTAAGGAAATACCAATACTTAACAAGATCAATTTTTTCATTTTTTCTGTTTTAAAAGATTAATGGAGTTGGATTCAATATGTTGACTTATATTTCGTATTAACTTATTTATCATCAGTTTAATGACTTTTCTTTGTTGGTTTGACCGTTATACCATTCAAATTGCAGGGAGGAATCCGTATATTTAGAAAATATTTATTCCTGACACAGTATTAAAGCTAATTCGATTGCAGCCTGTTTTTTTGTTTTTTTTAAGAGGCACGTTGTCAACTTCAGTTTATTTTATAAAGAAATCGCTATGGTACTTGTTTCCCTTTATTATCTATCCTAATCTCCTTACCATTTAATTTTACATCAGCAGCACCATATTCAAAGCCATTCGCTTCTTCATAGATAAGCGGGATGATAACTTTGCCGTTTTCATCAATAAATCCGTATTTGCCTTTAAGCTTTACCAAGGCTAAGCCATCGCCAAAATCACCGGCTTCGTCATATTGAAATGCAATTACCACATTGTTGGCCTGGTTGATAAATCCGTATTTGTCGTCTTTTTTAGCAAAAGAAAGCCGGTTGCTGTAAAAACCGCCTACACTATCGTAAACAGGGGGTACTATTACCTGGCCTTTTAGATTTACAAAGCCATAATGCCTGTCAATTTTAATTTTACTAGTAGTTCCTTCCCATCCATCCGGCTTTATTTCATCATATTTCAGAGGTAAAACCGTTGTGCCGGTTGAATCAATAATCCCATACTTTTTATTTAAAAGAACAATAAAATAGCCGCTGATAAATGAATATATTTGAGAATACGTTGCAGAGATTACTTCTTTGCCGGATTTATCGAGCATTCCATATTTAAAATCCGGTTCGATGCCTGTACTAATCTGAGCTAATCCATTCTTGAAATCACCAATATTATGATACTTAAAATCAGTCAGTTCCTTCCCTTCCCGATTAATAATTGCAGATTTTCCTCCCCATCCGGACACGCTGTAACTATTTATAGCGCAACCTTTATTTACGATAGCTATTCCTTCCGAGAAATCATTTGCCCCATCATAAATAAGAGGAATAGCAACTTTCCCGGTTTTGTCGATATATCCACATTTACCGTTTAATTGCACTGCTGCTAATCCTTCCTTAAAATCTGAAGCAACGTTATATAAATAGGGTATCACTTCGAATCCTTTTTTATCAATAAAACCACTTTGATAGTCCATTTCATCTCCCTGATTTATAAGAACCCTTGCCAAGCCTTCACTAAAATTATAGGCAATATCATAGTTGAACGGGATTACTGTTTTACCAGTCTTATCAATAAATCCATAATTGCCGCCCTCTTTAAGGCCTACGGCGGCCAATTCTTCTGAAAATCCTTGAGGTTCATTGTATATCATGGGAATAATTATTTTATGCTTCTCATCCATAAAACCCCAGCCTATTTCCGACCCATCGGCGTTTTCCCCATCAATCCAGATGGCAGTAGGATAACCGGGGGTTTCTTTCGTTAAACCGCCCCCATATCCGGCATCATCTTCGGCTGATTCAAAGATCACTTTATCATTTCCGTCTTTAATACGATAGATATCATCTAATGCATAATAATAAAAATAGCGATCATTGGGATTTGCTTTTGCTGCAGTACCTGCGGCTGTTTTTTTTGCCGGCACTTTTACATTGGGAGGCGGAGGTTTTGTTTCCGTTTTAGGTTGTTGTGCAACTGAACTAATTGCAAATCCGATCAATGCAATTGTAATTAATAAAGATCTGTTTTTCATGCAATTTGACTAAAAGATTAAATCCGATCTATTTATAATCTGTTTATCATTTCTAAGATAAACACGGCGCTGGCAGTTTCAATAAAATAACAGTAGCCCACCGGACAAATCTACGCGCACAACTTATGTTGCGAAATACCATATTAGTAGTATTTTCGCCAATCAGTAGGATTGGTTTGCTTTACACTATCACTAAGAAAAAGAAGGATTTCAGAATCAGTGCTGAAGATATTTCAACACTACTTCGGTACGGGTCCGCACCTGGAGTTTCTGGTAAATATTACGGATATGAGTACGGACGGTTTCTATGCTGATAAACAATACCGCTGCAATTTCCTTGTACAGAAATCCTTTCGACAAATAAGCAAGAATTTCCTCTTCCCTGGCGGTAAGTTTGGCTTCGGGGAACGGATGCTTTAACGGGCGGGCAAATGTTTGCACAACTTTGCGGGCAATTTCGCCACTCATAGGGGAACCACCGTTTATGAGTTCTTTTATGGCTTCAAGAAGCTTGGCAGGAGGAGTCTTTTTTAGCAAATACCCTGTTGCGCCGGCTGTGAGTGATTTGAATATTTCATCGGTATTATCGAAAACGGTAAGCATCATTACCTGGATAGCGGGCCATGAATTTTTAATGTACACTACACACTCAATGCCATTCATGCCGGGCAGGTTAATATCCATCAGAACCACATGCGGCTGGTTTTCAGGAATTAAACTCAGCGCTTCTTCTGCCGACGGACAGGCCGCAATACAATCGTACCCTTCGGAACCATCGATAAGTAAACGTAATGCTTCACGCACAGCATCGTCATCCTCAACAATCATTACTTTTATATCGTCAGACATGGGTATCGTATTTTTTATTCAATTCTTCTTACAAAGATAACTCTTCGAAACAGCTTATGCATCACCCTTTAATGTGACTTATCCTTTTGCTGTACGTTAACCGATATTTCAATAACAGTGCCTTTTCCAACTTCTGACATAATGTTAAAACTGCCATCGAGTTCTTCTATTCGTTTACGCATATTGGTTAATCCGTTGCCCCATCCGTTGATCTTATCATTTTCAAATCCCTTTCCATCATCCTCAATCTTTATATGCAGGTTTAGTTTTTCGAAATCCAATCTCATATGCACATTGCAGGCACCTGAATGCTTCACAATATTATGGAAAGCTTCTTTCACAGTTAAAAACAGGTTCCGCCTTAGTTCGGACGACATATGAAGGGCCGGAATTTCGTCAGGAAACAAAAAAGCGCCTTCTATTTCGGCAGATTCAAGATAAGATGAAGCATGCTGCCGGATGTAAGAAGTGAAACTGTCGAGGGTATCGTTGCGCGGATTCATGGCCCAGATGATTTCGCTCATTTCGTCAACCACTCCACCCGAAATTTCGGAGATCTGGTTAATTGTCTGCAGTGCTTTTACCGGTTCGGATTGTTGTTTTTTTGCCAGTTCGCTCAGAATCGAAATACGTGTAAGGCTGGCACCAACTTCATCATGCATATCTTTCGAGATGCGAAGGCGTTCCTTTTCGATGGCAAATTCCCGCTCTATTTCCCTGATTTGTTCCTGGTAACGAATCCTTTGCGACCTTTTTACTATCAGAACAGTTACCCCTAATATTAATACAGCAAATACTGAAAGAAACCACCACGTAGTATAGTAAGCTGGCGCAACAGTGAATGAAACCAGTATTGACGGGGCACTCCAGTTCATATAAGTATCGGCACATTTAACAAATAAGCGGTATTCCCCCGGCGGAAGATTGCGGAAGTTAAAAGCTGCACTGCCTGATGGCTTGCTCCATCCGGGCTGATAACCTTCGAGCAAGAATGAAAATAAGAGTGATCCTGCATTGGCATAGTCGGTCGAAAAAACATTACCGCTTATATGTGGTGCCATACGGCTGAGTTTAAAATCCAGGCTTGCAGGTGGAATACCTGGTGAATAGGCAGTATCGGAAACAAAAAGGGAAATCAGCCGTACCTCAGGAGCTTCTTTATCCGGATTAAAAGTTGAAGGTTCAATGTGATTGAGTCCTTGAATTCCTCCAAAATACAAGCCTCCGGCAGTACTTTTATACGCAGCATTATAATTGAATTCACGTGATTGCAGATTATTTTTTGAATTGAAAAAGATAATACGATCCGAATCAGGTAAGATGCAGCCGATGCCATTGTTACCTGTTATCCATAATCTTCCGCTATCATCAGCAAGTATGGTATAAATAACTTCATTTTTAAGTGATTTGAAACAAGAAGATACCTCATGAACACTGCCATCGGAATTGTAACACTCTATCCCGTTACCTGTTGCAGCCCATATAAGTCCTTTATAGAGAAGAAGACTGTATACCGGAACAGCGGATAGCTTATGCTCTTTCCAACTGAAATCGCTCCCCAGACTTAAACCTTGTTTTTTATCGTATGTATATAATCCATCAGATGTACCAACCCAATATTTAGTGTCAGTTATTAGTAAACCACTGGCTGATATATATTGGTTTTTACTGAATAGTTGTGGTTTTTCAGTAGTTTTAATATGGAGTAACTGATCATCGTAAACCATAATCAACGAATCCGCATTCTGATAAATAAATTTCGCTCGCAAACACTGGAAAGGATACTTCCATATACTTTCGCCCCTGGCATTCACTACTTCGAGCCCGTTGCGGGTAGCAATCCATAAACGCCCTGATTTGTCAGCCATTAAATCAAGGAAATAAGTCCTGTTACCGAAATGGGCAGGATTAATACGTTTGGATATACTAAGGTCAGGGCTTAATTCCCAAAGTCCGTTGTTAAAAGTACCAGCCCAAATGTTATTGTTGTAACCGGTTACACTGCGTATAAATCCTATGTTTGCTTTTTGAAACTGAACCTGCCCGGGTGAATACATCAGCACGCCGTTACCATCAGTACCAAACCAAAGGTTATGTTCACGGTCTTCAAAAATACTGATAACACTTGGCGTGAGAAGTTCAGTGTTTCTACCTACATGAGTTAAAAGATTGATTTTTTTGATGTTTCCAGCTGCCAACCGATAAATCCTGTTAAAACTCTGATCTGTCAACCAGATATTCTCACTGGAATCAGTAAAAATATGCTGCAGCCCATTCAATTTTGTATCTGCAAACAGCAGCAGTTTACCGCCTTTTTGCCAGGTAAAAATTTTACTTCCGGCAAGCACCAGTGTTTTGCCTTTTCGTGTTGTTGCAACATCACGGCAACCGGCAACAGGTATCCATGCGACATTAAATACCGAATCATAAACCCGATTATTAAGTTGCACATTAATAATTCCAAGCTCACTGCATATCAACAATTCATCCTTGCCCGAACGAACTACCCGCAAGGGAATATTTTCCGCAGGGATTTCCTTTTCATGGTCAACTTTAAATTTCAACGGGATCAACCTGCCGTTCTTTAACAGGCAGTAATTCAATCCCCGAATCCAGACGAGAATACTCCCATCGATCATCGTATTAAACACTACCGGGCAAATACCACTTTTATTGTAAATAATTTTAAATTTTGCGGTGGCGGTACTGAACTGAAGTAAAGAGGATGTTGAGGATAATACCAGCTCTCCCGGTCCGCTGATAGCAAGAAAACGCATAACATTCTCCTGCTGCTGGTAACCATCATTGTAGGGAACTCTGAAAGATTTGAACTCACGGCCATCGAAATAATGCAGGCCGTCGCCGGTAACCATCCATATCAATCCCTTTTCGTCCTGGCACACACGGCTGACCATACTCTGTCGAAGTCCGTCTTCGTTGGTAAAGGCAGTTACAAAAAGATTTTCGGATTCCGGAGCCTGCTGTCCAAATGATTTATCTCCGGCAGAAGCCAATATAAAAAACAGCAGCAAAAGAATAATCCTGTAAGCTTTGTAAATACAAGTACTTCGAAGGAGAAATCTCATTTCAGATTATTCAATTCAGCCTATGCTA
>JAIFMH010000015.1 GCA_020048595.1 Bacteroidota bacterium | reverse complement strand
ATTTACGATTTACGAATGACGATTTACGATTTACGATTTACGATTTACGATTTACGAATGACGATTTACGAATGACTCTCCACTCATCACTTTTCACTCTTCACTTTTCACTTTTCACTCTCGTTATTTCTTCAGTTCCCCGCCATGAAACATAAGTGGTAACAGGTTTTCGATTCCGTTAAGTATCCATATTTTTCCTGAATTCCCCTGGAGTAAAATCCGTATTGGCTGCCCTGAGAGCATTTCATATTCCGAAATAACCTGCCTGCAAGCCCCACATGGTGTTACCGGATTTGAGAGTTTAAAAACCTCTGTTTTTGCAACTACCGCAATGGTTGTAATTGGTACACCCGGATACATGGCTGAAGCAGAAAAAACGGCTACTCTTTCGGCACAGATTCCCGAAGGATAAGCCCCGTTTTCCTGGTTGTTTCCACGAAATGTCATAGTATTAGCTAACCTTACCGCAGCACCTACATGAAATTTGGAATAAGGAGCATACGCCGATTCACTGGCTTCCCAGGCTTCCTTTAATAATTCTCTGTCTTCTTCTTCAAGTTCCGAAATATCCGATACTTCATTGTAAGCTACTGATATTGTATGTGTGATCATAGGTTGGTTAAATAGGGCATAAATGTACTTGAAAATTGTCAGGTTTCAGTTGATAATGGGTTTAAAACAGGATGATTTTGTTGCATTGAAGCTGTTGGACAGTTAGCGATTTTGACTGATTATCTTTAAATTACAGTAAATCAATGTAATATATTCTCTTTGGGTTCTGTCTTTTCTCTGCCTAAAATCATAAGTGCAGTAAATAATACATAAAAAGTAACTCCTTCCTGGCTTTCAATGGTATCCTCAGTGAGCATTGAAATCATAAAGATGATCCAGAAAATAACGTAGAAATAGTTATTAAAAGCGGCTGTTTTAATACCAGGATAGAACATTGCGAAAAGAAACCATGCCAGTCCTATGATACCAAACGCAACAGTTATTGAAAGGTATTGATTATGCGACCGCAAACGGTATTGAACTGCCAGGTTCGAATTCATCGTCCGGTATTGTTCGTCAAATGCATTTGGGAGATCGCCTGTGCCAACACCAATAACAGGACTTTGCTTTATCAGGAGCAGTGATGTGCGCCAGTACTCAAAACGTTGAACCATTGAGCTGGAATTAGGATCCTTAACATTTATATAGCGCTGATAGCTTATGATAAAATCCTCAACCTGGGTTCTAAGTCCGGGTAAATTACTTACGTCATACCTGTCTATTCCCAGTTCTATGTTTTTAATATCATCCGCGCTGAGCTGACTTACACCATCTGCGTCTTTTCTCAGATCTTTTGATGCCAGGTACTTTATAAGCGTATACCTGTTCATCTGTTTTTTTTTGTTATAACCATCAAGCGGAAGCGTGCTTCGTTCAGCCCAAGCTTGCCTGAGTTCTTTATCACAGATATACAAGCCTGTCCATATTCCGTTTTTTGATTTAAAATTTAATGTATCATGATAGTATGTATTCCCACGTGGAGTATATTTTTCGAGTTTCGAAAAATCGGCCGGAGGCGTATTTAAAAAGGTAAAACTAATTGATAAAATATAGATTACAGGAAGTATGATCAGAGTTCCAATACCAATCAGAATACTTGATTTCAGAACTATGCTTTTGATTCTGAATGTCAAGTATAAAAGCAGTAGCACACCGATAAATGCAAATATTAAAATGCCGGTGGAGTAGTTCATGTAAGTCATAAAAGCAACCAGCCAGATAGCGACGGCAGAAAACAATACTTTGAGTCCTATGTTTTTTACCTTTTCCGAGTTAATAAAATATAAAGCGATAAACACAGCAAATACTGCATTAAGGCTGTACCTTATATGTGATGTATGCGCTGCTAAAGCACGGCTGTCAGCAACCGGAAGTTCCAGGAAAAGTATCAGCCTGTAAATACTCCCGCCTACTACTGCGGCAATAAAAACGGCCAGAATCCGGTAAAACGTACGGGTGCTTATTCGTGGTCCTGTTGCTATAAACAGAGGAAGAATAAATATAGGCAGTTTTGTCCGTAAATCCTTTATTGCGTATGCAAAATCAGTTGTATAAATAAGTCCGGCTACATGCAGCAACATAATTGAGGCTATCACCATGGCTGGTTTATTCCTGAAAAACTCAATAAATTTATGGAATAGGGCAATAAAAACGTTTTTTATGACGTCAACCGTAACCCTGGCAAGGTTTGCGGGATTCAGGAAACTGCCGGAAGAATATTTTTTCAGAAAGGACGTATCCACACCATGCCATAACCAGAAAAACAGTGTGCTGAACTGGAACAGGCTCATTGTGAATTTCGACAAAGGCAATGAAGCTGCAAGCAATCCCAGTGAGATGAAGTACATTGTAGTGTATCGCGGAAACCATTCCCCTTTGTAGAGTTGCATTTAGGCTGAAAGTTAATTCTGCGATTTAACCGGCTTTGATTGATTGTCAGCTTTTGTTATGGTTCCGTCAAGTATGGATGTGTATGTTGGCGAATCATTTATTACTTTAAGTGCACTTTTCAGCTCGTTATCATCAGTCAGCGTTGATTGAATTCTGCCTTTCTGGTAATAATACCTGCTTACAATTTCCTCTTTCAGAATAACCATAATTTCCTGTTTGTTCTCCATCAGGTCTTTTTTCTTGTGCTGTGCAATGGCTTCGAGCATCAGGTCATACTGAGGTTTCATCGCATCCCAGCTTTTTTCGTAAATGGCTGCTTTTTTAACTGTTTCCAGTTCTCTTTCAGCAACAGTTCTGAATTCAAAGCCTTTCTTTTCTGTAAAGGCGATAAAATTATCATAATCAGCATCGGTGAGCCTGAATTTGTCTGGTGCTTCTATTGCTGGATGTGTTGCGGCATAATTGGTTGCGTAATCAAAAAGGATATATTTGGTTATCAGGTTATACGAAACGGTGCTTAGCCTTGATGTATCAGTGGTAACATCGGGTGAAATTCCTTTTCCATCATAAACTGTACGCCCATGCATGGTTTTGTAAGCAGTTATAAGCGAATCGGGGATGTTATCAACATTACCGGTTGCGTTTTTATGCGCGTAATCTATTTCCTGTATACAACGTCCGCTTGGAATATAATATTTGGCAACTGTTATTTTTACCTGTGTATTATAACTTAGCGGGAAAACATTTTGCACCAATCCTTTTCCATAGGTACGTCGTCCAACTATTACTGCACGGTCCAGATCCTGCAATGCACCGGCAACAATTTCTGAAGCAGAAGCGCTATTGCCATTAACCAGTACAACCAATGGAAGAGTAAGGTCAACAGGTTCCATATTGGTTTGATAGCTTCGGTTCTTGTCTTTTTGTTTCCCTTTGGTTGAAACAACCAATTCGTTTTTCTTTACAAAAAGATTGACAATATTAACAGCTTCAGTAAGTAATCCGCCACCGTTATCACGAAGGTCAAGCACAAGCCCGGTCAACGTATTTTTAGCTTTCAGATCCAGCAACGCTTTTTTTACATCAGCCGAAGCTGTTTGTGTAAAACTACTTAGCCTGATATAACCGGTTCCAGCATCCAGCATGCCATAATAAGGAATCGGGTCGATGGTAATTTTTTCGCGTACAATGTCGAATATAAGAGGTTTCGGCTCCCCATCGCGTTCAATACCAAGTTTAAAACTTGTGCCGGGCTGACCTTTTAGCACAGCACTAACATCTTCGACTGATTTTCCTGAAGCGCTCTTATCATTGATTTTAACTATTTTGTCTCCTGCTTTCAGGCCGGCTTTTTGTGCGGGGGAATTTTCGTAAGGTTCGGAAATTATAATGTAGTCACCTTGTTTATGAATCAATGAACCTATTCCTCCATATTCACCGGTAGTCATAAACCTGTAATCCTCAATCTCCGATTCTGGTATAAACACAGTATATGGATCAAGCTTATCGAGCATAGCATCAATACCGGTTTTCATCAGTTCCGAAGGATTTGCGCCATCCACATAATTGGTATTCAGTTCTTTGTATAGTGAAGTTAAGATTTCCAGGTTTTTGGAAATCTCAAAATCAGGTGAAGTTTGCGCTTTAAGTGATGACGATGGTGTAAATGCCAGGAAAATTGACATGAACAATATTGCATTCAGTGTAAGTATGATTCTATGTTTCATTATTGTGATTTTTAAAGTTGTAGTTCAGTCCCGATCGACTTTTTTGAGTTTGGATTAAATGAAAAACAAACGAGACAGATTGTTTGTTTTTGCACCGGAGCGCCAATTTACTATTTTTATATTTTATTCACTTTTCACTCATCACTTTTCACTCATCACTTTTCACTTATGGAACCGGATCATAACCACTGCCGCCCCAAGGATTGCATGATGCAATTCTTTTAATTGTGAGCCACCCGCCTTTGAAAGGTCCATGTTTTTTCAAAGCTTCAACGCCATAAGATGAGCAGGATGGAGTATATCGGCACGAAGGCGGTAAATACGGAGAAATAGCATACTGGTAAAACCGGATACCACCTATCATTATCGTACTCAGAATTTTTTTCATTTGATATTATTCATTTTTTACCGGTAAGTACTTGTCCCGCTTTTTTTTAGGATAAAACATGCCCTGACAAAACGTGATTTCAGCAGGTATTGGTATTTTTATCGGTAATAGCATGCCCAGTTGTTACTGGAGCATTTTCTTTTCTTTGTATTAAACGATCCAGTAACACATTTATTGCGGCTGTTGTTTCTGCCTGACTCACACATTGTTTACCCATGAAAATAATGGCAATATCAAGATGTTTTCCCCCTTCAGAGTAATGATCCAAAATGTTGTGCTTGTTTAGTCTGTAGGCTTCACGAATCAGGCGTTTCATCCGGTTACGATCCACTGCATGACGAAGATTCTTTTTGGGAACAGCAATCAATACTTGTACAGCCATTTTTCCAACACTTTCAGTTTCTGTAAACAGCAACCGGAATAACCCGGATTTCAACGACTTCCCTTCTTTAAAGAGGCTATCAATCTGGTTCTGATTACAGATTTTTTCGGGTTTCCGGAAAGTGTTTCTTTTTACTGAACTAAGCATCGGGAGTAATAACAATACAAAATTAATGTTTTCTGACGGTAGCTGTTAGTCTTACTGTTTTATAATAGTTAAATATCATTAAAAAACCCCGTTTATAAACAAATAAACGGGGTTTAAGATAAGTTCTGATTTATTTGTTATGACTTTTTCTGGCATTTTGTGAGATAAGCATCAATAGCCATTGTCATTGATGGTGTTACCGGACTTGGAGCTGAAAGATTTACTTT
This sequence comes from Bacteroidota bacterium, assembly GCA_020048595.1. Lineage (GTDB taxonomy): Bacteria > Bacteroidota > Bacteroidia > Bacteroidales > UBA4417 > UBA4417. The sequence continues at coordinate 4,424 of JAIFMH010000015.1, read as the reverse complement.
TAATCCTGCTTCAGTAGCTGCTAAGGTGGTTGTTGTTCCAAATGTTCCTATTACAGTTTCGCCTTGCTGATAATCAGGCCAGTTGTGATAAAGTGACCGTATTCCTTGCGGGCTGAAGAAAACAAGCATATCGAATTTCGAAATATCTACAAGTTCCTTCATTTCGATAGGAACAGTGCGATACAAAATAGCTTCGCTGTAATTAATTTTAGCTGCTTCCAACATATCAGGCAATTCCTTGCTGTGATTATCAGAACACGGAAGTAAGAAACGTTCGGTTTTGTGTTTCTTGATTAAGTCCATGAGCTGTGAAACATCATTCTCCGAAAAGAAGATTTTACGCTTACGGAACTGTACATATTTCTGAAGATAAAACGCTACTGACTCCGACATGCAGAAATACTTCATGGTTTCAGGGATTTCGACCCTGACGTCTTTTGCAATACTAAAAAAATGATCAACAGCATGTTTGCTGTTAAAAATTATAGCAGTGTGTTCGTTAATATAAACTTTCTCATCACGAAACTCACGTACAGAAACACCTTCAATTTTAAAGAATTTTATGAATTCAATATTTACTCCATGTTTCTTAATAATATCACCATAAGGAGATTTTTCCAAATCTGCCGGAACAGGCTGCGACACCAGTATGCTCTTGATTTTCGACACGTTAACGATATTTTATTTTAACAGTTTAGAAAAAAAATGGTCTGTCTCTAGAATTTACTTATTACTTTAAAAATAACTAACAGAGGTAAAATTTCGAGGGTGCAAAGGTATAAAAATAAATAAAACAAATTGTAGCTCTTGTTCTCATGACCTGTTAAAATGCTCCTTAACATTCGGTAAATAATTAATAAAGAGACTATTATGACTCCCGCAATTAAAATATTCAGGCTGTTCCAGTAAAAAGCTATTATAACAACAGGTAACAATACAATGCCTATTATGTAATTGAATATCAGTATTATGAGTTGATATTGCCTGGCTGGTTCAGTGGTGTCAAAAATAATTCCTGAAAACTGTATTGCAAGGGATTTAAGTAACTGGAATAAAAAAAGTCCGGTAAAAACCAGCCCGGTAAAAGTCAAACTGTTTAATTCGGCTGGAATAAAACCAAACTCCTTAAATATCAGGTAAACGAAAATGGAACTTACCACATAATAATTGAATCCTAAGCCAATTGTGATGCGTTCCTTAAAAAGATTTCCATCGCGTTCGAGCTGGTTTACGAAATGGGGACGGGCAACAGCATGCAATATTTGATTGAGTCGTTTTGAATAGGATGTCTGTATCCAGGCAAATATAAAAAAGCATAGCAGGAATACGATTGTGATCCAATCATCGGGTTGCTGGTTAATTGCCAGTGGCCCGGGGTGTTTAGGCTCCAGGTTATGTGGTTTAAATACGGAGGTTGTTTGAAGAAATTGCTTTTGAGGCGGTGGTGGAGTTATATAATTGTAAACTGAGAAATCATAGTATTTCTTTAATGAATCTGCCGCAGGAGGGAAGCGTTCATTGGTCAGCGGTATGCAATAATCGAAAAATCCAACCGTATCGGTTAGCATCGGATTATACTGATATCGGATAATTGAGTCGTTCATAGCTGGGAAATGCAAAATTACATATTTTGAATGGGCTATAAGTTCATTTTTTTGAAGCCGTAAGGGGAAATTATTAACAAAAGAGGAATAAGGAGTTTGAGATCAGGATTTAGGGAATGGATTATGAGACAAGGAATTTATCACGGATACTTTAAAACCAATATTTTCAATTACTCTGTGAAAATAATAACAACAAACATTCCATAACCGCCAAATAAATTTTACCTTTGCACCTGAAATCAGGGTCTTAGGTCATAAAATATTGATTAATAGATAAATGTGACTTATTTAATCGAAATTAACTACTAAATATATTTTATAAAAATGTCAGAAATTATTGGAAAACTGGAAGATTTCAGTCTCACTAAAAGTCCAAAACAACATGGTTCCATTCACAAGATTGGTATCATCGGTTGTGGATCGATGGGCCAGGAGATTGCAAAAACAATCAGTCAGCATGGATTTGATGTGGTATGCCTCGATTTGGATGAAAAACGCGTTTCAAGCGGCCTGGATGGTATTGCACACATGATTGATCTTGAAATTTTACGTTGGGGAATGACCAACAGCGAGAAACGCCTGATTATGTCGCGCATAAAAGGTACTGTCGAATATAGCGATCTGGCTGATTGTGATGTGGTTTTTGAAGTGATCAATTCGCGTAAGCCAGGCACAAGTCTCGAAATCAGGAAAGAAATACTTCAGAAAGCAGAAAAATTTGTTCGCCGCGATGCTGTACTGGCATCAAATACGGCAACACTTATGGTTTCTGATCTGGCATCAGGACTCAATTACCCCGACCGGGCTGTAGGTCTTCATTTTATGTCGCCAACGGATGATGTAAAAGTAATTGAAGTTGTAAGGAGTTCGCGTACATCAGAAGAAGCATTTGAACTGGTTACCCGTTTTGTACGTATGCTCGAAAAAAAGCCTATCACCCTGATGGAATCTCCGGGCAACGTTACAACCCGCATGTTATGTGTTATTATTAACCAGGCCTGCGAAATGCTGATGGAAGGAATTTCTTCGGCACAGGACATTGACGAGATTATGCGTACCAGCCTCGGTCACCAGTTTGGACCTTTTGAGCGTGCTGATAAAATAGGTTTGGATAAGCTTCAGAAATGGATGGATAACCTGTACAATGAATTTGGAGAACACGGATATAAAACATCGCCCGTGCTGAAACGCCTGGTTCGTGCCAATTATTTAGGTAAAGCTACCGGACAAGGTTTCTACAAATATGATTCGCATGGAAAGATCATAGAGAGCACAATCACTTGCCCCGAATACAGGTAGTTTTTCAATTCTGTTTTAAAAAATTTACAAATGAAGATCATCGTTTTGAACTGCGGAAGTTCATCCATTAAATATCAACTCTTCGAAATGCCTTCAGCCGAAGTAGTTGCAAAAGGTCTGGTTGATAAAATCGGACTTAAAGGCGCATCCATAAAGCATTACATGGCTGATGGAGATGTTCTCAAACTTGAAGGTGAAATCCTTGATCATCAGGCTGGTATCGAGTTCGTACTTGGCATTCTTACACATAAGGAATACGGTTGTGTTAAAGATTTAAATGAAATTGGTGCGGTAGGTCATCGCGTGGTTCATGCCGGAGAAATGTACAACAGCAGTGTTGCAATTACAAAAGAAGTTATTGAGGCACTTGTGGAATGTATTGATTTGGCTCCTTTGCATAACCCACCAAACCTCGAAGGTATTTATGCCATTACAAAACTGTTGCCTGAAGTTCCCCAGGTTGGTGTTTTTGATACGGCTTACCATCAAACCATGTCAGAGCAGGCATATCTTTATGGTATCCCTTATTCCTTGTACGAAAAGTACAAAGTACGTCGGTATGGTTTCCATGGATCGAGCCATCGTTTTGTGGCACAGCGTGCATCTGAAATTTTAGGAAAGAAACTGGAAGACTTAAAAATTATCAGCTGCCATCTGGGTAACGGCGCTTCGATGTGTGCCATACAGAATGGTAAGTCGATGGATACTTCAATGGGTATGACTCCTGTTGAAGGACTGGTAATGGGCACACGCAGCGGCGATATTGATGCAGGCGCTTTGTTGTACATTGCCGATAAGGAAGAAATAAGCATTCCTTATACCAGCACATTGATTAATAAACATAGTGGTATGCTTGGTTTATCTGGCGTTTCGAGCGATATGCGCGATATAGAAACTGCTGCCGGCGAGGGCAATCACAGGGCGCAGGTTTCGCTTGATATTTACCATTACAGGATTAAGAAATACCTTGGCTCCTATGCCGCTGCAATGGGCGGTGTAGATGTAGTAATATTTACCGGCGGTGTAGGCGAAAACGGATGGGAAACCCGCCAGGAAGTTGCCAGCAGCCTCGAATTTATGGGAATTGATTTTGATGTGGCTAAAAATACCAAACTCCGTGGGAAAGAAGCAATCATCAGCAAACCGGATTCGAAAGTTACCGTTATGGTGGTTCCTACCAACGAAGAACTGGTTATTGCACAGGATACATTCGAAATTGTAACAGCTTAATATACTGGATTACGGTATAAATGACAAAAGGCAGCCATTGGCTGCCTTTTGTCATTTTAAAATGTGGTCGGGGTGAGTATAAGTTCTACGAATAATATACTGCCTTATTTTAAACTTTCAAATTTTGACTATACCAAAACGCTTCAAAGGAGTTGAGTCTTGCTCTGCTGTTAATTCAACCACGAATCCTAAGTCTCCCCCCAAAAGATAAAATACCTATTTCCTTCTCCTTGGAGAAGGTGCCTACAGGGCGGATGAGGTAGTGAGATTTAGAGGGGTTAAAAAAGAAAT
>JAIFMH010000156.1 GCA_020048595.1 Bacteroidota bacterium | reverse complement strand
TTTATAACATTAGAAATATTTTTGTTAAAGCTTTATTTCTCATAAAACGAATTTTAACAAATTTAATTCCCTCCTCTAGCCCACGAAGGCTGTGCCGGATGGCTTCATGCGCTTTTTCCTATCAGGAGTTTGTAGAAAAAAGCAAAAACGTCGTGACGTCAGGAACACTTATACAAAAAAGTTTATATTGTAATTATACACAAATGAATGTAATTACGAATGTAAAAAGCAAAAACTATTTGTAAGATATTGTCTAACAAGTTGTTATGTATTTATTAATGTATCTTAGGGCCGGAATACGAATATCTTTTTTTGGGGCATCTTTGAATTCTCATTTGTATGCTATAATACCAGATAAATAGAAATTTAATATCATTATTCTTGTTTTTATTTGCTGATACTAAATAAGTTATAGCATATTGAAGAATATGCGGAATATCCCCTATATGTGTCATTCTGAATAAATATATCTTAATTAAATCCGGCATGCGAATTTTTCTTCAACTATAACTATTGCTTTCCAATTTTTGTTTTTCCGCAGACTTCTACTGAATGGTTGGTTTTGAGATTGAAAAAATCAGCTATGGTTTACTCGTTAGAAATTTGACGTGTGCAAACGGGGGTTTAGATGCGTAACGGATTGCAAATCCGCGCCAACCTGGGGGGAGATTTATGATGCCTTAAAATATTAATACGAATTCTTCAAAAAGAAAAAATCCGTAGTAGACAAATCTGAACTCAAGGATTGCTAGTTCATTGAACAGCAATTGTTTTTCCGGATTAGCTGCAAAGTAGTTAACAGAATAAAGCTATTGCATAATGCTATTGCTCATTTGTTCAATGATACAGCTTCCAAATTTCTGGCCTATTGATTCAATATTTTTATTTCAGTTTTAAATGCATCACTTCAAATCCTGTTGCCCGAATAATCCTGATTTCCTTTAAGTTTGTTTTAATTTCGAATGTCTTTTCCTGACCGGGTTTTAGTTCATTAATTTGCACTTTTTCGTTACCTGCAACAATACTATAATTTCGAACGGTATAACTTGGCAATCCTGGTTTACCCGCCAGAGTAATACTTATTTTACCTTCCTTTTGAGATAATTTCTTTACAATGATGGGCGAGCAAACGTTTTTTAAGGTATCATAGGAAGGCTTTGGATTAAGTTTTATATCGCAGACACCATGCACCCGTTGCGGATAACTGTATGTAAAATCCTCACCCATTTGCGTTCGGTAATCGTTTAGGCAAAAATATATTGCTCCGGCAATAAAGGGCTTCGAAGCATAAATATTTATTAGCTGAATCATTTCTTTCGCTCTTCGCGTATCTCCTCCTTTAAAAACAGGTTCACATATTCCCCATTCAGAAATGGTAAGTGCTTTACCAGGATAATCACGGGCAATTTCATCCAATCTTTTTGAAACAGAATCAACAGACTGCCCAAACCAGGTACTATAATATTCATTAAACATCATCATATCAAATTCACCTGTTGCATCGGGTATTTGGGCACCAACATTCATAGAATTACCCCCAAGCCGGTTTGATGCATACGTCACTAACCGGGATGAATCCAGGCTTTTAACATAATAATACAGTTTTTTCAAATAACTTAATGTAGTTGTATTGCGGCTATCCATTTCATTGCCAATTCCCCATGAAACGATAGAAGGATGATTGAAATGCGCCTCCGTCATCTCAATTATTTGTCGTTTACCTATTTCCAATAAGCTATCAGATATTGATACCGCGCCCCATATTGGCAATTCCTCCTGAATTAACATGCCATTGCGATCGGCCCAATCGAAAATATAATCGTCCTGTTGCCAATGAAAACGAGTAAAAATACAATTCGCATTTTTCATTAATCTGAGATTCTTTTCAAAATCTTCGTGAGTTTCAGCCATACCCCTTTCTAAGGATGAGCCGGGCATCCACTCCACACCAACAGCACGTATAGGTTCGCCATTTAAGATATACCTGTTGTTTTCTATTTTAATGCTTCTGAAGCCAAAGCAAGTAGTTAGTTCGTCTTTTTCTTTGCCATTCACAATAAGTTTCACAGTGAGCCTGTAAAGATTGGGAGCATCGAAGTGCCAGGGATTGATTCTGTCGAAATTCAGGTTGCTATTAAAACATCCGTTTATATAATTCCCATCCAGGTATCCATTGTAAATACACTTTTTTGTTGACTGATTTTCTTCAGTAATTGTTGCTTTTAATTGTATTGTTGAAGCATTAATGCTTGTTGTGTCCAAGAAGCTAATGCTTATATTGGCATTACCTTTGTTTTTATCGGGAATGCCTGCAACATGAATGTTCCGGATTGCCTGTGGTTCAGTAAGTATTAATGAAACATTCCGATATATCCCACCGTCATTTGCCCAATCAAAACTCTTATCAACCGGGATATTATTTGGGGATGGTGAATTGTCAACACAAACAGTTATGGTATTTATTCCGGCTTTTAAATAGGGTGTAATATTTATGAGGAACCGGGTATAACCAGAACCCAAATGCTCCCCGGCTTTTTTGCCATTAATGTAAATTACCGCATCGTGGTACACTCCATCAAATTGCAGACGAGTTATTTTTAAACGCTGTTGTTCAGATATTTCTAATTCCCGTTCATACCAACATTTGCCCCAGTACTTTTCCATCCCTTTTTCAACATTCCAGGCATGAGGCACAGTAACAGTACGAATAAAATTCCCGTTTAATCCTTTCACGCCATAATTGAAAGGATTACTTGTTGAAGTACTGTCAACAAAGAAACTCCACTGTCCATTCAATGAGACGATTTCGCGATTGGGTAAAACTTTACTATCAGCAAAAACATAGCAAAAGAGTAAAATTGCGAGTATAAGGCTAAATTTGGATTTGAACATTTTGTATCGCTTTTGTTTTTATTGTGCCTAATTATTGAAAGCCAAACTCAAAAATCAACTGAAGACACTTCCCTCAGTTCTAAAATCTACGTATAGAGCAGGAGGCAAAAGTACTCATTAAGGTTTTGAGACTAAATGGATTTCAAATATCGAGTTTCAAATGAATTATTGCACCCAGGTGGTTGTTGTCATTTTCCAATACTTTTTTAAAATAAAAATCAGATTTTTCTTTTTGGGTTAACCCTAAATATCCAAGTCCAATCATAAAATTACAGTGATTTATATTTCGTTGGGTAAGGTCATCGTCAAAAATCTGCATATCGGGCAGGGATACAGCAAAGTAGTCTATTTTCACAGTATCAACAATATGCTTCTCTCCATATTCTATAAGTTTGTTGAATTTTCGTTCAGCAGAAATAGCATCCCTGAGTTTCAGGTTTGCTAAACCCTGGTAAAAGATTTTTTCAGGTGGCTGGTCGTTGTAGAATATGGCTGGTGCCGGTTCATCTAATCCTTCCGAGGCTTTCTTAAAGTACTTTTCTGCAAGAGCATAATTTCCTGATTTTTCATAGGCTATTCCCATAAAATAATCAATATCATTTTCTTGTGCTCCGTAAAGTTTGCCTTCGCCCAAATTCTCAGGGTAAATTTCAGTAGTTTTTAAATGATCTATTGCTTCCGCGAAAGCGTTGGCTTTAATAGCCTTTTTGGCAAGCTCGGTATGGCAGAGCAAGTATTGCCCGGAAACTTTTCCTTCGCCGCCTTCCCAGGGATGAAAATTTCGCGATTCAATAAGCACTTTGGCTCTTTCCGGATTTCCCAATTGATTATACAGAATAACCCGCTCAAGATATAAATCGTCGCGGTCATTCGTTAAAGTTAAATGTTCTTCAAGTAAAGTAAGTCGATCTGCATGCGCTTTGCCAAGTCGTTTGTAAAGCTGGTCCAATTCGTACAAAACACGTGAATCACTTTGATCACATGCAAACGCTCGTTCAAAAGACTGCAATGCTTTTCTTGCATCTTTGCGTTTATTGAAATATGCCAATCCAAGATTCCTGTGAACAGTTGCAAAGCCATCGAAAAGTTCCGCTGAGCGTTCCCAACAATTAATGGCTTCGTCGTATTGGCGTTTATCGTACCAAAGGTTGCCTAAATAGTAGAGCGCTTTATAGTCAGAAGGATTCGTATCAATTGCATGTTGAAGAATGTGTATATCTTCCAGACGATTCGGAAATATATAGTTTGGATTTTTTTCCGCAGCAGTGAGATAAAGTTGTTTTGCTTCTACAGTTTTTCCTGTATTCAACAAGAAGAAGCCCATATAATACAAAGGCATAGGGTTTTCTTGTCCTTTTTCAATAAGCGATAGTAACTCAAATGCTTCATGATACATTCCTGCTTGGGAATAATCAAGTGATATTTCAATGTAGGTATCGGTATCATGACGCATCTTAATTTTGAGATCGGCTAACTCGTTTTGCGCTTTTTGATTATTGTTCAGCTGTTCAATAAGTTGTATTAATTCGTAGCGCGTACCGAAGTCAAATAAATCAAGTTTAATTGTTTCGCGTGCAAAGGTTATAGATTCATCTAACTTCCCGAGTTTACGAAGAATTGCTGTTTTTAAATGGCGGGCTTTATAATTATGTGTGTTCCGGACCAATGATTTTTCAATCAATTCAAGTGCTTCGCTCCAGTTTTTTGACATACAAGCAATTTGTGCCAGCTGAAAATAGGCATTATCCTGCCAGGCTGTATCCCATGCCGATTTATAGAACCATTTAAAAGCTTCCTGATGTTTATTTTGCATGCGCAGACAAAGTCCTAAATTATATAATGGTTCACTATTATAAGGATTTAGATTTCTGAATGTAATAGTTTCAATTGCTTTGCGGAAGTAAGGTTCAGCTTTTGCAAACTGCCCTTTGCGGTAGAGCAGTAGCCCCATAGCATTGTTGCAACGGGCATCTGAAGGGTCGCGTTTTAATGCTTCAAGGTAATAGTCAGCCGCGTTGAAGGTTGCATGGCGGTACTGCTCAATGTGTAATCCTGAAAAATACAATTCTTCGTTTGTTTTTATTTCTGCTGGTTGAAGGATAGCCATTGCAGGTTCAGGTAATGGTTTATCTTCTTTTGGTTTAGCGGTATATGTTACTAAAACTTCTTCTTTATCATCTAAAACACTTACTTTCAACCAATCACCTGTTTCTCCTTCCTTTAGCTTTGCCTTTCCGGTATAGGTAAGCAAAGGCGAGATGTCGGCTTTCTCTTCAAATAATAGTCTGCCTTCTTTTTCTAATTTGATGGTCAGGTTTTTTCGTTCAGAGGTAGTATAAACTTTAATGATGGCAATACCTTGTTCAATTTCAAGGCTTACCATGGCTTCGGAAGTTGCATTTTTTACATAGCCTATATTTTTGTACGGCATAAAATATTGCTTGAAAGTACGTTCTTCGTTCGGCATTATGTATCCGAAATCAGGCTGGTTGTCAGTAAAAACGCCGGTCATAAGTTCAAAATACGGACCATCTTCATCGGTAAGCATTCTATCCCACGCTTTACCAAATTCACCACAACCCCATGTCCATTGCTTTTTACCAGGTGAAATATGGTGATTGGCAATATGCAGTATTCCTGCTTTTTTACCATGATGATAGCCACCAACAAAGTCATATTCTGAATTTACAGCCATATAAGATGTTGGAACAGGAATATTCTTGTAACGTGAAATATCAGTACCGGGAGCATAATCAACCTTATAATATATGCCGGTAGCAATAGGAAACGAAGAAACATCTCGCTTTCCATGGTCGAAAACAGCATGAACATCAGGAGGGAAAACAGATTGGTAATTTTCATCTACCGATACTGCCGGATTAGCCCACCAAAGAAAAGTTTGTGCAACAGGAGTGCGGTTGTACAATTTCCCGGTTATTTCGATATATGCCTTATCAGGATACAAGGTAAAACCTGCCATCCCTTTGGTGCGAAACATTTTTTCTATTTCGCTTACCCAAATTGTTTTGCTGCCATCAGCGTTTTCTTCTATTGAAAAATCTATCGGATCGAACGTACTTGGGCGGTGGTGCTGAGGCCAGTTAAATTCTATTCCACCCGAAATCCATGGACCCGCTAACCCAACCAATGCCGGTTTTATAACCCGATTATAATACACAAAATGGTAGTCGTTGGTTTTGTCCAAAGCCATTTGTATCCGGCCACCCAATTCCGGCAAAACCATTACTTTAAGGTATTGGTTTTCGATAAACAGTGCTTTATATTTCTTTTGATATTTCTCATCATAAACCTTGTCGATTACCGGGTGAGGATACACAACTCCACTGCTACCCTGATATACCCTTTTTTCAAGGAACATAGGATTTTTGTCGGGTACTCCGATTTTGTATGTCGGGATAAAAATATCCTCTTGCCATGCTTTCACTTCCATTTTACATATATTTTGTTGATCCAAACCATTCAACCTGGGGCATTTATTGGTATTATTAAATCATTGTTTCTATTTCTTCCAGGCTCTTTCCTTTAGTTTCAGGTAGTTTTTTCAGGATAAACACAAAACCAAGTAAACATATTCCGGCATAAACCCAGAATGTTCCCGCAGCTCCCAACCCTTTGTTTAACAACGGAAAAGTATAAGTGAGGATAAAACAGGCGATCCACAAGGCAAAAGTTGCCATTGCCATTGCCGCTCCCCGGATTCTGTTAGGAAATATTTCTGATAAAATAACCCAAACAATAGGTGCTAACGACATAGCGTAAATACCGATTGCAATAACCACCAACGAGAGAACAGCAATCCCTTTAATCCCTAAATAAAATGCAGTTCCAAGCAGAATATAATTCATAGCCAAGCCAATTGAACCAAATAGCATCAGTTTTTTACGTCCCCAATTATCAACCGTGAACATGGCCAAAAGAGTAAAAATCAGGTTTACGCTCCCGGTAATTACGATATTAAATAAAGTATCACTAACTCCATAACCGGCTGCGGTAAAAATTTCTTCGGCATAGTTGAATACGGTATTTATTCCGCACCATTGCTGGAATACAGCCAAAACAATACCTATAATCAATACTGACCGAAATTTAGGACTTAACAATGCTTTAAAATCCACCTTTTCACTTACATCACCAAGAGTAGCTTGTATTGATGTCATTTGGTCCCATGCATAAGCTTCTCCACCAATCTTTTTTAAAGTCGGCAATGCTTTGTGTGATTTGCCGGCTTTCATCAGCCATCGGGGACTTTCGGGTAAGAAGAATGCGAGTATAAAAAACAACGTGGCAGGAACTGCGCAGGCATAAAACATCCATCGCCACCCTATCTGACCATTCCACGAAGCACGGATAAATTCGTCTGATGCCCCAAGAGGAACTTTCTCCGCAATCAATAAATTTATAACCTGTGCAGCCAGAATGCCAACTACTATGGTCATCTGATTGAGTGAAACGAAACGCCCCCGCAAATGTGCGGGTGCAATTTCAGCAATATACATGGGTGATAGAGCTGATGCTAAACCGATACCTATACCTCCAATAATGCGAAAAATTATAAAAACCATGTAAGATGAAGCAAATCCTGTTCCCAAAGATGCTACAGTAAAAAGAAAAGCAGAAAGTAATAATGGCCATTTTCGTCCGAATTTATCGCTGACCATACCTGATACAACCGCTCCCAACACACAGCCGACCAGGGCACTACTCATCGCCCAGGCTTGAAGGTTAGCAGAAGAAGCAATATCAAAAAAACGTTCGTAAAATGGTTTTGCACCACCTATAACTACCCAATCATATCCGAAAAGTAATCCACCCATGGCGGAGATCATTGAAATCCCGAAGATGTAGAGTTTATTGAATTTGTGCATGTATTTTTAGGAATAAAAACAGTTAAATTCAAACTTGAACTCAGCTAATTAAAATCATCAGCGAAATACGCCTGCTTAGTAATTATTTTCTGATCCTCAAAGGCTTACCCTAAACGGAAAAACTTCAGTAGCTGTTCGTCCTTTCGAATCTTTGAGTATTACATAAAGCTTGTATGCTTTTTCATCCTGGTTGTCGCTAAATTTCAGTTTACACGATGTTGTAGTTTCTTCATAAACTATTCCGGGTATGTATTTCATGGAGTGACTGTTGTCAGATATCAATCCCTCAGCCGAATTATACGGTTGTACGATGTATTCAACACTAAGTTCATCTCCTTCAACATCTGATACCTGTTGGGTATATATATTCCCGTCCGGGTTTGTTATTACCGAATTTGATTTACTTTCACTTCCGTTTAGTTTACTCCCTAAAATGGAAGGTGCTCTGTTAACGGGATATGAGCCTGTCCATGCTTTAGTTAATTCGTCCACCTGCTCAACAGCATTTCCATTGTAAAACAGGCTAAACCATGTTGGCCCCCAGTCCTGTATATCTCCCCATAAAAACGCGTACGATCCGATACAGTTTCCCTCATACGATTTGATATAGTAATTATATCTGTCTCTGAAAACTACTGCCTTTTTTCGGCTACTCTCCTCGATCGGACATCCCCACGGTGTTAAAGCAACTTCCCACTCTCCATTTACGCCCCATTCGGTTACGGCATAAGGTTTTTTGAGTTGAGAAGCCTGTATTTGCGGGAAAATTGCAGGAATTCCGGCGTAATAATTCACTCCTACAAAATCCAGATCAGGAATCAGAGTAGCTATTTTATTTGCTAATTTTGTTGTTATTCCAGCGGTAACTATAGATGTAAGATGATTGGAATCTTCCTGATGCATTATAACCGAAACATCATTCATAAACCTGAACATTTCATCGCTTGAATTTTCCCCCACTACTTCATTGCCTATTCCCCATGCTAAAAGTGCCGGGTGATTCCGATATAATCTAACTTTTGAACGAACTTCGGCAAGTTTGGCATTCGTCGCCACGGGATCCGAATAATCGAACCATTCTTCCGGAAGAAACCAGATGCCAAGCATTACTGTAACCCCATATTTTGAACCCAAATCGAGCGAACTCTTTGTAGTGTTGATTAAATCATAAAGCCGGATTGAATTTCCCCCATATTCCTGCATGGTTTTAAATTCAACTTCTGTCCCATATCCGGCGGAGGCACCTTTAATAAAAAAAGGTTTGCCATTTCGGATGATTTCCCATTTCCCATTGTTGCTTTTGACATATACCGTTCTACCCACCGTATCAGTCACGATTACTGGAATCGAATCTTGTGGTTTTTCATTATCAGTCGATTCATCATCATGCTTTGAACAGGATATAAAAAGCATACTGACAAAAATTGCCAGGATTATTTTGTCAAAATAAGGTAAAATGATCTTTTTCATAAGTTGATTATAATTAGCAAGTAAGAAACAATGTCGTGTGCATGCATTTTAAAACAAAGGCTCTTTCATCAGTTACACCTGTGCGCCAAGTACTATAAAATATATTAATCAGGAAATGAATGTTTTCATAAGCGTAGTTTGTGAAGTTATAATTTGGCTGTCCTCATTTTCACCGATTGAATGGGAGGCAGATCGTTTTCAGGCCTGTCCAGGTAGAAGTAAGCCGTCGACGAAAGATCATCAGACCGGTAGAAGTTTGTCCAGCCTTCAGGAAGGTCTTTGCTAGTCAGATCGACAGGCTTTTCAGGATTAAATAACAGGTGTATTGCCGGTATTTCGTAAATGCTTATTGGAATTAACGGGACACCATTCTTTTGAAGATCGATAACCTTTGCTTTATCGGTTCCACCGATTTGCTGGATTGTAACTTTGATGTCGTTTTTAAAAAAGATAGGATCAGGAATGTGATACCTGAAAAATGCCCATTGATTTTTCTCCCCGCCTGCAAACAGGC
>JAIFMH010000219.1 GCA_020048595.1 Bacteroidota bacterium | reverse complement strand
GATAATGCCAGGGCATCAGTTCTTCCATTTTTACATTGTCGCGATTTGACAGGTATGTGTCAATTTCACCTTTTAACCCGGCAAAAGAGTCACGGGTCAGTGTGTCGAGTTCATCAAACAACGAGCTGATTTCTGCAGGGTCCTGCTCACTGAGTTTGAGGCTCATTTCGTGGTAGTTGTTGAAACCGAGTTCTTCAGCAATTTCGTTGCGTTTTTTAACCAGGTTTATGATATCCTGCGCAACAACCGGCCCTATGGCTTTATGTCCCTCCCACACTTGTTTCAATTCAACGGAACTGGTGGAGGTTTTTAATACTTCTTCTACTTCGTTATCGCTGAGTTTTTTGCCATTAACATCCGCACGGAAATTCGAATATTTTTGTTCAATTTCAGTCTGCAATGATATAACGCTGTTCAGCAATCCGGTGTCGACCTGGTTACCAAGGTAAGCGTTGTACATCACATCAAGCTGTCGTTTCAACAGTTCATCGGTAATGGCTTCTGATTCTTTAATCCGTTTAAGGATGGCAAAATCCTCCTTATTTGCGAATACTTTAGTGAGTTCAATATTAAGTTCTTCCGACTTCTTCCAGTCTTCTTCCTTCCCGCTTATGGATGCATTCCAGTATGCCAGGGATGATGCTTTGGTAAGCGGTTGAACAACGGAATCGAAATTTTGTATAAAAGCAATTAGTTCGTTTTGCATTGTATTAAAGATAAAGTTTAAAAATTCAACTGGCTGCGCTGTTCAAAGGTTCAGTTGATTCGTGTTCAAAATTCAAGAGCTTACAGCGGCTGACGCTCCCGAAAAATCGGGACAAGTTATGGCAAGTGCGGGAATAAATTGTTGCTCAACTGTCTGCCAGCACTACCTGTTCCGATTTATCGGAAAATGTATATAAAGATTTTAAATGTTTCAACGAACACGCAACTTAGCGAAGCGGTCTCTTGAGCACAGCTCAAAACTTAGCGAAGCGATCTCATGAGCGAAGCGAATAAACCCTCATTTGCTATAGCGTTTGTTAGTTGCAGGGCTTTATTTTCCTCTTTGTCTATTTATTAGTTCTATTGTCCTAACGAATCCAGACTTACTTCCAAATTTTAAAAAAATGAATTTGTCGTTCTTTCTGGTTTCAATAATCATTTTGTCAGGAATTGCAACTCTGTCGCTTCCGCCGTGACTCCCTTTACCCATTGATGCTAAAATAAAAAACTTGTTCCAATCAGTCGATCCAGTTGAGAACTCAATTCTTTTAATCTCTTTATAAAGGTATGTGTTCCTATCTGAAAATCTATCTATTACGCATTTCTTTACGATTTCAAATCCGTCAGCATACAAATTTATTCTTGCATACCTGATGGACGCTATTCCAAATAAAGATGGAATGATAAAAATTAACATTAAGAAACCGACATACTTTATAGCGAAAACTGAGAAAGCAATTACCATGACCAACAACACAGTCAAGATTATTCCAATATAGTCTTTTCCATGATGTATATGCCATGGCGTTTTCTTGTCCTGTGTCGAATTTATCTCACTTTTCATTATTTGAATTCTACTTTTAAGAGTAGGTCTTTGTTTCCGGGTTGTCAGCAAGCCTTGCAACTAACTATGGGATGTGTTGAAGTGAAAAAGTTCAAAATACAGCTTCAACATCCAACAATCGAAGTGTCAATCCGACATCTGACAATCAACATCACAGATTCTTTTATTCAATATCCCACGTAGCTCCGTCCTTCGTATCCTTAATACTTACCCCGGCTTGAGCAAGTGCATCCCGAAGACGGTCGCTGGTGGTCCAATCCTTATTGGCGCGTGCTTCCCGGCGAAGATCAATTATGATATTCATCAGGTTGCTGATTACCTGGTTGCCGGCTTGCGGGTCATTTTCAGGTAACAATCCCAATATGTCAAACACAAAAGTATGCATCATGTTTCGCAACAGGCCGATATCTTCAGCTGTAAGACTTTCTTTTTTATCGTAAGCCGAATTAATAATACGGGCTGCATCAAAAAGATGAGCAATCAATATCGGGCTGTTGAGATCGTCATTCATCGCACTGTAACATTTGGCCTGCAATGCGGCAATATCAACAGTTGATGTATTTGCCGGAACCAGTTTTTCAATGGTTGCAATGCTTTTCATTAAGCGTTGAAATCCTTTTTCGGATGCCTGCAGTGCTTCGTTGCCAAAATCAAGCGGACTGCGGTAATGTGCCTGCAGTATAAAAAACCGAACAGTCATAGGGCTATAGGCTTGCTGCAATGCTGGATGCTGCCCGGCAAAGAAATCATCAAGCTGAATAAAATTTCCCAGCGATTTCCCCATCTTCTGACCGTTGATGGTAATCATATTGTTGTGCATCCAGTATTTAGCAGGCGTTTTATGGTTGCATACGGTGCTTTGTGCAATCTCACTTTCGTGATGCGGGAAAAGCAGATCCATACCTCCGCCATGAATATCGAACTGATCGCCCAGGTATTTGGTACTCATGGCTGAACATTCGAGGTGCCAGCCAGGGAAACCCTCGCTCCATTCCGACGGCCAGCGCATAATATGCTCAGGCTGCGCCTTTTTCCATAATGCAAAATCGAAACTATTGCGTTTTTCATCCTGCCCTTCCAATACACGGGTATTTGATAAAAGATCTTCAACCACACGTCCCGAAAGGATTCCATAATTATTGGTCTGGTTGTATTTTTCAACGTCAAAATACACTGAACCCTGGCTTTCGTATCCCATTCCGGCATTCAGAATTTTTTTCACCATGGCAATCTGCTCAATAATATGACCTGAGGCGCGAGGCTCAATACTCGGTTTCAGGACATTAAGCTTATCCATGGCAGCGTGGTAGCGGTCAGTAAAATACTGCACCACTTCCATAGGTTCCAGTTGTTCGAGGCGTGCTTTTTTGGCAATTTTATCTTCGCCTTCGTCGGCATCATTTTCGAGGTGGCCAACATCCGTAATATTCCTGACATAACGCACTTTATATCCCAGGTGGCGCAGGTAACGGAAAACCAAATCGAATGAAATTGCCGGACGCGCATGGCCCAGGTGTGCATCGCCATATACTGTAGGTCCGCAAACATACATGCCGACATGTGGGGCGTTGATAGGAACAAAAAGCTCCTTTTGACGTGATAAAGTGTTGTAAATAAATAAGTTGTTTTCCATGCTGCATTGTTTTGCAAGGTGCAAAGGTAGAGAAATTAGGAGATTAAAAAGAATGAAGGATTTGTCATTCGTGCTCCATGAAAAATCAAAAGAATTCAGGTTTTTAACTTTTAATAACTTTTAAACCAGGCCACTTCCTTTCCGCTTCAAAAAAATAAGTATATTTGTAGGGAGCAAATTCCCACCTTGTGGGACTGCTTCAAACACATCTACTCAAAAGTCTGGTTCCCCGCTACGTAACGAAAGTACGGTAACTGAGCGCCCAAACACGAGGATGTTATGCGCCTCTGTTGAATAACCTTTGTATAGCTGTTTTACAGTATAAAACTATTGAAATGGATAAAAAACGACTCCTTGACCTGTCAAAAGCTGACCTACTCGAAAACCAGGTATGGGAATATTGGATGGCTGACAAGATTGAATACGTTATTGCATCGGATAAAACTGAAGTTAATGAAGGCACTAATGCCATTCATATTGTAATCACTGACTTTTTCTTCAACAACAAGACAAAACACATAGGTTTCTGTTCGCCCAACGAATCAGGAGATATGGAAAATATTCAGCCTGTAGTATTTGCCGATAAAGGACAGATAGAGTTTTATAAAGAATCGGACTGGACAGAAAACGAAAAAAACAAGACGCTCGCAAAACTTGGTCTGAACTGGCAGGATGTTTTTCCGGTTTTGTACCAGACACGGGTAAAATTCGGCAGAAAACTGTTGAGCGGAGTTTTAAAGAATTTCAACGAAGCTGAACTATCCATATAATCAGCTTTTTCCTTCCGGCAACAGGTTAAACAACAAATATTCCAGATACTACTACCAGCCGATTTTGTAGAAAATTCAAACTTTCTTACTTTTTACAACAAACTGCTGCAGCTAGTTGTTTTCTACGCTATTTCTATAGACTATAAAATAAACCAAAGTGTTGTTTATCAGCATGTTTAGTCGAATATATTCCAAACCTTCCTTACAATTTCATTGTTGACTTTTTGCGATTTCCAACCTAACTTTGTATTAACCGGAAATGCAGATCAGGGAAATTCCGCGAATACACAAACTGCAAACCGGGTAATTTAATCTGCAGAGGATGACAATAACTGACATCACACCCCAAAATGAGCCCCTCTATTTCTGCTGTCTCGAAGAGTGGTCAGATGAGATGAAGGAAGCCGGTGATTACAAGCAGAAATGGTACGAATTCATGAAAGACAAAGGTCTGAGAGTAAAATTTGCCCTCGACGAAAACAGTGTGATCGGCGGCATGATTCAGTATGTTCCGATTGAACATTCCATGTTTGAAGGCAGAGATCTATACGTGGTTTTATGTATCTGGGTGCATGGGTACAAAGCAGGGCGCGGGGATTACCGTAAAAGAGGCATGGGAACTGCTTTATTGAAAGCCGCCGAAGAAGATTGCCGGCTACTTGGCACAAACGGATTGGTTACATGGGGACTTCTGATCCCTGTGTTTATGAGGGCTTCGTGGTTTAAACGACATAGCTATAAAGTAATCGACAAATACGGTTTTATGAGATTGCTTTGGAAACCGTTTAACGAAAATGCCATTCCGCCCCGCTTTATAAAACCCCAAAAGCTTCCTGAAAAAGGACTGGAGAAAGTAAATCTGACCCTGATCAGAAATGGATGGTGCCCGGCTCAGAGTATTACCTGTGAAAGAGCGTTGAGAGCAGCACAAGAGTTCCCGGGTAAAATTAATATTCAGGAATATGATTCAAAAAACCGGGATGTTGTAACGGAATGGGGAATACATGATGGATTGTATATTGATGGAAAAGAAGTGAGAACCGGCCCGCCGACATCCTATTTGAAAATCAGGAATAAAATTGCCGGAAGAGTTAAAAAGCTGCAAAAGCGGAAAAGTGTGCAATAAGAAATAGAAAGATCTGTTCATAAAATGAATTATCAGATTAATTAAATTGATTTTCAGGCAATTAATCAAAAGCAAACTATACTAATAAGCCATTTCATATCAACTCTTTGCGCCTTCATGTCTTTGCGTGAGATAAAAAAAACTAAGTTTGTATCAGGCTGAACAGAAGTGGGTGAATCCTGTTGAACCGCAACATTTCCCTTTTTTATTACCTGATCTAATTTAAACAATCCGCACGTGATTAAACCGAATCTTTCAAGCGCAGAAATGAGTTCTGCTTTCTGCAAAGCACTTAAGGATAAAACTACTATCAATCCTGACGATACAGCAATTGTGTTTTATAATCTTAGTTCTATCCAGGAAAGAATTATTGACCTGCAGAATTTGTTTCCACAAAATACCATACATGCTATTGCTTTAAAAGCTAATCCAATTACAAAAATACTTTCCAGGATTAAAGGTTCCGGTGTTGGAGCTGAAGTTGCCAGTTTACCGGAACTTCACCTTGCCGAAAAGGCCGGATTCGCACCCGAAACAATTGTTTTTGATTCTCCCTGTAAAACCAATGCCGAAATAGAATATGCGTTAAAATCCGGCATTCACATTAATGCCGATTCTTTTGATGAATTAGATAGAATAGGTAAAATCCTTGAAACCGTAGCTTCGGAAAGTACAATTGGAGTTCGTATAAATCCACAGGTTGGAGCCGGAACTATTAAATCAACAAGCGTTGCAGGAACAATTTCTAAGTTTGGTATTCCTGTCAATCATAACAGGGAGAAAATCATAGCCTATTTCATGAAATATGACTGGTTGCGTGCCATCCATGTTCATATAGACTCACAAGGCTGCCCGGTGCCTTTAATCATTGATGGGATCAGGAAAGTACTGGACCTTGCGATTGAGGTTAATGAAGAACTCAAACGGCACTCACATCAGAGCCTGGTTGATACATTTGATATCGGAGGAGGACTTCCGGTTTCGTATCATCCGGGTATAAATCCGGTTTCGATGGAGCAATATGCTGCAATGCTCAAAACTTCATGCTCCGAACTTTTTAACGGTCAGTTCCGGCTGATAACCGAATTTGGCAGGTATATTTATGCAAATTCAGGCTGGGTTGCATCAAAAGTGGAGTATGTAAAACGAGAGTCTGATTACAATATCATCATAACACATGTAGGAGCTGATCTTCTACTGCGTAAGTGCTACAATCCGGATGACTGGTATCATCATATAACTGTAGTTGATAAAGCAGGCAGATTAAAAACCGGAACCGATATAAACAAATACATGGTTGCCGGCCCACTTTGTTTCGCAGGTGATGTGATTGCCATGGATTTGGAATTGCCCGTAACTGAAGAAGGCGACTACATTTTGATTCACAATACCGGCGCGTACACATTAAGCATGTGGTCGCGGTACAACAGCCGGCAAATGCCCAAAGTGATAGGATATGCTGATGGAAATGATACTTTTGAGATTTTAAAGGAGAGAGAGAGCAAGGAGGATCTGTTTGAATTTTGGAGTTAGCCAGTGTATTTTACTTTAACTCTCTCAAGAATTTTTCTTTATGCTTTTTGCGGCCCATAGCTGGATTCGTGGAATACACTAAAATCTTCCTGCGGCTTTTCATCAATACTTGCGACCAACCTATATCAATAGTGGATTCGGCATATATGCTACTTCTATTCAGTAAATAAATAGAAGGAAAGTTATTACACCGAAAATATTGCTACCATTATCCAATCACGCCTCAATATTTGAAACAAAAAGCCATGTAACATGCGGGTAGTTGAAGAATTATGTATTGTCCATCCTTATTGCTGCACCAAGGAAGAACTAAAAGTGAGACGCTAAGAATTAAGTTAAATATTTCATGCAGTGAACTATCCGGTTATGATCATTTTCTTTGTCACACTTCTTCCATTCGCCTTAAGCTGACACAAATACATTCCTGCCGTCAGGTTAGCTGCATCAAAAACCACCTGGTGATCGCCCGGATCAATTTGTTCATTTACTAGTATTTTGATCACTTTCCCTGTTAAATCGAGAATATTCAGTGAAACAATACTTCTTTTTGTTAACACCCAGGTTATTGATGCAGATTGAGAAAATGGATTAGGTGAAATTTTCAGACGGTTGATGGAAACAGCATTTTCAATACCCAAATAACCAGCAGGAGTAAAATCAACTCCCACTAATCCTGCGGAATCATTACCATCGTAGATGTCGTATTGCATGATATCCAAAGTATCCGTGTGGTCCCAGACATTATACCGGGCATACAAAACCGGGAATTGAGTGCTTGTTTTTCCGATATACAAATCGTAATTACCATTTCCTGTTATCTGGTTCAGTCCCGGGCAATTATCCTTTCCTCCTCCAAGGTCAATTGGCATGCGTAAAATCCGGATCCCTGAGCCTGCATTATTCTTGATAATATTGGAATATAAAGGGCCTCTCAATCCATCCAGGAGCATCCCGTCGCCTTTACAGTTTGTAATGGTGTTGTTATGAACCACTTCAGCACCCATGCTGTAAAAACCTGTATAAGAGTTTTCTATTGCATTGTCAGCAAACTCTACTGTCCCCGCTTTGCTGTAATATCCAATATTTCCGCCATGTATTTTATTCCCGGTAACATAACCCCATCCGGAATAATTTAAAATTCCTGATGTTCCTTCGTATGGATCGGGATTTGGCTGCTGCACCTCATCAATTGTGATGATATTATTAAGAATATGCGTGGGGGCACCGGCAAGTGATCTTATACCCGAAATATTACCTGCACAGGTAATAGTATTGCCCCTGATGGTTACAGAACGTGAACTTGCATTGATACCGGCCTTATAATCTTCATCAATAAAAACCGGGGAATTTTCAGTTGCTGTAATCACGTTGTTTTCAATAATTTCATCTTCTGCACCATACCCTCCACCTCCACTCTTGTCGATGATTGCCCCGTTGAAAATACGGTTGTTGGAAATGGTAGTTTTACAGGCACCCGATCTGTCCAGGATGCCAAAATGGACATCGTTATCATCAATAAAATAAGTGAACCCGGCACCTGAAGCCAGTTCGATATATCCGGCGGTATTGCCTGATACCCTGTTTTCGGCTACGCCCGGCCCTTGTTTGAATTCAATGAACCCTTCGCCCAGGTCATTGTTTTCGATAACAAACCCATATATCAGGCCAGGTGTGGTATCGTTTACAGGAATACTTTTCCCATGAACAATAGCAATCAATCCGGTTTTGCAATTTCTGATGATACTTTGTCCGGCGAACGGACCGGCAATTGTTCCCCTGGCAAAGGAAAACGCTTTGAAACGGAGCTTTTCAATGCCAATGGGCAGAGTACTAACCGAAGCGTCAACGATATATCCATCAACAATGCTCTTATCTGCACCTTCTCCAATTAGTTTTACACCTGCTTTTAAAAAGAGGGTACTATCGGTTCCACTCAAGCTTTCATCGGGGAAATAGGTTCCCTGCCTGATGAAAACTGTATCGCCGGGATCAGCCACAGCAATCCCCTCTTTTATAGTGTTGAAGGGATTCACAGCAGTGCCGTATTCGATCCCTGTGTTATTGGAGGAATCCACATAAATGGTTTGCGCTTTGCAGTAAAAACTAATGATAACCAGGGAAACCAGGATAAAATACTTTCTGTTTTTCATAGTAAAGTTATTTTGCCGCTATTTCTGAATAATAATCTTTTGAGAATCAACTGATCCACAGGAATGCAACCGGCAGAAATAAAGTCCGGATGTTAAGTAGGGTATTTCCGGTAAAGTTACTGAATAGATTCCCGGCGCTTTTAATTGATTTTGAATCAATATTTTAAGTACCTTGCCAGATTGATCAATGAGTTCAATACTGATCACCGCCTTTTTTACTATTTCATATTTAATTGTAGTTGAGCCGCCTGATGGATTCGGATAACCGGGCAACAATCGGGCATATCTAATCCCATTTGTTGCTTTCCAGTCGGTTAGCCCTGTTTCCGGAGCAGTACCTAAAATAGCCCCTCCTTCGCCACAAATACACCCTGCGGAAGACGAAAGCATATTGACAGAATAAAAGTTCAACCCTGTGTTTACCGACTGATTTGTCCATGATGTACCACCGTTTAATGTAGAAAGGATAGTGCCATCCCAACCTACTATCCAACCTGTATTTGAATCGGTAAAAGTAACATCCTCAAGGTCTTCGGTAGTTCCGGTAGTGAGCTTGGACCAGTTCAGGCCTCCATCATTGGTTTTATAGGCTTTGCCGTATTCTCCCGCTAAAAAACCTGTATTTTCGTCGATAAAAAATACCGCGTTAAAAACGGCAGGTAAGTATTGTACTGACCAGTTTATTCCGCCATCAATTGTCGACATCACAATCCCGCCATCGCCGGCAATCCAGCCTTTATCTGAATTTATAAAAAAAACAGAATTCAGCGTGTTTGTCGTTAAAGCTGGTATCGAATCCCAGGTTGTTCCCCCGTTGATGGTTTTCTTCATTTTCCCTGTACCACCAACAATCCAACCTTTATTTGCATCGGTAAAATGAACGGACTCAATGTACGAACCATTAATAACAGATAGAATATTCCAGGTTTCGCCTGCATCGGTGGTTTTCATGATTTTGGAGCCTACAGCCCAGCCAGTGGTAGAATTGATGAAATCGGCATCGTT
>JAIFMH010000356.1 GCA_020048595.1 Bacteroidota bacterium | reverse complement strand
TCACTTTTGAATATGGCAAACCGTTTGATACCAAGGGTTTCGACGAAGCAATTGCTACAATGAAAAAAGGCAGCAAAGCAACTGTGATTGTTCCCTCAGCTATGGGCTTTGGTGAACAAGGTAAGAAAGATATGAATGGCCAGGATATTATTACTCCTTACTCACCCGTAGTTTACGATATCGAAGTTCTTGATCTGAAAACAAAAGCTGAAAACGAAAAGTCTATTAAAGATGAAGAAGCTAAAGCAAAGAAAGCTGCTGAAGAAGCAAAAGCAAAGGAACCAGTACAAATTCAGCAATACATAAAGGATAACAAAATTACAGCCAAACCTACTGCAAGTGGACTTTACTACATTGAAAAAACTGCAGGAAAAGGAGCTAAGGCTAAGGCTGGAAATAAAGTTAAAGTTCATTATACCGGTAAGCTTATGAATGGAAAGGTGTTTGATTCATCTTTAGACAAAAAACCAGCAACTCCATTTGAATTTACACTTGGACAAGGACAGGTTATTCCAGGTTGGGATGAAGCCATTGCCATGATGAGCGCAGGTGGAAAAGCAACATTAGTTATTCCTTCGAAACTGGGTTATGGCGAGCGTGGAGCAGGTGCAGATATTCCTGCATATACACCATTGGTTTTTGAAGTTGAACTTTTGAGTATCAGCGATAAATAGAAAATTGCAATAATGTTAAGAAAAATGAGGTAACCTAAAAGTCACCTCATTTTTTTTTGCTTCTGGCAATAAAATAAGGATTTAGAAGCGACGGTTTGTTATAAACAAGAGGTAGTCCATTTTCAACCTGATCAACCGTGCAGCCTGCAAAAACTGCTACTGCATGTCCTGCCGCTGTATCCCATTCCATGGTTGGCCCAAATCGTGGATAAACATCGGCTCCCCCTTCAGCCAGAGTACAAAACTTTAATGAACTGCCACGGGAAACAAATGAAAGATCAGGATAAGAGATTTTTAAATCATTGATAAATAACTCTGTTTCAATATTCATATGCGACCTGCTGCCTAAAACCAGGTAATCATGTGGTCTCGAAATACAAGGAAGTTTCTCCGACAGGGCAATAATAGAAGAAAGATTTTCAAAGTCCGTTTTTCCTGTTTGTTTAACATTCAGCCGGTATGATCCTGATTCACTTCCCCAATACATAAAACCAGGCACGGGAGCATATACTACGCCAAAAACAGGTTTCTGGTTATTTATCAATGCAATATTAACTGTAAAATCACCATTCTTTTTTATAAATTCCTTCGTTCCATCAAGAGGATCAACCAGCCAATATTGAGTCCAGTTTTTGCGGATATCATAACTTATTTGTGCACCTTCTTCACTTAATAAAGGAATTCCTGTTTCGGATAATCCTTCTTTTATAATCAAATGAGCTTTTTTATCGGCAATAGTTAATGGACTGTTATCGGTTTTAAACTCAACTTCAAAATGATCCTTGTAAATATCCATTATTGCCTTTCCTGCCTGAAAAGCTGTTTGTAAAACTTGTCCAATAATTTTTTCGGTTATATCCATTCTATTTATACTTTTTATTTATTTACCTTTTTTCCTGTTTTCGATCAACTCTTTGTAGCCAATCATTTCGTCACGCAAACGCGCTGCTTCAATAAAATCGAGCTCTTTAGCCGCTTTCTCCATCGATTTTCTGGCCTGATCATAAAACTTTTTAAGTTGTTCGTCATTCAGGTATTTTACAACCGGATCGGCTGCTGTACTTATTGTATCTTTTTCAACATAAGCCTTCGGATCGGTAGTTTTATATTCAATAGTACCTGAAAGTCCCGAAGCTTCAATACTCTTTATTATCTGGGTAGGAGTGATGTTGTGTTTTATATTATATGCTATTTGAATTGCCCGCTTACGGTTAGTCTCGTCAATAGTCCGCTGCATTGAGTAGGTCATTTTATCAGCATAAAAAATGACTTTACTGTTTATATTACGGGCAGCACGTCCGGCAGTTTGCGTGAGCGACTTTTCGGAGCGGAGAAATCCTTCTTTGTCTGCATCTAATATGGCTACTAACGATACTTCCGGTAAATCAAGTCCTTCACGCAACAGGTTGACTCCGATTAATACATCAATTGAACCTAACCGCAGGTCGCGGAGTATTTCAACCCTGTCAAGCGTATCTACTTCTGAGTGAATATACTTACAGCGTATTCCAAGCCTGAGCATGTACTTGGAAAGCTCTTCAGCCATTCTTTTTGTCAGCGTTGTTACTAGAATACGCTCATTTTTGACTGTCCGGAGTTCAATTTCATTTAACAGATCATCTATTTGATTGAGACTTGGTTTAACTTCAATCTGGGGATCCAAAAGTCCGGTTGGCCTTATAAGCTGCTCAACTACAACTCCTTGTGACTGATTTAGTTCATAATCAGACGGAGTGGCTGTTACATATATTACCTGGCTTAAAAGTGTTTCGAATTCTTCAAATTTCAATGGACGGTTATCCAGTGCCGAAGGCAGTCTGAATCCATATTCAACAAGGTTTTGTTTCCTGGAACGGTCACCACCATACATTGCCCGGATTTGTGGCACCGTTGCATGGCTTTCATCAATTACCATCAGGAAGTCGGAAGGGAAAAAATCGATCAGGCAAAACGGGCGTGATCCTGAAACCCGGCCATCAAAATACCTGCTATAGTTTTCAATACCAGAGCAATACCCAAGTTCACGCATCATTTCGATATCATAAGTAACCCGTTCTTCCAGCCTTTTTGCTTCAAGCGGTCGTCCGATTTCCTTAAAGTATTCCACTTGCTTCATCATATCATCCTGAATCTCCCAAATGGCTTCTTTCATCTTCTCTTTGGAGGTAACAAAAATGTTAGCCGGGAACACAGTAATTTCGTTAAGCGCTTCAATAGTAAGCCCGCTCACGGGATCAAATGAAGCAAGGCTTTCAATTTCATCGCCATAAAAAATAATACGGTAAGCGATATCAGCCGATGCAGGATAAACATCAACGGTGTCGCCTTTTACCCTGAATTTTCCACGGGTAAGGTCAAATTCATTTCGTGAGTATAAACTATCAACAAGCGCATTTAACAACTTGTTCCTGCTTAATTTATCCCCTTTGGCAATATGGATTACTTTATTATTAAAATCTTCGGGATTTCCGATTCCGTAAATACAGGATACAGAGGCAATAACTATTACATCCCTTCGGCCTGAAAGCAATGCCGAAGTTGCACTCAAACGCAATTTTTCAATTTCTTCGTTTATAGAAAGGTCTTTTTCAATGTATGTATTGGTAACCGGAATAAAGGCTTCGGGCTGATAGTAATCGTAATATGAAATAAAGAATTCGACTGCATTATCAGGAAAAAACTGTTTGAATTCACTGTAGAGCTGAGCAGCAAGTGTTTTATTATGGCTCAAAACAAGTGTTGGGCGTTGTACTTGCTGAATAAGGTTAGCTATTGAAAATGTTTTCCCCGACCCTGTAACACCCAGTAATACCTGGGCATGGTCACCTCTTACAACTCCTTCGGTAAGTTGCCTGATGGCTTCCGGCTGATCGCCGGTAGGAACATATTCGGATGTTAATTTGAATTGCATCGGGTGTTTTGGGTTGAATTCGTGCTTTAAGCTTTTATCGGAGTGTTAATACTTTACTCAGAAAGTTCAAAACGGGCAACTATCGGAAAATGATCTGAATAGTCCTTGTTAATTGTTTTATGATCAATGGTTTGCAGCTTTTTTGAGTGAAATATGTAATCGATCCGAAGCATGGGCAACATTTGGGCATGAGTCTGGCCTAATCCTTTCCCTGCATCCACAAAAGTATCATCAAGTTCGTTAGCAACCTGCCTGTAACTGTATGAAACTGGTGTATCATTAAAATCACCCGTAAAAATAACAGGATAGGGTGAATTCCTGATAAATTCTGCAACCGTTTCTATTTGAACTGCTCTCTTAATGTAAGCATTCTTCATTTTACCGAAAATCGCAAGCGAGCCTTTCTTGATTTTATCATTTGTAGCGGAAGTAGCAGTAATTTCACTCACAAAATTGTAATCTTCTTTCCCGAATTTTACTGATTCGAGATGCAGATTCATAATCCTGATGGTATCTTTTCCAATAAGTACATCACATGATTGACAAAAATTGACATTACTGTTTGGGAAACTCAGTTTCTGAGTATGAAGAATCGGGTATTTACTGAAGATTGCCAGTCCGTATGGCAAACCTTTGGCTTCCTTATTAATAAGTTCAACATATCGGTATTTATATCCTGACTTTTTGCTGATAGTATCGGCAAAATCAGCATGCTTTCCGGCACCGCTGTAATATTCCTGAAGACAGAGAATATCCGAAGATTCTGAGTCAATCAAATCGAAGATGGCTGCCCTGGTCGATTTACCGGATTCATTTCGCCAATTATACAAATCAAATAAACGAACGTTATAGCTCATAACTTTTATGCTGTTTTCGAATGACAGCTTACGTTCTGAACCTGAAAATTTGATATAAGACTTGATCTGATTGTATCCTAACAATATGGTAATGAGTGATAATAAGAAATATTTCTTCAGGAAAACCAGCCAGAAAAGTACAAAAAACAGGTTACACAATAAAATCAACGGGTAAGCTAGTCCGGCAAATGCCAGCGGCCAAAATTTTGTCGGAGATACATACAACGACAAATAAGAAGACACTAAAAGCCCGATAAAGAAAATATTAATAACTACCATCAATTTAGTAGCTAGTGACATCCTTCCTTTTGTTTTTTTAGCAGGTTTCTTTTTTGTTGTAGCCAATTAATTTTTATGATTATTGAGATGTAAGCACTGTTAGTAAGTCTTATTGATTTTTACTACTGTTGAAAAGAATTTCTTTTTCTTCAGCAGAAAGACTTGTATAACCACTCCGGGAAATTTTATCCAGGATCAGATCAATTTTCTGCTGTTTAAGCATTTTCTGTTTATTGTATTCTTCATCACTCAAGGGCCTTCCTTTGCTGTGAACTGTTCGCAAAGGTTTACGCTTGAATGGACTAAGCAGTACTGCTTTTAAGTGTAAAAATCCTAAACGCCTTGCAATATCTTTCCGGATAAACAAAATGAATAACGCTCCGGAAATTGCACCGCCTATGTGCGCAAAATGACCGCCGGCATTGCCTGATCTGATCATAAGCACATCAAGAACAACACTAAAAATGGCAATGTACTTAATTTTAACAGGCCCTATGAATAACAGATTTACAGTGTAATCAGGCACCAGGACTGCAGTAGCAATAGTTATGGCGAGTACAGAGGCCGACGCTCCTATTGTTGTAGATAAGTGAATTGTGTCCTGGAATACCGGAAAAATATTGTAAGCCAGAATAAAAGTCAACGCTCCTGAGATTCCGCCTATCAGATAAATAGTATAAATCTTGCGTCCGGGCATAAATTCCATAAATATTTTACCAAACCAGTAAAGCCATATCATATTGAAAAACAAGTGCCAGAATCCTTCCTGAACAAACATGTATGTGATGATAGTCCATGGTTTAAGCAGCAGGTTGGGGATTGCTGCCGGAACGCCAATCCATTTAAGTACCGAATCAAGCCACAGTTGATCGCCACGTGTACCCGATGGTTCAAAAAGAAAACCTAAAAGTTGAACAAGTGCCAATACAAACCATACTGCTACATTCGCAATTATAAGTTGTGAAAGTGCCGGCTTCACCTGCATCATACTTCTTAATCGTTCGCCTGCTGACTGATTGTAAATCATTGTTTTAAAAGTTCTGTTTCTATCCTTTACTATTTTCTGTCAATCAGAAAACATTGATATATTGTAAGTTAAATGAATATCTACCTATCTCAGGTAATCATTTCGGCGTGAATTTGATTTCTTTTTCCAATAAATGATAAGGAAAAAGCCAAAAATCATTCCACCCAAATGTGCGAAGTGAGCGACATTACTTCCTTGATCGTAAAATCCCGATACCAGCTCAATTATACCAAATATAATAACAAACCACTTTGCTTTGATAGGGATGAAGAAATAGAGGTAGATAAGTGAGTTTGGAAACAACATTCCAAAAGCCAGAAGTAAGCCATAAATTGCTCCTGAAGCGCCAACAACAACTGGCAAATCAAGATAATGCTCACGATACAAGGCAATAAAATTTACTGATTCCTGCATGGCCTGCATATTTCCCGGATCTTGTTGCAATGTAATATAGTTCTGCTTAAAATTGTCAAATGCCAGGGAAAAATCTCCCGATGATTCACTGATATTAAACTTATGATTAGAAGCAAATTGCTGCAATGAGGCTAAATCAGGATGTGCGATGAAGGCATCAATGCTTTCAATAACCGGAGTAATCTGAAAGTAAAAAACCAGGTAATGAACCAAGGCAGCACCAATACCGGTAATAATGTAGTAGAGCAGAAACTTTTTAGGCCCCCAAACCTGTTCCAAAACACTTCCAAACATCCATAACGCAAACATATTAAAGAAGATATGCGAAAAATTGCCGTGCATAAACATGTAGGTTATGAACTGGTATGGAGCAAACTTCTGAGCTGCAAAATAATGCAGTCCAAGATAATCTGTCAGGTCAATGTGTCCGGCATTACCAACCACGAAAGTGGCTATGAAAAATAATACATTGATTATTATTAAATTTTTGACAACCGGAGGCAAAAAACCAAAACCGGAAGGGCTGTATCTCTCGTAACTCATATTTTTATCTGCTTAATTCTATTAAATTCAGTCTCTTATTTAACTATTTTCCATTAACTATTAATCAAAAATTACTTCCCAATTAACTTATCAATCTCCTGCGCCTGAATTATTTTGAGCACTCTACTGCCATCAGGAGCAATATCAGGAACCTGGCATGCAAAGAGTTCATCAATTAATTGTTGCATTTCTTCAACCTTTAACGTTTGAGCCGTTTTAACAGCCATGTTCCCGGCAATTATCCTTGCAAGTTTAATTCGTTGATCATCAGCTGAATCTGTCCTGTCTTTCTTAAAGTCTTCCAATAATCCATCAATAAAATCAATAATCTCGCCCGATGGCATATTCGAAGGTACGGTATTTATCACAAATGTTCCGCCACCCATATTCGAAATTTCGAAACCAAGACTGTCAAGGTCAGCAATTATTTCATTTATAACCTCAGCATCAATTGTTGAAAGCTGAAATGTTTGCGGAAAAAGAACTCGCTGCCTCGAAATAGCCTGACCTTCAGCATTTGAACTGATCCTTTCAAAAATAATCCGTTCATTCGCTTTTTGTTGGTCCACAATTAATAATCCAGACTTCACATTAGCAACAATAAAACGATTCTGGACCTGAAAAAGTTTATTCGCTTCGTAAATGCTATTCTCCGGAATCAGTGCCTGATCATTTTCATGCTGTTGTGTTGGAATTAGCTGAAAATCCCTGTTTTCGTCCTGCTGTGATTGTGTTGCCGGCTGATTTGCAATTCCTTCATACATCTTTTCCCAACCTTTAACATTAGGTGTCATTCCTGCATTCGCTTTCAGGAAGTTTTGCGGCTGCTTTCTGAAGGGATTATAATCAGGATTTACTGTTATTGTAGGTTCTTTGGGTTCATACCCCTTAGGAGCATGGAAATCAAAAGTGGGTTCTGTATCAAAGTCAATAGTCGGGCTCAGGCTGAACATTCCCAGAGCATGTTTAACAGAAGTCCTGATGGAAGCATACAATAGCTGGCCATTCTGAAAATTGACTTCGGTTTTTGTAGGATGTATATTGATATCAATGGTAGAAGGATCAACTTCAATGTAAAGGAAGTAGGAGGGAATGGCAGAATCAGGAATCAGCTCTTCAAATGCCTGTTCTACTGCATGATGCAGATAAGGGTGCTTGATAAATCTGCCATTGGCGAAAAAATACTGTTCGCCACGGGTTTTCCTGGCTGTTTCCGGTTTTCCAATATAACCTATCACTGAAACAAGTTCTGTTTTTGCTTCAACGGGTAAAAGTTTTTCGTTAATCTGGTTACCAAAAATATGTACTATCCTTTGCCTGAGGTTTCCTTTTGTAAGTTGAAAAACAGGCTTGTCATTGTTAAATAAGGAGAATTCAATATCAGGATGCACCAACGCAACCCGTTGAAACTCTTCGAGGATATGGCGGAATTCAACATTATCCGATTTAAGGAAATAGCGCCTGGCAGGAATGTTGTAAAAGAGGTTTTTAACAATAAATGTAGTTCCTTGCTGACAAGCAACAGGTTCCTGACTTTTAACTTTAGTACCTTCAATTATGATGCTGGTACCAACTTCTTCATCTACTTTTCTTGTTTTAAGCTCAACCTGGGCAATAGCTGCAATAGAAGCCAGCGCTTCACCTCTGAATCCCAGTGTGCGGATCGAAAACAAGTCGTTAGCTTCTCTTATTTTAGACGTTGCATGACGCTCGAAACACATCCGGGCATCTGTTTCTGACATGCCGGTTCCATTATCTATTACCTGAATAAGGATTTTACCGGCATCTTTTACCAGTAATTTTATTTGGGTTGCTCCGGCGTCAATAGCATTTTCAAGCAGTTCCTTTACTGCCGAAGCCGGACGTTGTATTACTTCACCGGCAGCAATCTGATTAGCAACGGAATCCGGAAGCAGCCTGATCAGATCTGACATAACTGTAATTTATTGGTAATGAGTATAATAATTGGGTATAATTGGGTTTTCACTATCAGGTTTGCTATTTGACGAAAATATAATATAATACAAGGAGAAGCAAAAGAACTGTGAATAATACACTCATAGTACGCGACCGTTTACGAATCCGCTCATCCAGTTTTTTCCTGTTCATTCGCAGTTGCATACGCATACGCAATTCATTGCCAGGCATACTCTCTCCAAGTCCCGGTTCTTTCAACCTCTTTTCCTGGGCTTCTTTAACAGGATCATAAAAAACAGGTTTGACCGAATATTTTCTTGGTTTCGGGGTCCGTATCCCTATCAGTTTCATATATTTACCATTCAATTTTAAAAATTGGAATCCTTTCAATTCTTACTGCAAAAGTACCTCAAAAAAGTGATACATTTGCATATTATCAATGCTTTTTGGAATTGCGCTCTAAATAACTGCATTTCAAAACATACCTGTAAAAATGTCAGAAGATAATCTTGAAAACCTTATAGTTGTTGGGGATAAAGTCCTTATTAAACCCATTTCTACTAAGTCAAAAACTAAGAGCGGACTTTTTTTACCTCCCGGGTATTCGGAAAAGGAAGAAATTCAGCATGGATATGTAGTGAAAGTGGGTCCCGGTATTCCTATTCCCTATTTAAATGATGATGACAGTGAACCCTGGAAACCTAAAAAAGACGATAGGATCAGGTATATTCCTCTTCAGCCAGTGGTTGGAGATGTTGCTATTTTTCTGCTTAAAGGAGCAGTTGAAATAATATATAATGACCAGAAATATCTGATTGTTCCACAATATTCGATATTGCTTCTTGAAAGAGATGAATCGGTTTAGTAAATGAAATACCTCGGTTAAAAAGCAAAAAAGTCCTTACCCGCAAGTAAGGACTTTTTGCTTAAAGTATTCCCGTTATCCGGAGATTTATTTTTTTACATAAATAGACTGATGGCTTGATGCAAAATATACTGCTCCAAAAAGTACTGAAGTATAGAAAAGATCACCAAGTATACCGTTAAACAGGAAAGGCAGTCCGGCAATATACGATTGCATAAGACCTGCTACATTCATAGGATAAGGCATTAAACCTGAAGTCCAGCTGGCGAAATTTGTAACCAGGTAAAA
>JAIFMH010000261.1 GCA_020048595.1 Bacteroidota bacterium | reverse complement strand
CTGTCGACAGGCCTGAGGTTTTGGCTGTAAATATATTTTTTAAATGGGCTTGCTAAAGATGTTCCGATTTTAAGATTGAATTTCCGGCTAACTATTGAATTGTTGACGACGGCAATGGTCATATCTTCCCCGATTGTTCCGGCAACCAGTCTTAGTCCGGTAATGCCGGAGCTATCTGAAGCAATTATAGTTGATCCATTTGGGAAATACCTGCATAACAACGACCAGGTATAGAACCAGGGTCGTATGTTCTCATCGGCCGGGTTATTGCAGATTTCAGTTCCCAGGATGTTCCAGAATCCCCACCTTTTCAGCTGGTTTTTATCGCCATTGTCGCCGTTGGTATGCATCGCATCATCCAGATCCCAGGCTGCAGCGCCTGAATAACCTGAATTCACTATTTGTATTATGGCATCCGACATGTCAATGCCATAGTCGAAATCGTACACTGACATCTGGCTGTCTTCACTGGCATAAGGATCCGTTTTAACACGCTTCTGGTTTTCTTCTGTCATTTTCTCAAAGCCAATTTCTCCGAAAACAATGGGTTTATTTACAGCTTTTGCCATCTGTGCAATGTTACTGTAGTATTTGGTGAAGTTTCCGCTGCGCACCTCGTCATAATTAGTGTAGGCATGTATTTCGTATATCCCGATTTGGTCATTCAGCTGGCGGGTTGATTCCGAAACCCACTCAACACCTTTATATTTTGATTCAGGATTATCATATGCAGCCACTGCATCTGGCCCGGCAATTGTAATTTTATCGGCCAGCCCTGCTTCGGTTAGAGCTTTTTTTAACAGCCTGATTCCCTCGCTCCATTCGTCCCAGTTTCCCAGTGTCGAAGCCCAGTAGCCGTTCGGTTCATTTACTAATGTGTAGTGCTTCAGGCATGTATAGCCTTTAACATTGATCAGGTTATCAAGGTATTTTACAATAATGTTTATCCATTTAGGATCATTTGCACCTGTAAAATAAAGTGGGATTCCGGCAGCCTGGTTTTGCATCTGGAAGGGACAGCCCCATTCGCCGAATAAAACGGTAATATTGTTTTTCTGACAGTAGTCGAGTAGCTTTTGAAGTGATTTAACTTCCGGGGAATCAAAATCCAGGATGGGTTCACCTTTTGCATCAAATCCTTTGAGGTATCTCCAGTTTGCCTGGTCCATTACCCGTACCAGTTTTGGCTTCATATAATCCAGGCGGTGAAAAACCATCTGCCATTTCTGATCCGTCATCAGTGCGCCCCATTCGGCATCAGGAGCATCGGCATGGGGATAAGCGGACCATTGCACACCATTCCCGATAAAGTTAGTGGAAATAACCTTTTCAGGGTAAACCTGCACCGTTTTTGAGCTTGAGCAGGAAGTACCAGCCAGGGCAATAATTGCGATGAATACTAAACTAAGTACTTTCATTATAATTCTTTAAAAGATGGTCCAACATTCATTTACTTATCAGGTAGCACTTTCTGTATTTCTTTTCCAGATATTGAAATCTGCCTGGTTTGAGAAACAACATAACTGTTTTCATATCATATTTTTGAATAAAATCTGACATAAAAAGAGTGTTTCAATTCAAAAGGGGTGTGTCAAAAAGATCTGTGGCATTTTTTGACACACCCCTAAATGAGAATTTGATGCAAAACTAAAAAATTGATCTAACGTTTGATAAATTTCTGATTTATTGATTGTCCGGCTGTATTTAATCTGACAATATATAATCCCGAATTCATATCTGCTGGAACGGATATTTCCGAAGTGCTGTAGCCATAATTGTATGTCTTAATCAACGCTCCCGAAATGCTGTATATTTCCATGTTTTTAATCACCATTTCTTTGTCAAGCTTTATATTCAGTGAGTTGCCGGATTGGTACAAGTTTATCCGGGATTTGGAGGATACAGGATTTAACCCTGTTATAGTTGATGTTAAAGTAATGTCATCAAAATAAAATGGAACAACGGATTTTACATTTGAGGAGACAATAATACTCAGCATTGTGTGAGTTATAGGAGCGTTGTCCGGATTCCTGGGGATTGAAATTGTTCCTAATTCCCATTTGTTTGTTTTTCCGGCCGGAATAGGAATTATTAACCACTCTGAATAAATATGAGCTTCAGTACCTTTTTCAAGTTTCACCTGGATTTTTACTGTATCAGCTGCAGCAGTAGTATCCTGTGCGAGGTACTTGAAGTGAACGTAGGTATAATTATTGAAATTTTCGGCAGGAATATTCTGGAATGACAGCACATTATCACTCGTATTTAATCCTTCCTTCAAAGGATTAGCAACCACTGCAGGATCATAGGTTGCCCATTTGGTAATGACAATACCTGCCATCTGATTGCCATCAAAATCCGATACCAATGCTTGTCCGAAAACGACAAACGAAAAGGATACCGCTAAAATTGTAAGTAAAGACTTCTTCATAGTTTTTAGATTTAATTGTTTGTAAATTAGAGAATTAAGTTATAGTTATTTATTTATCAGGAAATGTAAATTTCTGTGTTCGGAAAATCCGCCAATCGGCTCTTTCAGTTTCGTGGGCAGTCATTTGCCAGACAGGCTGGTTGCCATTTTCTACTTCTACAACAACACCGCGTTCATCGCCTCCGGTATAAAATGCTCCCAGGAATGCTGAGCCTATCGAGCCAAAGGTTAGCAGGTAATTTCCTTCTTTTAAGCGGCTTGCCTGGCCTGCTGTAACTGAGAATAGAGAGGCTCCCTTTTCACGTCCATAAGTCCAGCCTTGCTTAACAGTCATTTCTGCTTCATTAATCTGGTATTCGGCACCCCACGATGATTGTTCAAAAAACGGCATGGTTTTAAAATTCTTGGATGCCCCGTTGATCATGCAAGTAAGCACCAGGTTTCCCTGTTCATTGCGCACCGATGGCGAATGGTTTACCCACGGCCATTCGAACCCGGTAATGGATTTGTATCCAAGTTGAATAGAATCGGAATACTGAATTCCCTGCTGATCCACTGCCTTAAGCAGGTATTTATCCAATGACTCACCTCTGCCATTTACACCCCAGCCACCATGCGGTGCAAGAATCCATTTCAGATTATTGCCCCAATCCACTTTGGCAAAACCATGGTGAAAAGTGCTTAGAATTATAGTATTGTCAGTTGGATCATACGCTATTCCATTGTTGTGACACCAGTCGAATTCCAGTGTATTTAAAATCATATTTCTGGCATAGGTAGGCATAATTGATCGGCCGACCTGTAAACTCTCACGCAGATTCCAGGTGGTGAGCAGTTGTCCTGTTTTACGGTCAAGTTCAATGATATGATCCTCTACAAAAAGCCTGTTATATGGATCGCCAGGTGCCCTGACATCCTTTTGTGAGACGGTTATAAGGAAATTGCCCTCTTTGGAACCTGATGGGATCTCACAGATTTCATGATGGGAACCCAGAAATTCGACGGGTAACTTCCATGAATTTATGATCTTGCCAAGAAAATCCGTTTCATAAATGATGTTTCTTTCAGGAACTGAATAAATGATATTCCCGTTTTTAAGGAAAGTGAGTGGGAACAGATTATCTTCTTCATTTTCGATATACCAGAATCCCCGGAACTTACCATACCTGTCGCTAATCATGGCGCTGATCTGGTTTCCGTGTCCCCATTTGTTATAAAGGAACGAAAACAGCGCTCCGTCATTCATTACCGATCCAGTAGTTGCCAATTTTGGAAACCATCCGGGTTTTGCCATAGTTTCAACAGTCAACGTATCGGAATATGACATGGTATTTTCACCTTTCAGGGTTACGACAACCTTGTTGCCGGCCCAACCGGAAGTTTTATAATCGGCAGAAAAATACAGACCGTAAACAGGAACCTGGTGCTCATTTTTAAGCGAATCGTTACGGAATGAAATATCCGAACCGGGACCATCCAGTCCCAGCACAGTTGTATGAACTGTAAAAGGCAGATTGGCCGAAATAGTAATCTCAGCCGAAAGTGCAGACCTGGAATACGGATTTACTAAAACCTTGTCAATAGTATATGTGAGTTTTTGACTAAAAACAGAAACAGTATATTCCTGCTTCGACCCATCACCTGCAGTAACTTTATATACTATTGGTGTAGAATAATCATTCGCTGTTATACTGCTGATTTGCTCGGCAGTACCAACTTTCACACTGATGCCGGTGGTGATAAAACTTGCTACCAGGGATTTGATGTTGGTTAATCCGTTTACAGTAATCTCAATTTCATTACCGGTAATAATTCCGGTAATATCTTCTGTTAACCCATCATTGTCTGCCGCCAGAAATTTAAAAGACAAAATCTCCTTTTTATCACTAACTACCTCTTTCTGGCAGGATGCGATAAAAAGTATTGAAGCAAATAATATAAAATGTTTTAACTTCATGAGTTTAGGATTCAGAATCAGGTATTCGCAAGCAGTCAGGCAAATTATGGTTTGATAGTAAGCAGGCTTTAAGTATTAGTATGTGATCGGTTTTCAGCAATGCGATTTTTTTAGTTTTACTTCCAATTGAGCAGAATTCTTGGTTTGCTTTTTTTTAAATCTCTGTCTATCTGTTAAGTGACATATTTAATTAACAGTTTAGTTATTTAGCAGATGTTCGAGCAACTCATTTACCTCGCAGGTAGCAACTCCTACATATTTATCAGCTCCGCCGTAATAAACATAAAGTGTATCTCCAACAATAGCATTTCCTGTAGGGAAAACACACCCTTTGTAAAATCCTTCTATTTCGTAATTGAATTCAGGCCAAAGGATAGGATCTTTGGTGCGGCCAATCATTTTTGTCGGATCATTTATGTCTAACAAAACCGCGCCTACGCTGTAGTAACCGTTGCCTCCGTTTTCGACTCCATGGTATAGCACCAGCCAGCCTTTATCCGTTCGTAATGGAGGAGTGGAACCACCTATTTTTTCTTCCCAACCGCCTGTAATACCTTGCATAAGCATGAAACTCGGTTCATTCCACACAAGCAGGTCGTCCGAAAACCGCAGCCATATGGCAGGAAATTCAGGTCCCCATTCCGGGCCTACCCATTCCTTTGGGCGATGGAGCATAGCATATTTACCGTTAATTTTTTCAGGAAAAAGAATTACATCACGGTCATCAATATCCGATTGAGTAATACGCCCAAGCCTGATCCAGTTTCTAAAATCCTTTGTCATGGCAAGAGCCGTGTTTGCCATATTTTTCTGAAGGAAACAAGGTGCATTTTTACCATGATCCCATGTCAAAACCTCGTCGTGTGCGAATTTCCAATACTGCCCCGGATGAAACGGGCGGAAAGCGTACGTTACATAGTAGTAATCATCGAATTTTACAATGCGTGCATCTTCAACACAACCACTGTCCGGACCTTCCTCGCTCGGACCGAAAGCAGGCAAATCACTCACCCTGCTGAAGTTGAAACCATCTTCGCTGGTAGCCAGGCCAAAACGAATAACGTGTTTTTCATCATCACCGGCAGCCCGGTATAACATATAAAATATGCCGTTTTCGTGCCATATTCCCGGATTGCAGACGACAAGATTTTCCCAGTCGTTAGATGGATTTGGAGATAAAATCGGATTGTTTTCGTACTTGTGTAAAATCATTGGTAAAGATTTTGAAAGCATTAAATAAGATGCATTTATATATGGCTATGGCGCACTAAAGCATCAGTTAAACCTGTTCTGTTTTAATCGATGTTGGTAAACAGCAAAAATGTTTGTCCGGAAATGTTGATTTTTTTTGCACTTCCTGATTTGAAATCGATTGTGATATTTGTTTCTTCGGGCAATGCAAAACCGTTAGCATCAGTTTTCCCGGTGAATGCCGCACCCGTGCCTGAAACGAATTTATAGGAATCT
The DNA here is from genome assembly GCA_020048595.1 of Bacteroidota bacterium. Taxonomy (GTDB): domain Bacteria; phylum Bacteroidota; class Bacteroidia; order Bacteroidales; family UBA4417; genus UBA4417. The sequence continues at coordinate 6,190 of JAIFMH010000261.1, read as the reverse complement.
ACAGATGTTAATGTGGCTCCATTCTCCATTTTCAGATTGATGTCGTAACTGACAAAATTTGAGTTTACAATGGCAATGGTGTATTTGCCATCTTTTTCGCCTGCAATAGCCCTGAGGCCTTTTTTGTCGGGAAGAGTTACTTCGAAAATTTTGGTTCCTTTTGGAAAATACCTGCAAATCAGCGACATAGTGTAAAACCAGGGACGAATATTTTCATCAGCGGCGTTTTCAAATTTTTCAGTTCCAAGGATATTCCAGAATCCCCATCTTTTAAGTTTTGTAGATCCGCCGCCGCCAATATTGTACATGGCATCGTCAAGATCCCACAGGAGGGAACCTGCATATCCTGCGAGCATATTCTGTATAAGTGCATCAGCCATATCGATGCCGTAAAAAGCATCGTAGGTAAACATATTGCTGTCGTCGCCGGCAAAAGGATCTTTGGATATTCGCTTTGTGTTTTCAATTCCTAATGTTGATCCTGAAGGATATTTAAACCCAAGTTCGCCCATCAGCATTTCTTTTGAAGAAGGGGCCGCATTTTTGTAAGCTTTAACCATATTTTTGTAGCTGCCATCACGTACTTCAGTTTCGCTGGGATAGGTGTGAATATCATATGCCCCGACTTTTTCGCCAAGATCAAGATTTGTATTAACCACCCACGAGGTAAGATTGGCATCCCAAACAGCAACATCCGGTCCGATGATCTTTACTCTTGATGCAATTCCTTTTGCGGTGAGTTTTGCGTGAAATTGCTCAATAAGTGTTTTCCACAGCGAGTAGTTTCCGTTCATGCTCGACCAATCGCCATTGGGTTCGTTAACCATATTGAAATACCTGATGCAGGTATAGTTTTTTGTGTTCAGCAGGTATTCGAGGAATTTCGCTGAATTTTCGAGCCATGCCTGGTCAATTGTGGTACCACCCTGGTGACCCCATTCGCCTATCATAACGCTGATGCCTTCGGCCTCGCAAAAATCAAGGATTTTAATCAGTACGGCATCACTTTTAGAAGGATCATACTTGCCATCAACAATATAATTCCATCCCTGGTCAATCATTAACCGAACGAGCGGCGGACGCATAAACCGAACCCGTTCATACAGCGTATTCCAATCGGCGTCCGATAGCGTGGGACTGCCGGTCCAGGTCTGCAGAACATCATATCCACCCCACTGAACTCCATTCCCGACAAATGACTGGGTGATGATTCCGGTTTTAATAGTCAGATCATCTTTCGTATCCGTTACCGGGTTATCGGGTTCCTTTTCTTTACAGGAAACCGAAAAAAGTATCATTAATGTCAGTAATAAGAAGTATTTCATTTATGGTCAGGTATTATCTTTTAATTGTTGAGGTTAGCTTTTATGAAAAGATTTCCCCGAAAATTGAAGTCTTTTTGTTAGGTACAATGGATTTGGCAGAAACTGATGGGAGCTTTGTTTTTTTTTCAAATGGAGGTTGGCTTTTATTCCAACCTCCTTTGATAATCTAACCAGTCAACCCATTGGAAATTATTAGTTTACCAATTTTTTTAAAGAAATTCCAATATTCCTGTTTTTTCTGCTTTCAATAACTATTCAAAATCGACTTTTAACTTATTGTTTTTTTAATGAGTACCATATTTGGTAGGCTACTTTCAACTGGTTTTCGGTACTGTAATAGTCGTCCCAGTTAATAGTCCAGGTTTGTGGCGAAATGAGTGAGTAAGTCATTGTTGTACTTGTTAATGCAGTTGATCCGGTTGAAGTATATTTTTTGCTGCTGCCTTCAATCACAATTGAAACCGTGTTATCCGCATTAATGTAATATTTGCCTTTTCCGTTGGGTAATTGTCCGAATTTGTCGCTCCAATCTGTTCCGATAGGAGAAATATAAGCGCCGAATTCGCCATTGGCTCCGGAAGATCTCTCGTAGGTACCATAAAATGCACCGGATGTTTCAATTCCTTCAATTCCGCTAAAGAATATAATATCATCCGTACCGGGAGCAGCCGTCAATATTTTTAATGCAACTTCGGCTTCGCCTGAAAGACCCCATCCATTCCAGTCGTCCCATTTGAACTTAAAGTTTTGAATACTCCAGGTTCCTGCATACGGATTTGTAAATGATGACGCCTTGATGGTCCAGGTAAGAGGTTCGCCGTTTACGGGTTGCACAGTTATAGTTGCAGTTTGATCGGTGCTGCTGAAATTGAGCTTTCCTCCAACTGCAACAGATGCTGTAGCGCCATAGGAAAGTTCGAGTGAAGTAACTTCGATTGCGCTGAAATCATCGGAAAAAGACACAAATTCAATTGTTGCATCATCACCGTTGCGTACTATAGTAGCTTTTCCTACCTGTCCGGCAAAACCAATGTTTATAATATTCCGTTCTTTATTCCATGCACCGTCGTTTATTTCCGAAAGCGGATCTTTCTGGCAACCAAAAAGAGTGGCGGCAAGCATGATTACCATTATATATTTATTTGTTTTCATAACCGGGTGTTGGCTGTTAAAAATTAGCTGTTAATTGGATAAATTCGGATTTAAGTCAATTTCCATTTGAGGAATGGGATAGAATGCAGCTTCGGCCTCAGAAATACCTGCAGCGGTGGCTTTTGGATCAGTGGTTGTAACTATTGACTTCCTTCTTAAATCATAAAGCCTCTGACCTTCGAATGCAAGTTCCCATCCTCTTTCCCTTACCACAACATTTCTGAATTCGACTGTGCTCAGGCCCGTAATAACTTCACTTAAACCGGCTCTGCTTCGTACCTGGTTTATCCAGTTGTACCCTTCAGCTGTTGGGCCAACAGCTTCAGCATAAATCAGGGCAACATCCGAAAAACGAATGAGATAAGGTTTTGCACTCGATTTCTGCCCAACAAATTCAGGATCAACATACTTCCTTGTAAATGCATAAGAAAAATTATTTCCCAAAGCACCGGTTTGTACTCCTGCCTGGTTATAAATTTTGGTTACCAGGAGTTCTGTTTTCCGTTTATCGGTAGCGCCGAAAGTATTATAAAATGCGGTTGTTGTTTTAAATACTTCCCATCCATTGGTGGTATAAGTGAGTGATCCATCCGGATTCATAATGTAATAAGGAACACCATCAACCCATGGCTGAAACATCATGGCAATTTTCGAGTAATTTCCTTCATTAAGGCCTGTTCTGTCCATCGACATGATAAAGATGTGTTCAGGTCCGTCAGGCGCGTATACATCATAAATATGTGTGAGTTCCGGATCAATTGAATATTCCGTTTGATCGTTAAGAACTTTCCCTGCAAAATAGGCGGCACTGTCGTACATCATATTCACATCTTTTCCCATATCGGTATATTTTGGTACACCGCTCTCTTTTGAAGATGCTATTGTTAAATATGTTTTTGCCATGAGCGACTGCACAGCTACTTTATCAGCACGACCTACATTACGCGACACTCCAAGATAGGCTTCGGCTGTCCTGAGGTCAGCATGAATGAAATTGTAAACTTCATCCATGTTTTTTGCCATGGTAGGCGATGCCTGCGAAATAGTTTTAACCATATCGCGCTGAATGGGAACCAGTCCAAACACTTTAACCAGGTTAAAATAATTGAAAGCCCTCAGGAAATAAGCTTCGCCCAGAAGTTTATTTTTAATCTCTGCGTTAAAGTTACTGTTGGCAACGTTTTCAATTACTGCATTTGCACGGTTAATGGCAATGTAGCAATATTTGAAATAGTAGGTAAGACTTTCGTTGCTGGCATCAGCTGTCCAGTTGTTGAGCTGTTGCGATCCATAACCCTCATCTGCTTTTACATCACAGATATCTGATGCAAGTTCGCCGATATAAAAGATACCCCGCGAATATTCAAGAAAAGTGAGTGCGTTGTAGGCATATATCAATGAAGCTTCCGCATCGGCAGGTGTTTTATAAAAATTCTCTTCGGAATAAAATCCATAGGGTTCTTCGTTCAGATCGCACGAACTGAGCAACAGTCCAAAAACCAGTAACAGAGATAATATTTTCGTTTTCATATGTCTTAATTTTTTTAGAAGGTTAAGTCCAAACCAAATGTCCATTTGCTCAATCGAGGATAACCGCCCCAATAAATACCATCAGTACCTACCTCAGGATCATAGCCTTTGAACTTTGTAAATGTGTAAACATCCGATGCATTCAGGTAAAGGCGGAAGCTGTTTATCCATTTTACTCTGGCAGTGTTGAAATTGTATCCCAGGTTTATATTCTGTATTCTGAGAAAAGAACCATCCTTGATAAACCAGTCGGATAAATAATAGGAACGGTCATTCCTCAGGCTTGGATATTCGTTGGTAGGATTATCCTGGGTCCATCGCAAAGGTGAGGTATTCGGTTGTCCCCACATATTCTGATATACAATGTCATTTCCGGAAACACCATTTAAAAATACTTCGAGGTCGAAATTCTTATACCTGGCATTCAGGTCTAAACTTATCATAAAATCAGGATTCGGATCACCGATAATGGTGCGGTCCTTGTCATTGATCTGGCCATCGTCGTTTATATCCACGTATTTGAATTCACCCGGTTGTGCCAAAGCTCCGGTTAACCCGGATGCCAGTCCTTCTGCTTCGGTTTGTATTATGCCGTCAACTTTGTATCCGTAATACACATTCACAGCCTGTCCGATGGCGAGTATATTAGGCGTTTGCCGGAATTGTGACAGTGATGTTCCCCAGAATTCATATTTCATTCCGGTGTTAAAGTCGGTGCTCAAACCGGAAGTAACTTCGTTGCCAAGGCTTACAACTTCATTCCTGTTCCGGGCGTAAATCAGTGAAGCAGAGAAATTAAAATCCTGGTTAGCAATAATGTCGCCATCTAGTGTGATTTCGAAACCTTTATTTAAAATTTCACCATCATTCACCCACATCCTGTTGTATCCTGATGAAAGAGGAAGGATTCGTTCGCGAAGCAAATCGGAAGTTTTTTTCTGATACACATCAAATACCAGCCTGAGCCTGTTGTTATAAAATGCCATATCAGTACCCAAATCCAATTGAGCTGTGGTTTCCCATTTCAAATCAATGTTCGGAATACCTCCCCACATTTTAAACCGGCCATCATCGCCTTCATTACCAACAACATATCCCGGACCAATAGCAGTGCTCCATTGACCATTGTCATAGTATTGTTCAACGCCATATTTGCTTAGAGTCTGGTAGGGCGAAATTCCCTGGTTTCCGGAAATTCCATAGCTGGCTCTGACTTTAAGTTCATCGAAAACATTGAGGTTTTTGATAAACGACTCGTTATGTGCTTTCCATGCAACTGCTCCTGATGGAAACTGAGCCCACTTGTTGTTTGCCCCGAATTTTGAGGATCCATCGGCACGTAGAGTGGCTGTAAACAGGTATTTGTCATTTAATGCATAATTTACACGGCCGAGAAACGAAAGAAGTTTAGTGTCAGAATATCCATTGGCCAGCCTGTTTTTTTCGGGATCACCCGAACCCATATTTTGGTTTCCTGTTGATTCGTTAACAAAATCGTAAGCGTAAAGATCCGAAGTCCTGCTCATTCCATATTCATAGGACTGTCCAACCATGGCTGTGAGCCTGTGAATACCGGCGAATTCCTTGTCGAAAGTCATGTATGTTTCCGAAACCATGTTTTGCCCCATCCAGTTGCTGAGCTGGGCTGCGCCATTGTTAAAATCGCCGGCTTCGGTATATACTGTAGGCGAGTATTTGTCAACAATATAATTCCCGTATTTGTAGTTAATCTGCGATTTGATGTTCAGGTAACTTAAAATCTGCCAGTCAAGTTGTAACGAAGAAATAAAGTCAGTGCTGTTGGTTTCGTTGGTAACATGTTCAGTAATGGCCACCGGGTGTGAATAATCATTGGCACCGGCAAGGAAATAGGAACCATCGTCGTTATATACCGGCCATAAAGGATTGCGGTAATAGGAAAGTCCGCCATTATAATTTCTGAATCCCTTGGAGAATATATTGGAAGTCCTGATTGTAAAGTTATCATAAACTTTATGGTTAATTCCCAGGTTAACAATACCTTTCTTGTAATCATCTTCAACATAAACTCCATTTTCATCATAATAATTAAAACCAAGGTTGTACGATGTTTTCTCGTTAGCGCTGTTGATAGAAAGCGTTGTATTGTTTGAAACCGGTGTATCTCTGAAAACAACTTTGTCCCATTCAGTATTATAAGGCCA
>JAIFMH010000210.1 GCA_020048595.1 Bacteroidota bacterium | reverse complement strand
AAGGAGCCCGGATCGGTAAAAATTGCCGGATTTTTCCCGGAGCTGTAATTTCCGCTGTACCCCAGGATTTAAAATATGCTGGCGAAGAATCCATAGTCAGGATTGGTGACAATACCACTATCAGAGAATTTGTTACTGTAAACAGAGGTACAAAAGCCATGATGGAAACTGTTGTTGGAAACAACTGCCTCATTATGGCATATGCTCATATAGCGCACGATTGTATTGTAGGAAATAATTGTATTCTTGCAAACTCAGTTGCACTTGCCGGTCACATTACTGTAGAAGATTATGCTATTATCGGCGGCCTTTCGGCAGTACACCAGTTTGTTACAATTGGCCAGCATACAATGATTTCGGGTGGTTCGCTGGTTCGTAAAGATGTACCGCCATTTACCAAAGCTGCACGCGAACCGGTTTCCTATGTAGGGATTAACTCAGTCGGTTTGCGAAGAAGAGGATATTCAAACGAAAAAATCAATGAGATACAGGACATTTACCGCATTATTTTCCTGAGCGGATATAATGTAAGCCGTGCTGTCGAAATTGTTGAAACTACTATGCACCCTACCGTTGAACGCGACGAAATACTTTCGTTTATTGGCCGGTCAACACGTGGTATCATGAAAGGCTATTCAAAATCAAGAGAATAATATCAGAATTCAGTTTTTTGATAGCGTATCTTTATAATTCAGATTTGAAAATTCTATGCATATTATACTGAGCAAGATTAGCAGAAAGTTTAATTACGAATGGATTTTCCGGGATGTGGATTTCGAATTTGAACAAGGGAACGCATACGCCATTCTTGGATCGAACGGTTCAGGGAAATCAACCTTACTTCAGATTATTTCAGGCCATCTGCATCCTTCCGGAGGCTTGATAACCTATAGTCATGATAATAAAGAGATTGCGGTTGATGATTTTTTCAGGCATGTAACTTTTAGTGGCCCGTATCTCGAACTCATCGAAGAGTTTACCCTGGAGGAAATGCTTACTTTCCACAGCCGTTTCCGAAAATTCCGACATAATATGGATGTTGCGGCAGTTATGGATGCCACAGGATTAATGCGCAACCGGAACAAGCCTATAAAATATTTCTCATCCGGGATGAAGCAACGGGTTCGTTTGGCTATTGCTTTGCTAACGGAATCAGAAGTAGTACTTTTGGATGAGCCTGCCGCCAACCTCGACCACAAAGCTATTGAATGGTACCGCAACCTGGTGGCTGAAAATCATAAAGACCGGATTATAATTGTTTGTTCCAACTCGCAAAGCGAAGAACATGATTTTTGTACTCAGTCCATCGTGATAGATGATTATAAAAGAAATGGTAAATAGAGAGCTGGTTTTGAGTGTATCAGAAGCAACATACTATACCAAAGAATATCTCACCAAACTATAACGTTATCAGATTACTACATTAACATATTATCACAATAACTAATTATCCAGTTTTCAAATTATAACATTACCGGGAAAAAGTGTACTTTTGCACCCATTTTAACACAAAATCAATTATTTTCTAATACCAGATTATGGCAACAACTTCTGAATTCCGCAATGGACTTTGCATAGAATTCAACAACGATCTCTTTAAAATTGTAGAGTTTCAGCATGTTAAACCAGGTAAAGGCCCGGCTTTTGTCCGTACAAAACTCAAAAATCTAAAAACCGGAAAGGTTATCCCAAATACATTTACAGCAGGCGCGCCTATTGATATAGCCCGTGTTGAGCGCCGTCCATACCAGTTTCTTTATAAAGATGAGAATGGTTACAATTTCATGAATACCGAGAATTTTGAACAAATTTCTATTGATGAAGAAATGGTTGATAATTTCCAGTTTATGAAAGAAGGACAGGGTGTTGAAATCATGGTTCATGCCGATACCGAAACTCCGCTAACATGCGAGCTACCTGCTTTTGTTGAACTTGAAATAACTTATACCGAACCCGGCTTCCGTGGAGATACAGCTTCGAATACGCTAAAGAAAGCAACTCTCGAAACCGGCGCTATCGTTCAGGTTCCATTGTTTATTGAAGAAGGGACAAAGATACGGATCGACACACGCACAGGTACTTATTTCGAAAGAGTTAAATAAGACTGCATCGCGAACACCTTTGTTTGTATCAATGTAAATCAGAGCGATCCTATGAAACTATCGTCACCCATAGCACTGGCAGAAATAGCTGTATTGATTGGCGCAACCTACAAAGGCGATGCTAAGTTCCCGGTTTCCGGCATTAACGAAATTCATATGGTTTCAACCGGTGATTTAACCTTTGTTGATCATCCGAAGTACTATTCCAAAGCACTTTCTTCAGAAGCCAGTATAATAATTATCAACCAGGATGTTGACTGCCCTGAAGGCAAAGCACTTCTTTTACACAGCGATCCTTTTGCTGCATACACTTCGCTGGTGCAAAAGTTCATGCCTTTTATTGCTTCAACATCTGCTATAAGCCAAAATGCACTTATTGGTGAAGGCACTGTTATTCAACCCGGTGTTTTTGTTGGCAACCAGGTTCAAATCGGCAAAAACTGTATTATTCATTCAAATGTGAGTATCAACGATTACACCATTATAGGTGATAATGTTGTGATACAAGCCAACTGCGTGCTGGGAGCCGATGCTTATTATTTTCAACGCAAACCCGAAGGATACCGCAAACTTGAATCATGCGGCAGAGTAATTATTGAGGATAACGTTGAAATTGGTGCACTCTGTTCAATCGACAGGGGAGTTTCAGGCGATACCTTTATCGGTAAAGGGACTAAATTTGATAATCATGTTCAGGTGGGCCACGATACCCATATTGGAGCAAACTGCCTCATTGGCGCTCATACAGCCATAGCAGGAGTTACCCGTATTGAAGACGATGTAATAATTTGGGCAAAAGTTGCCATTAATAAGGACCTTGTTATTGGAAGAGGTGCTGTTATACTTGCTACATCAGCTGTTGACAAATCACTGGCCGGTGGAATCACCTATTTTGGAAGCCCTGCAATTGAAGCACGAAAAAAATGGAAAGAGTTGGTGATGCTTCGTAAATTACCGGAAATATACAATAAGCTTAAATAAATAGTTAAATATCCAGAAAATGAAATACCTCCAGGGAATCCGGGAGGTATTTTTTTTTAACATAATTCAGGATTTAGTACTAAATCTTCATCGGAAGAATATTCCATTTACAAATTGTCAAATTAGCTTTTAAAATCAGTCTGAAAGATGTATTCGTATTTTGCTCAGAAATCATGCAGGAATGCAAAAGAATAACTATAAGGAACTGACATTTTCCTCCGCTGAACTGTAATACAGATCCAGCGCCACAATAATTGCAACCAAACCCCAGAATGGAACACTTGCCTTATCCGTATTCAGAAAATTATTCATTATTCCATGAACAAAATATGTGATCAAACCAAGTGTTGCCGACAAAGCCAGCAACCTGGTCTGGCTGTTTTTAGCTTTTTGGTGCACATTGAGTCCTGTATAAATAACTGTTATCAGAATAAACAAAACACTCAATAATCCGGGGACACCTGATTCCGCAAGCGGGCCAATATATTCGCTGTGTGCATTGCCCATATCTCCGAGGTTGGTGCTGATAATAGTTTTTTCCTTCGCCCGTTGAAAAGGGGCATATTCAAATTGATATGTACCTGGTCCCCAACCAACTAAAGGCCTTTCGGAAAACATACGCAAAGCAGCCTGCCAGCGGTTTATACGTTCAAGGTTCGATGCATCTGATGATATATTGGAGATAGATTGAATATGCTCAATAAAATTGGCAGATGCATCCTGCTTGTTTTTCTCAAGCTTATCCAAAATCTCAAACTTAAAAGTAAAGAAAATGACCACTAAAGCAATTGTTGATATTGCAATCCATTTGAAACTGATACGCAATTTCACCAAAACCAGAACCCCTACTGCAAATCCAACTCCAACCCATGCAGCACGACTGTAGGAAAGAAACAAGGCAACCAGTAAAATCGTTAATGCGATTACAGCAAAAATACGCTGTCTGCCTGATACCGCTTTATCTAATGACATACCAAGTATTACCGGAACGAATAAAGCTAAAATCACGCCATATGCAGTATGATCATTATAAAAAGGGTACATTACCCAATGCCCGGACTTTTCGCTGAAACCAAAGCCCATATGAATCCATGTTGTATAAAAAACTACAATGATCAGTGCCGATACGTAAGCCCATATAAACTTCCGGATATTGGTTTTGGTGCGAAAAAGCATGAGACCTCCAAAATATACAGGAATAATAAACCACAATCGGGATAGAAGGTATTTAAATGATACTAAAGGCATATCGGAAGTAATAGCCGTTATCAGTATCCACGAAAGGTTAAACAGGATGGCAATGGATACCGGATGCCTTACTATCCGGCGTTCGATGCCGCCTTCAAGCAGAATTTTAAGAATAATAAAGAACAATAAACCTATGAGAAGTGGTTCACTGGGAACTGATATGCTAACCCCAAGATCGTAATCACCCAGATTAATAGCTAACGGAGTTGCAAATACAGCAAGCAGTAAAACAGCTTCCAGGTTAAAAACATACATCAGCATTAATATACATGCCAGTGGAATAAGTATTCCTACGTACATTTCCTTGTACACAAAATAGGTATTCAACAATATAAATATTGCTGTAACAAGGTAAACGATTGATATTTTTAGTTTTTCAGTCAAGATATATTTTGCTGTGATCAGTTGTTTAATTCTGACGAAGGACCTTTATACCGTTCCATAAAAGCAATAGCCAGCAAACTAAAAAACAAGGTTCCGGCAACAAAGTAGAACATTACAAACAATCTTTTAGGGTAGGATTTCTTATCAGCCACCTGAGGTGGAGTTACAATATTAACGGATGTAAATTTTTTATCAATATCAAACCTTGCTACATCATATTTACGCATAATTTCGCTGTATTCCTGAGCTAAAAACTCAATCCTGCGACCAAGGTACAACAAATCAGCACTTTTCTCCATCATTCCTTGTTTAAGCCTTAGAACATCCTTTGAATTGATGCTGCCACCTCCACCGGAAACGGTGCGTAATTCACCACGTGTAATTTCCTGGCTCTGGCCTAACACGTCATAAACACCATACGTTGTTGCTATTTCACGATACAGTTCTTTAACTGAGTCAATCTCAGCTTTTTTTATTATACGTATTTTATCCAGTGCCAGAACAACTTCCTGATATTTTGAAGTGTGGGTGGCACAGATTTTTTTATCGGTATAATCAAGAATCGCACTAGCTATATCCCTTGCCATTACTGGATCAGTATCAGTAACACTTACTTCAACACTTTCGTACTGGGTTTTGGATATCTTTACGTTTTTGTCATACATAAATCCAAGTGTGGATAAAAAGTATTTCTCCGATGGCGAAATACCATAATGCGTTGCCAGGTCAAACTTTTTAATAACACTATCACGCACTTCAATTGAATTAATCCATTGCAACATCTGCTCAGTCTGACTTTCGTCGGAATAAGGCAAAATGTTTGATGGGTAAATGAATGCAACTGACTTGAAACGTGGTTTCATAAAAATTGAACTGGAAACGAGCAGTGATACAAGAGCCGCAGCAACAGCAAGTATAACCAAATGCCATTTCCATTTAATAATCATTTGCAGTAAGTTGGTATTGTTGAAGAAATTATCCATCTGACTAATTTAATTTATAAATAAATGTTGTTCCTGTTTGATGCTAGACCGGGAATTACAAGAAAAATCACCAGCATTCCAACAAGTAAAGTACTCAGGGTCGAAAGTATTACAATCAGCCAGATTAGAGGATATGATTTGCGTTCAGCTTTGTACGCATTTTCAACCACAAACTTTTGTGGAATTGCTTCGTAAGCATCAATTTTTGCATTATCATACCTGGCTTTAAGGTAGCTAAGTTGCTTCTTTTCATGATACAGGGCATCACGAATTGAAACATAAGGACCACCATAATCTGAGAGTATTTCCAGTTTCTCTTCCAGTGCATTAATTCCACGGGTATTTCCCCGGGCAACTTCCATAGCAAGTTGGCGGTTCATCATTTCGGCCTGTGATTCGTAATCATTAACACCTAGTTTCCGGAATTTTGTTAAAGAATCTTCCATTATTTTAACCTGCTCAAGCTGCGAGAAGTACTCTGTTTCAACTATTTTAAAACCTTGTATGGCTCGTACTTTCAGCAAATCGTTTTTTACAGTATCGAGTAAGGCAGCTATTTCATTTGCAATATCTGCGGCCATTTGTGGATCTTTATCGAGCACCGTTATTTTAACAGCAAGGTATTCGGTAAGTTTAAAGGTAATATTCGATCCAAAGTGGTTATAAAGGCGGGTCTGATAATATTTCATCCCGGGTTCAATTTCGTAATGCTCAGCTAACTTAAACCTGGCGATTACTTTATCCCTGATTTTATTGGAGTTAAGTATCTGAAGCATTTGCTGCGTTTGTTCTTCTTCTCCAAACTCAAGCACATCCTGTTTAAGATTTGCATTTTCATTGAGCAGTGATTTTGAAATTGAATTACTCGAAGCCGGATACAGTATTACTGTTGACTTATACAGAGGCGTAATAAATAATGGAGATGAAAATAGTGCAGATAGAATGGCAGCAGCCAGGCCCATAAAAAGAAGCGTTTTACGCCATTTAAACAGAAAGATTGCAACTTTAAACGAATCCGTAAAATCGTTCGTAGAGGTATTAGGCATTATAATTACATGTGTTTGATGTCCTGCAAAGATAGAGAAAAGTGTATAATAAGCAATTGCAGGAAAAAGTTGTCTGAATCAGGATTTACCAGGAAACGTTCTTTAAACGGCTATGAAGGATTTTAATCTCAAGAATTATAATACTATCGACAACAACTTGAATTTCAAGGTCTCAGAAATTAATACATTTCCGGTAAATCTATTATTTACTCTTCATTAACCGAATAAATCCGCCAATACTCAGTAATCTCAAAATAAATGCCCAAAGCACTGATACCAGGCCGGCAACAACAAATGCAATTCGCCAGTCCCAAACCATATTACTTATCAGCATGTTTATTATAATCACTCCAACAGCAAAAAACAGAAGTGTAAAAATATATTTCCAGTTTATTGTAAATTTGAATATCCGTTGAGCAATAGCAACTTGTATAATAGCTGTGACAAACTGAGTTGCCAAACTTGCATATGCCGAACCAACAGCCAATAACGGCGGAATAAGGAAGTAATTAAGACCAAAATTTACCACCATTCCAGTTAATGCCATAATATTGAGTGCTTTCAAACTGCCATTGGCCGTAAGCAATGTACCAAAAATATATGTTACCGAAATCGGGATAAATCCGATGATCAAAAACACAAATACTTTTTGAGCTTCCTGAATTTGCCCTACGTACAGCAATTCCATTATCTGGTTGCTGAAGAATGATGATGTTGTTGCAACTATCATTGAGATAGTGAAAATAATGGTAAATGATAATTTAACCATGCCTTCAACAGGTGATTTATCTTTGATCAGCCTGGCAAAAATGGGAATCAGAATAACAGAAAAGAGGTAAGCAATCATAGTAACAGCATCCAGCAACCTGAAAGCCTTTGCATAAATATCAACTTGTGTGGTACCTATACCTCGGGGCAGTAAGCGTTCGAGCATTACAGAATCAATCCGGTTATAGAATGACATTAGCAACACCAGCATAGCATATGGAAAACTCTGCCTGACAATGGAAATAAAAAATGCCTTATCCCATTGCAGACGTATGAAAGCTGCCTTCTTCATTACTATCAGAAGGGCTATTAATGCAGTTAGCAGGTAAGCAAGTGTCTGCGCATAAACAAACCATATGATTTGAAAAGGCTGAGTAGTTATATGTCCCCAGAGGAGTATGCTGCAGAAGATAATCATTAAGACCCTGTCTAAAACAGAAATGGTACTATCGATTTTAAACAACAGCAAACCCGAAATATTTGATCGAAGATAAAGGATAAATGATATAAGAAACTGATTTATCCCCAGAAAAGCGAGGAAATAGAAATGCCTGGAATCGTAGCCTATTAAAGCTGCTACTGTAAAAATTACCGCAAAATAAATAACCGCCAGAAACAATCGCAGGAAGGTAATTCCGGAGAAATGTTTGTTCAGCAGGTGATTATTCTGAGCAATGTTCCGGTTATTAAAACTGGTAATTCCAAAATCGAGAAGGATATTAAAAAGAAAAGTAAAATTGAGAACTGTAAAATAAAAACCATATTCACCGGGAGCAACAATATTTTGTACCGTTCTGTCAATACCAAAGATCCAGAATGGCTTAACCAGCAGATTAAGAAAAAGCAGAAAACCTAGATTAGTTATAAACTTACGCCTCATTTTTTTTGTACTGCGATTCAGGTAGTAATTGTAAATTGAATTGCAGGTTTTTGCTGACTTCCTGTTTTTATTTAACTATTACTGAAGTTGCAGATGCAAACAGTATGTTTCTTTTAAAAATCGAAAATCTCCTTCTGTAATTTCTGATCTGATTTTAATTAACTCCGGAATCATAGCTCTGTTATAATAAAGCACTCTCTCTTCGATCTGATCACGTTTAATTTTTTTCCCAAAAGTATCACTAAACAGAAAAAATTCAAAAAAAGAGATTGTAAATCTGGTGATTCAGAATTCCTGTTCATAGAGAATAATGATTTTATTACACAATCACTTTATGTAAAATAACTGCATGTATCTGTTGTCAAAAGTACGACTATTTAAAAATATAACAAATGTTAAGTAAACATTGGTTTCGCAGAACTAAATTTAAATAAATTTCTGATATTATACAATTATATGGCTTGGTTTGCGTATATAAGTAATACACACGCCGAAATAAGAAAAGCTTGAAAATTGCTGTAAATACACGACTTCTGTTGACCGGGCGAATGGACGGCATAGCCCGTTTTGCTGACGAAACCCTGCGTATCCTGACAGCCCAACATCCTGAGCATCAATTTTATTTTTACTTCGACCGGAAGTATGATGAAAGGTTTATTTATAATTCGAATGTACACCCGGTTATAATTTTTCCTCAGGCACGGCATCCATTTTTATTCCTTGCCTGGTTCGAGGCATCTCTGCCTCTTCATTTTACCCATACAAAACCTGATATATTTTTATCGCCGGACGGATTTCTTTCGCTGACAACGAATGTAAAATCAGTTGGAGTAATACATGACCTTAATTTTGAGCACTTTCCTGAGGATATCCCATTTTTTATGCGGAAATATTATTCGGCTATGTTTCCACGATTCGCCCGGAAAGCCAGCAGAATAGCTACTGTTTCAGAATACTCAAAATCAGATATAATTGAAACGTATCATGTTGATCCATCAAAAATTGATGTGGTTTACAATGGTGCCGGAAACATCTTTAAACCATTAGCATCCGAAGACCAGCAACAAACCAGGAATAAATTTTCGCACGGACGTCAGTATTTCTTTTTTATTGGCACCTTGCACCCACGTAAAAACCTGGTGAATCTCTTCAAAGCATTTGATGAATTTAAGAAAAACGATTTAAAAGACATAAAACTTCTGCTTGCCGGAGCTCGCATGTGGTGGACCGATGAAATACGCCTTGCTTACGAAGGCATGGAATTCCGTGATGATGTAATATTTACCGGCCGGGTAACCGATGAGGAACTGGCGGCTCTAATGGCTTCGGCTCTTGCGCTGACTTATGTTTCCTATTTTGAAGGATTTGGAATTCCAATACTTGAGGCTTTTCATTGCGACACTCCTGTTATTACTTCAAATGTAACTTCTATGCCCGAAGTTGCCGGAGATTCGGCAATTTTAACTAATCCGTTTTCAGTGTCTTCTATCGCCGATGCTATGACGAAAATGGCATCGGATAATGATTTCAGGCAAAAACTAATTGTTGCCGGAAGAGAACAGAGCAAGAAATTTTCGTGGCAACAGACTGCGGAAAAATTATGGTATTGTATTGAGAAGGCGGTAGAGTAATTGATTCGTGATTTGTGATTCGTGATTTGTGATTTCGCAAGTAGTTAGATAACCTCGTTATTCGTAAAACGTAATTCGTTATTCGTTACTCGTTACTCGTTATTCGTTATTCGTTATTCGTTATTCGTAAATCATACTTCGTAAATCATACTTCGTAAATCGTACTTCGTAAATCTTAAATCTAAATCACATTCACTTCCATATCCAGTTTTACGCCAAAACGCTCATAAACTGAGTTTTGAATTCGATGAGCAAGTGTTAGAATATTACTTCCGGTTGCACGTCCGTAATTAACAAGTACCAAAGCCTGGTTTTCATGTACACCGGCATCACCTTCGCGGTGTCCTTTCCAACCGCATTGTTCAATCAGCCAGCCTGCTGCAAGCTTCACTTTATCGTTTCCGGCTGGATAATGAACCAGTTTGGGGAATGATTCTAACAGTTTTTCGGCAAATTTCTGATCAACAGTTGGGTTTTTAAAAAAACTACCGGCATTGCCAAGCAACTTAGGATCAGGTAATTTGTTCTGCCTTATAGAACAAACCGCAGTACTCACATCTGATATACTTGCATGATTAATTCCCTTTGCGTCCAGCTCCTGTTTAATTGCTCCGTATTCGATATGTAAAACAGGATTAAGTTTAAGTTCAAATGTAACTGACCAGATAGCAAATTTACCCTTTAAATCCCGCTTAAAAATGCTGTCGCGGTACCCAAAGCGGCATTCCTCATTCGAAAAAACCAAAAGTTCTCCGGTCTGCAGATCAATAGCTTCAAGCGAATGAAAAGAATCTTTAACTTCCACACCATAAGCGCCAATGTTTTGAATCGGACAGCTGCCAACATTGCCTGGAATAAGTGAAAGATTTTCGATTCCGCCAAAACCTTCGTTCACACAATATGTTACGAATTCGTGCCAGTTTTCACCTGCTGCGGATTTAACCAATACTGCATCGGCAGTACGGTTCTGTATTTCAATTCCTTTATTTATAATATGTACGGCAATTCCATTAAAGTTTCCGGTGAAAAGCAGGTTGCTCCCGCCACCAAGAACCAGAAGTGGGCTTTCGTCTAATTTACCGGAAGCGATCAATTCTCTGAAATTCTCAATAGTATTAACTTCTGTAAAATATCGGGCAGTAGACTCGATATGAAACGTATTGAAAGAATGGAGCGAAAAATTCTCTTTGATGTCTGGAAATATCGGCATAAGGGGTATTAATACGTTGAATAATTTGAATCAGAAAATCTCGGATTTAATAATTCCTGGCTTAATTTTAAAGAAACTTTGTTTCTAAAAACTTTTGCAAAATTAATTTAACCATTTCAATAAAGTGCATGATTATTAAAAATTCGTACGAAAACTTTACTTTCGCAGTGTATTAGCAATTATGAAAAAGAAAAGAGCAATTATTTCAGTGATCAACGACCTGGTAACCGACCAACGTATTGCTAAAACAGCGGGTGTTTTAGTGGACATGGGATTTGATGTATTGATGGTAGGACGCCACAAATCTGATAGTCCGCACTTACCGGAACGAGTTTATGAAACAATTCGTATGCGGTTGCTATGGGAAAAAGGACCACTTTTTTATGCTGAGTATAACATAAGGCTTTTCTTTCTGTTGCTTTCGAGGCCTGCGGAGCTGCTGGTGAGCAATGATCTGGATACACTTTTACCAAATTACTTGGTTCACAAGATTAAACACATCCCAATAGTATTCGACAGCCATGAGTATTTTACAGCTACCCCTGAACTAGTAAACCGGCCAAAAGTGCAACGAATCTGGAAATGGATCGAAAAAACCATTGTACCCAGGCTAAAAAGCTGCATTACGGTTAATGCCAGTATTGCCAATCTGTTTGAACAGGAATATCATGTTCCGTTTAAAATAGTACGCAATATTCCTCAAAAGCTTCAATACAATGAACTTCCATCAAGAGCAACACTAGGTCTACCAGAGAATCAGAAAATAATTCTGATGCAAGGTTCAGGAATAAATGTACAACGAGGTGCCGAAGAAGCCGTTGAAGCCATGCAATATCTCAATAACTCACTACTTCTGATCGTTGGTGGCGGAGATGTAATTCCTGTTCTAAAAAAAATGGTGCATGAATTATCCTTACAGAAAAAGGTAAGGTTTATCTCCCGGCAAACACCTGAAAAGCTGGCAGGATATACCGCTAATGCTGATATCGGGCTCACCATTGATAAGGATACAAATATCAACTACAGATTCAGCCTTCCCAACAAACTCTTCGACTATATGTATGCGGGAGTACCCGTACTTTCAACACCACTGGTTGAGTTGAAAAATATAATACAACAATACGAAATAGGAGAATTTATTGAAAATCATGATCCTAAACATATTGCGGCAACAATTGAAAAGATGCTTCAAAATGAAACTCGTTTGGAGTTTTATAAGAACAACACTCGCAGAGCTGCCGCTGAACTGAACTGGGAAAATGAAAAGAAAGTACTTATCGAAATATTTGCTCCTTATGCCTGAAAAATATTTGCATATTGTTGCATTCAGTATTCCATTTCCAGCTAATTATGGTGGTGTTATTGATGTGTTTTATAAATTGAAGGCTTTACATAAAGTCGGGATAAAAATCCACCTGCATTGTTATCAATACGATAGACCTGAAGCTCCCGAGCTAAGTTTATACTGCGAATCTGTACATTACTATCCACGTAAAACCGGGTTTGCTGCCCAAATTTCGCTGAAGCCATATATTGTGGAAAGCCGTCGGGCAGAAGAGTTGCTAAAAAACCTGCTGGCTAATGATTACCCTATACTGTTCGAAGGACTTCACAGTTGTTATTACCTCAATCACAAAGCATTACAAGGTCGAACCCTTATATATCGCGAAAGCAATATCGAGCACGATTATTATTTAAATCTTTTTAAATCGGAGAAAAATATAGGACGTAAAACCTTTTTCCTGATCGAAAGTTTTAGGCTCCGGCTTTATCAGAAACAGTTGAAGTTCGCAACAAAAATGCTGGTTGTTTCGCAAACAGACCGCGAATATCTTGCAAACCAATTCCCTGAAAAAGAAGTCGTTTATCTGCCCAGTTTTCATGGCAACAGCTTAGTAAACAGTCAGCCAGGGAAAGGTGAATATGTATTATATCACGGGAATTTATCGGTTGGCGAAAATGCACTTGCAGCAGAATACCTTGTTAAAGAAGTGTTTAACAACTTGCCTGTTCCTTTTAAAATTGCCGGTCTCAATCCATCGGAATCGTTGAAAAGTCTGGTTTCTCAGTTTAAAAACATTCAACTGATCCCTAATCCGTCACAAGATGAAATGGAAGCAATGATAGCAAATGCACAAATCAATGTTTTGGTAACGTTTCAGTCCACCGGTTTAAAACTAAAACTACTCAACACACTATACAATGGTCGCTGGATGCTGGTAAACCTCGAAATGCTGGCCGGAACCGGGCTTGAGAGTTTGTGTGAGATTGCTGCCGACGCGAAAGAAATGAAAATAAAAATCGCGTCTTTATTTAAAAAAGAATTCGATCAGAATCAGCTTGTTGCCAGAACCGAATTGCTTCAGAAACGTTTTTCGGATGCCGAGAATGCAAAGAAGTTGATAAAAGAGGTTTGGGGGTAATTGTTTTGTTTCTGGTTTCAGATTTTAACAATCGACATCCTACTTTCAACAACCGACATACTGATCCCTACTCCTCGCCTATCCCGATCAAACCAGCGCCTACTTCAATAAGTTTGCCTTTTTCACACTTAATTATTCGCGACGGATATTTGCGAAGCAATGCGTAATTGTGAGTAGCCATAAATACAGCTCTTCCGGTTTTACGTATTTCGAAAAGCAGTTGCATAATTCCATCCGATGTTTCAGGGTCAAGGTTTCCGGTTGGCTCATCAGCCAGCAATAATTCAGGATCGTTGAGCAGCGCACGGGCAATGGAAACGCGCTGTTGTTCACCACCGGAGAGCTGATGTGGCATCTTAAATCCTTTGGTAATCAATCCAACTTTATCAAGCACTTCGTTCATTCGGTGGCGCATAGCATCTGAATCTTTCCAGCCGGTAGCTTTCATTACAAAAATGAGATTATCATTTACACTGCGATCATTGAGCAATTGAAAATCCTGGAAGACAATACCTATTTTACGTCGCAAATAAGGAATTTCCTTCTTTTTTAAATCCGGAATACTGAATCCTGCAACTTCGGCTTTCCCTTCGCGTAAAGGCAAATCAGCATACAAAGTCTTCATCAGACTGCTTTTCCCTGTGCCGGTTTTACCAACAAGGTAAACAAATTCACTTTTATGAATACTTAGGGAAACATCGGATAAAATAAGATTATCACGCTGATAAATAGAAACACCTTCGAGAGCAATGATGGAATCAACAGCCATAAGAAACAGTTAAAAAAATTGAACCTGCTGCAAAAATAACCTATTTCGCGACTATTTGAGACGTACACCTTCTGAAATAACAGAAATGACTGCTTTAAATGTGTGATTAATACAGGAATCGAATAATCAGATGTATTAAATGCACTTGTTAAGGAACAATACTCCGTTAGATTTTTATTTACCGCGGAGACGCAAAGCAATAAGTCGCAGATTATCAACATATTAAGACGCAAGGACTTAAACTTGTATTTTATTGATAATGAGGTTATTGGAAATTATTAACGGACTATTGAAGGAAAAGAAGATCAAAAAAAGTGAATTAATCAGAAAAAGAAATTAAGTTATACCTTTCAAAAATCCATTAATTTAGAATGATTTCGAAACTTTAAGAAGAAGTCCATAAGAATTATAATATAAATCCCCGATATCAAAAGCACCGGTGAAACCAAACTTAAGATGATTTTTAAATAATTTATTAGCTTCAAAATAAGATGAAAATTGTTTTGTTTCGGGGAATATCCCATACATTGGAGGGTAGTGAATTTCTCCCAATGAGTGTCCTTCTTCGCTTGTTCCGAAGGTTCCATAATTAAGCGAATAGGATGTTTTTATACTAAAATCCCAGTTTTTCACTGATCCTTCGAAACCGAAGTGCAAAGCAACAACCCTGTTGTTAATAAAATAATCATACGGATCATCAGGCAACTCTTCCCGGATCCCATACCGCGTTCCAATAAGTGGATTCCCAACACCGATGCCTTTATAGGACCATCCTTCAATATATGTATCGTTATTGTAATAATTTTCGTCTCCCGAAGGTGTTACAGGCGACCAGGATTCTCCGGCCTGATTCTTTGAAAAAAAGAATTCCAGGAGGATTTTATTCCATTTGAAAGATTGGTTAGTAACGGATTTCGTATTTGTCAGACTTATACCACTCAATCCATCGCGCAGGTTGGCTAGATGGTAAAGAGCGCCTACATCATAAAAAAACTGATGATAGGCAAATAACCGTAAATCAGCAAAATTGTATTCGGCACCCAGATCAATAGAACCTAAATGGTTTCCTATTTTAGAGGTTGGGATAGTACTGGTACCTCGGCTTCACTTCCCCACTGCACCTGGTGATTTATTCCACCGAATAACTTTAATTTCCAGCCAGGCTTTCCTAAACGACCGTAAAATGATAATTGGTGAAGATATGTCTTTAAGCTATCTACACTACCATCCAACATGTTAACAGAGAGATCGCCTATCCAGCCATGCGCATAATTTCCCTTAAACGCGAATAATTTACCAAATACAGGAATGCTATAAAACTCAGGGATACTGATTTCAATTTTGGGAATACCCAGTGAATTTCCGGAAACTGAAAAAGCTCCAGTTGAAAGACTAGAATCGCACAAACCTAATATCTCTTTTGATCGTCCGGCTTTCATCTCAAAAATGCTTACCCGAATTTTCCCATACCCTTCAATCAGGTAAAAATCAGAGTTGCTGCCAATATTTGCCCGCCCTTCCAGGGAAACACCCCAATCAAAAATCTTTTTGCTTTTGGTATCATAATCTTTACGTACTGAGCCAATAAAACTCATTGATGCATTTTCGAGAGGAATGCTGCCAAATTGGTTTGACCGAAGCCAGAAAGGCACATAGTCGGAGGAAATATAGCCTGCCGTTGCTTCAACATTAAAATTAATATCTTTTTCCTGAGCAACTATAGCTGCATTAAATAGAATAAACAGAAAACTCAGGAAACAGATTTTCTTCATTTCAAAATGATTGTATTTATTTACTAACGACTTGTATTCCTTCCTTAAATAGTATAACAAACATACGGAATATAATAAAGTTCTCGGTCACGACTTTTTACATTCATGCACCAAAAGAAATAAAGTGTAATAAATAGTGGAGCCGCTTTAGTCCTGAAACTATTTCACCAATCCCGAAAATCCCATAAATGCCAGTGAAAGCAATCCAGCTGTGATAAGCGTAAGTGGAAAACCTTTCATTCCTTTGGGATATCCGTTCAGTTCGAGTTGTTCGCGTATGCCGGCTAACAATACAAGAGCAAGCGTAAAACCTACCGCAGTAGCTGATGCATAAACCACGCTCGATACCAAGGTGAAATTTTTCTGAACAGCCAGAATTGCAATTCCAAGCACCGCACAATTGGTTGTAATCAGCGGAAGATAAATACCAAGAGCCTGGTAGAGCGAAGGCGCTGATTTTTTCATAATGAGCTCTACAACCTGAACAAGAAAGGCAATTATCAGAATGAAAGTGATGGTTTGCATAAACTCGATATGCAAGGGTACAAGTATAAAATTCTGGATCATGTAAGTAACCAGGTTGGCTAGTGACATTACAAAAACAACGGCGGCACCCATCCCAAGTGAAGTGGAAACTTTATTGGAAACTCCCAGAAACGGGCAAATTCCCAGAAACTGAGCCAATACCACATTATTGACTAAAAGGGCAAGTATGATAATTGTAATTAAATCCATATTCTACAGTTTAACAGTCTGTTAATAATATTTCTTAGCAGTAACTAAATGTTGTATTTCCGTTTTACACTGTTCATTATTGCGATCAGGTAACCAAAAGTAAGAAATGCTCCCGGAGGCAGAATAAACAAAAGAATGGTTCTGGCGTCCTGCGAAACAAGCCTGATATCGAATATACTGCCGTTACCGAGAATTTCGCGGATGCCGCCCATGATGGTCAATGCCAGCGTGAAACCAATTCCCATTCCAAGTCCGTCGAGGATAGATCTGACAACTGAATTTTTCTGTGCAAATGCTTCGGCACGGCCCAGAATAATACAGTTTACAACTATAAGAGGAATAAAAATTCCGAGAGTTTTATACAGATCGGGTGTAAAAGCTTTCATTACCAGGTCGACGATAGTAACAAACGACGCAATGATTAAGATGAAAGCGACAATCCGCACTTTACTGGGAAT
>JAIFMH010000377.1 GCA_020048595.1 Bacteroidota bacterium | reverse complement strand
TAGTTAATAGAAAATAGTCCTTTAAGTGAAAAAAGTCCTGCTCATCACAGGACTTTTTTCGTGTTAAACATTTAATGTTCAAAAATTGTACAAGATCCATAGCCCCGACCTTCAGGTCGGGGAGCTTGAGTTTGGCACTTAACTAGATAACTGGATAAATTTTTCAAATAAAAATGTGATCGGAGTACTCTGATTGCATTTTTTTGTATTATATTTGTAACTAGTTATATAACTAGATTAAAATTTAAAATTCTACATTATGGGCTTCCCAACAAAGATTCAGCTCATTAGACGAGCTAAAAGCGAGCAATGGTATATCAACTTTCCTTCCGCACTGGCACAAGCTATGGAGTTTGAGCGAGGAGAGGTAGTTGAATGGTTGATTGAAGACAAACACAAAGTGATTCTCAAGCGAGATGATTCTGTTTTGGGTTCTGAGAAAAAAAAACCTCAGACGGATCCTTAATTGATGAGTTTGATTTGCTTATAAATCAATGTTCTGATGCTTTCAATTCGCAAAGTGCCTGGAAGACGGGACGAGATCTGGCATTTGGGGCTCTTACCTGTATGGGCAGGCACACAGTAACCGGAATGTTGACAGCAAGCGGACAACAGTTTATGGATTGGTCACCCGCATACCGGTTATTTAGTCATCAACGCGTTGATACCTCCAAAATGTTTGATGTAGTCCGTGGCGGAGTATTGCAGGAGTTGGAGCCACAGCAAATGATTATTGTTCATATGGATGATACATTGTTAAAAAAAACTGGAAGGCATATTCCCGGTACAGCATGGCGCAGAGATCCATTGGGACCACCCTTTCAAACCAATTTTATCTGGGGCCAACGATTCCTGCAAATATCTGTGGCACTTCCTGATCATCAGGGATGCTCTCAGTCCAGAGCCATACCCATTGATTTTCATCACTGCCCTACTGCCAAAAAGCCCCGTCAAAAAGCGGATGAACAGGATTGGAAGAACTACAAAGAACAGCAACGGAAATTAAAACTAAGCAAACAAGGCCGCGAGCGACTTAAAGAACTTCGTAATGCGCTGGACAAACAAGGCGCTAGTGAAAAGCAACTTATTGTAAGTGTTGACGGCAGTTATACAAATGAAGAAGTGCTCAAGCATTTACCGGAACGTGTTACCCTGATTGGCCGTATTAGAAAAGACACCAAACTGTACACCATCCCTGAAAATCAACCTGGTCTGGGAAGGAAGCGCGTTTACGGAGATAGATTACCAACACCAGAACAAGTCAGGCAGTCAGACCAATACCCCTGGCAGCAAGTTAAAGCCTGGGCGGCAGGAAAAGAGCATACATTCAATGTCAAAGTAATTAAACCTGCCTTGTGGCGCTCAGCCGGTCAGAATCACACCTTACAACTTGTAGTAATAAGACCCTTAGGGTATAGACTGACCAAATCCTCCAAAATGATGTATCGGGATCCGGCTTATCTGATTTGCACAGACAATGACTTGGGTATGGAGAAACTCTTGCAGGCTTATTTATGGCGTTGGGAAATCGAGGTAAACTTCAGGGAAGAAAAAACATTGCTCGGATGTGGGCAAGCTCAGGTGAGAAATCCTGAGTCAGCAGAACGGGTTCCTGCTTTTATATCTGCCATTTATGCCTTATTGCATCTGGCCGCGTACAAATCACTGAAATCTTCAAATCAACTGTTGCTGCCAAGGCCAAAATGGTACCAGAATAAAGAAGGAAAACGCCACACAACTGGCGATCTGATCAATAACCTGAAAGCTCAGGCCTGGGCTAAAGCTAATGGTTTGAATTTCTCTGGCTTCGTTAATCACGAATTGAAAACACAAAGCCAGAGAAATACCGCCAACCCTTGTAACTCCGCTATGTTCTATATGAGAAATTAGCCAAACTCAAGTCCCCTCTCCTCAAAAAGGAGAGGGGTGACTCTGCGGGGGATATATTAATTATCTGAAAGTGATTTTTTTCAGAAAACCGCTACACTCATTCTAAAACCCTGGTTTACATAAATTTAAAGCACTTTCCGTCAGTCTTTCAACTGCTCAAGCAGGTATAAGTATTGCGTATGCGCATGATGAGCGAAGATTTTTGTTTTGTCATCGGGAAAAAGCTTGTAATACGCATCATCAGCATTCAGCACGATTGAAGTTCCGGTTCTCACATAATGGCTGCTGGGGTAGTACTGCGGAGGGATAAAATCGGGCAGATATGACTTTATCAGTTTTGAAGTCATTTCCCCCAGGTATTTTTCATAATTCCGTTGCGTTTTCCGGGCGGGTTTTTCCATTTTTTTGAATACATGTTTCATTACCATGTTTTTCGGAAATTTCTGCTTTTTGAAAACGCTTTGAACATCCACGAACGGATTGGTTGTGTTAAAATCATTTAAGGTCTGAACCGAAACCGGTGTTTCAGGAACCCAGTCGGCACTATTTACAACATTAAAAGCCCATCCTCCTTTTGTCATGGCTTCATAATCATAGGCAAAGAAAAGATTCCCGGGTTTTGGGCTGGCACTGCCATATGTTTTAAACCGGATATCAGCGGGAATTAATTTTTGATCCTGCAGGTTAAGTAAATAGGCTGTTAACAGATAAGCAATACCTCCACCCTGGCTGTGACCCATGATCAGGAACTCTCGTGTACCTTTTTTGTAGCACGAATCAATTTTGGGCAACATATCCCTTGACAAATATGCAGTACTCAACAGCCAGCCAATATGCACGGCAGCCTTGGGGTTTGGTGCGAGTTGATATTCAAAAATATCGTTCTCCGAAAGTTGCAATTTTCCCCTGGCGGGAACCATTGCGGCATAAAAATTTGCCAGCCAGCTCTCCTGTTTTGAAGTAGTTCCTCTAATACTGATAACCGCAACTGATTTATCTCCTTTCCATAAATCCCACATATTGGCCAAACCCATTTCATGAGAGTGGTAAACCATTTTGAAATGTTGCGGTTCAGGAAAAGTATTATAATAATCTGAATCGGAAGTGGATCGGGCGGAAATCAGCATTAGCTCCTTGTATTCCTCTTTATCAAAACCTGGTTTTAAGTGCTGAGCTGAAAGGAATAAAGGGATAAACAGTATTAATAAAAAAGTCGGATAAATCAGTTTTATAGTTTTCATTTTTATAGTTTTAAATGAATGGCAGCAAAACAAAATCAGGATTTCGTAGTACAAACGCACTGCAAATGTTTTTGTTTTTTCAGCTATCGGTTTTGAAGCAAAATTCTTTTATTCCACTGAAGAAATGTTCTTGCATTTCAGCTTAAAACAGACCTATGTACCCCGGTTTGCATACACAAAACGAAACGATTATAACCACAATTGCCGGATAAAAGGGCATGGATAAAAAATAATTATTCCCACATATCCACAAAATTCTGTTGTGATTCCATTCACAATATCCTACCTTTACGGTTTCCGGTATTTACTACCGTATAGAATTACAACTTATTCATTTAAAATAATATACTATGGAAAAGAGCATTAAAGGAACCCGAACCGAGAAGAATCTGCTTAAAGCATTTGCCGGTGAATCGCAGGCTATGAACCGCTACCTGTTCTTTATGAAACAAGCCAAGACAGAAGGCTTTGAGCAGATAGCTGCCATTTTCGAAAAAACAGCATGGCAGGAGCAGCAACATGCCAAACGTTTCTTCAACTTTCTCGAAGGTGGCGAAGTGGAAATCACAGCCTCCTACCCTGCCGGAATGATAGGTACCACTGCCGAAAACCTGAAAGCTTCGGCTATGGGCGAAAATGAAGAATGGACATTGCTCTATCCCGAATTTTCGGAAATTGCAAAGGAAGAGGGTTTCCCGCAAATTGCAACTGCATTTAAAATTATTGCCAAGGTGGAAGCCGAACACGAAAAACGATACCTCCGCCTGCTTGCACGCCTCGAGAAAAACGAAGCATTTAAGCGTGAAGAAGCTACTAAATGGGAATGCCGCAAGTGTGGTTACATTCATGAAGGTAAAAACCCTCCCGAAAACTGTCCTGCCTGCCAGCATCCAAAAGCATATTTTGAAGAAAAACAGGAAAATTACTAGCCGATACAGTAATATTCTAAAATAAACAGAGCCGCAGGAAACTACGGCTCTGTTTTTATCCAATCCGGCAATTCACTGATATGCTTTGGCTTTATCGCCAGTCGGAATTTTTGTGTTAAATTGACGTATTTCTATTGAATAACAACCTTTCTGCTATATTTTTTTGTCCCGTCATAAATTTTAATGAAATAGATTCCTTTGGCATAACCAGATAAATCTATTTCCTGTGAAGTCTGCTGCTTTACTCTTTTATCCGAATAAACCTGGTGTCCCTGTATATCGTAAATCTCAATGGCGTTAACAGAACCGAATTCACTTAAGGTAAATTTTCCTTTGGATGGATTAGGATAAACTACCAGGTTATCTGATCTCAATACAGGTATTCCGGTAACCGCAGTATGATAATACATATATGTGCTATCTCCGAGAGAAATAGCTATACCATCAAAATCCCATATTTTAAAGACAGTAAATTTCATGTAATTTTCAGAATCGTATCCAAATTTAAACTGCATGGCATTCAGCCATGAACTTCCATCCCAGAATTGGGCCAGAACACTTGTAGTATTATTATTAGCATCGAATGTTTGGATTGTTTGGCTTGAGTTCGACCATTGGCTGCCATCCCATTCCTGCTCCAGACTTTTTATAGGATTGTGGTTAGCATCGTAGGTATAAGTTATATTTGAGTTATTCTCCCATGAAATAAAATTCCAACTCTCGCTAAGTTCGGTTGTCAGATTATTACCAGCATCATATGTATAAGTAATTCTCGACATATCCATCCATTCGGTACCAATCCACATTTGAAACAAAGATGTTAATTTATTATTGTTGCCATCGTATGTATTTGACTCCAGGCTCCTGTTTTCCCAATCACCAGCATTCCAGCCCTGGTTAAGTATACTTGTAAGATTATTATTTGCATCGTAGGTATTTATAATCCTTGATGAATTCTCCCACACTCCGCCTGTAAACATCTGTGAAACTTCACTTGTCAGATTACTGTTTGCATCAAACACGCGAATGGTTTGTTGCATATTTATCCATTCGATGCCATTCCATTTTTTTATTAATTCACTTGTCTCATTATTGTTGGCATCAAATGTCCAGATGAATATATAGTCATTGACCCAGGTATTGTTTTCCCAGATTTTAGATAATTCACTTGTTAAATTATGATTGGCATCATATGTAGAAATATATTGCCCGGAATTTACCCACGCACTGCCGATCCAATTCTGATCTGTGTAGTTTATTGCGTTATTGCTTTCATCATAAACTACGCCAATAGTTCTTGTAGCTAATCCCCAACCATTACTTACAGTATCCCACGTCCATGAATAGATACTATCTAAAATCGGAATTGATGTGAGGGTTGAATACGGACTATATTGGAAAACCTTTCCAACTTTCTTCCCTAAAATATTACATTGTGTTTTCCATCCTACATCCATCATTAAGCTTGAGACTTCCTCAATTGTATTTGTTGATGAATGATTTGGGAATTGTGTTATCCGTTTGCTTTGTGCAAAAGCATTAACTGATAACGCCAGGACTGCAAAAAGTAAAATAGTTTTCATACTGTCATGGTTTGAATTTTCCCTACTCATATGGCTTTTCAGGTTCGCCCCGTTTTTAATGTAGTTTCTGGTCTCTACAATTGATAATAACAATTATGGCTATAAAAAGTCATAAAAATGAAGATAAATTTCAAAACTCCTTTGTTCTCTCTATTTTATTTTTGAAGTATTCCTGATAACTTAACCCAGTCAATTTCGTTAACCAGCAATTGACTGTAATATGGATGTCCGTTATTTTTATACGATTCAGCCAGTGCGGCTTCATCCATCTGCGGGTAATAAAAGGTCAAAAACTGTATGGCTGTATTAGGCAGGCTGCGGTTCCAGTAGTCAGGGTTGAAACGCATAAGTTGTAATCCTTCGCCTTTTCCATTTACCTTAAGAACAAAATGCTCATCATGGCCTGAAAAAGCCGGGGCGTTCAATTCTTCTTCACTTAATTCGGATATTTCTTTTTCGAGTTGTGCTATAAGCATACGATCCATTTCCGTTTTAGTCTTCAGTTTATAAAACTGAAGATGTATTTCGGCTAACTCCCTCACTGTAACAGAAATCCAGTAAGGAGGCCTCTCAGGATTATAAATAACAAGGTGATGAGGGAACGCATCGGCCGCTTCGCGGTAAAGATCAACACCCGGTTCAATTTGTTTTACAAAATCAAATACCGGAAAAACTCCGTTCATTTTGAGTGCAGCGGCATTTAAAGCCTTTTCCTGTGCCGGATCATCCTGAAGTTCGTCGAAATAGGGATAATTGGGATTTGTTCCATGCCCTGTTTCTGTATTATTTATATCAAAAGAGTAATGCGGTGGTTCAATAGTCCATTTACCACCTTCACTGAAAAACAACTGAAAGTCGAAATTCAGCTCGGTGCGTAAGCCGTAATTGCAGGCATTCTTACTGTAGTACTTATCCCACCCACCGTAAGTTGTGGCAGCCAGATCATACCCTTTCGGACTTTTAAGCATAGGGATGTTCAGGTGAAACCATTCGGCTAAGGATGCGATAACCTTGCTGTAAGCAACATACTCGGCTTCGGTACTGGTTATATTATTGGAATAGGTCCATTTACCGGGTTTATCGGGTAAATAATCGGAGGGGCTTTGAGCGTTGGCCAGGTTACAATGCAACAGTGTAACTAGCAGGAGGAATGTAAATAATTTGGTCATATGGGTATTTTTTTATTTATCAATTGCAGGTATTAATGTTGTAATATCAAATGCTTCCAGAAACCGTTGAAGACTGTACCCGGGAGAATTGAGCTTCAAACTTTCTTCTACTAATTTGGTATACCGGTTGGTATCTGTTAAACGGTCAAAGATTAGTATTTGTATGGCTGAGCGGGGAAGTTTTTTGTTCCAGTATTCCGGATTTAAGCGCACCACTGGTTGTGGGCCGGGAATAGTTGTAATTTTTAATACAGGGCTGCGTTCGTCGTAAGTATTGTGATACGCCCAGCCATCGCGTTCAGATTCAGAGAACTGCGCATATTCGCTTTCCAGTAACCCCAGCCACAATTCGGATTGAAACTTATCAGGGTGAAGTTTCCAATATTCAATCATCAACTCGGCTATTTCACGAAATTTAATTGGTAAATAATATGGCGGTCGTTCAGGATTATACATAATAATTTTTTCACTTATGTACCTGTCAATTCCATTTCCAAGTTCCTCCTTTTCTCCCGGAAGGTGAAAACACTCCCTGAGTTTATCATTTACACTTTTCCACTTATCGTAGTTAAACCCTTCTTTCGGAGTCTTTGTGGGTTTTGACGCACCTAAATTATACGAACCGGCGGCAAAAATGCTCAGATTATTTACTAAGATGGACCAGCTGGGTGGCTCAATATTATAATAAACAGGTTGTCCTTTAGACATATACCAATCGCCAAATCCAAACCGAATCAAGCTGGGAATTCCATAACCAAATTTATCGGGACATTCTTCGCACATAACATAGGTTACACATTCAAATCCTTTCTGATCAAGAAAAACCGGGTTTTTACGTACCAGGTCTGTTATACTGATAATTTTCTGATAATTTGCGGTTGTTTCCGCTTTCGTGAAACCACAATCGTAATTGGTGTAAGCATTCCAATTTATCAGTTTGAAAGTACCCGGATGGTCCAGAATGAGCGGGGGCCCTTGTGCAAAGGAACTTATCATGCTAAAAGCAAATAAGCTGATCAGGATAAAAGCGATTGTTTGCATATGTTCTGCATTTAAAGTGTTTATGGGTATTGCATTATTTATTTATCAATTGCAGGAACTAATGTAGTAATATCCAATGCTTCCAGAAAACGTTGAAGACTATACCCGGCAGCGTGGAGTTTCAGCCATTCTTCCTTTTGTTTAGTATACCGATTGGTATCTGTCAGCCGATTAAAAGTTAGTATCTGGATGGAAGAGCGCGGAAGCTTTTTATCCCAGTATTCCGGGTTTAAGCGCACAACCGGTTGTGGACCGGGTACCGGCGTGATTTTTAAGAAGGGGCAACGTTCGTCGTAAGTATTGTTATACGCCCAGCCATCGCGCTCGCTTTCAGGAATCTGAGCATACTCAGCTTCAAGATATTGTAACATCAATTCAGATTGAAATTTCTCAGGGTGAAGTTTCCAATACTCGATGAGCAACTCGGCCAATTCACGGAACTTAACAGGCAGGTAATATGGAGGCCTTTCCGGGTTGTACACAACAATAAGTTCGCTTTCGTACCTGTCGATTCCATTGCCAAGTTCTTCCTTTTGACCGGGGAGGTAAATAATATCATGAAGTTTGTCGCTAACGCTTTTCCATTTTTCGTAATTAAACCCTTCTTTTGGTTTTTCAGTAGGTTTTGAAGCACCCAGGCTAAAGTTACCCCCGAAAACATTATTCAGGCTATTAACCATGATGCCCCAACTGGGTGGTTCAATTTTATAAAACTTTGGTTGTCCTTTATCCATAAACCAATCGCCAAATCCAAACCGAATCAAGCTGGGAATTCCATACCCAAATTTATCGGGACATTCTTCGCACATAACATAGGTCTCACATTCAAATCCCTTCTGATCAACAAAAACAGGATTTTTACGTACCAGGTCTGTTACCCTGATAATTTTCTGATAATTGGCAGTTGTTTCCGCTTTGGTGAAGCCACAATCGTAATTGGAGTAAACATTCCAATTTATCAGTTTAAAAGTACCCGGATGATCGGGCAGAAGAGGGTAGTCCTGTGCAGCCAGATTGAATGCCTGCAGGAAAACCAGAAAGGGCAGGAGAAACAGTTTAATTTTCATTTTTTTTTAAATTTAGAGGTGGAATTCGTCAAAAGGTGATTTCTATTCTAAATAATATTCAGTTGAAAATGTTTTATTTCTGTATCGGTTTAAGAGGTGCCAGCTCAAATTCGCCTTCCGGTTTCGGAGTTGGTTCGGCTGAACCCTTTAAAGGTTCGAGCGGGGCTATTCCGACCGGATCAAGAGGTGCAATACCAACCGGATCCAAAGGTCCAATTTCAGGAAGGCCTAAGGGTTCGAGAGGAGCAAGTTCTATATATGGAGATAAATTTATGGTTAAGGAAATGCTTTCTTTTGACATAAAATTGTCGTCCTTAATCAAGCGGTTGCCCGAAGCTTCGATAGTGAAAGTACCGGCAGGATTAAGCAGGAATTTTTCAAACTCTTTGTAATTGCTTATCAGGAGCGGTTCATACGTTTGATAAATATCGGTACTGCCAGATGGTTCGCTAATAACGTATGGAATACCAACATTAAGTTCTCCCTGAACAGGAACAAGTCCGGATATATTATAGTCCCATTGCATTGCGCTTCCACTTCCAATGGAGTGTTTGCTTAAATGCTCAAGGTATTTACCGCCCATAAGCCATATAACATAATGAGGTGAGAGAGTTGGTAATTGCCCTTCGCCGGCAACATAAGGTTTGATCTC
Organism: Bacteroidota bacterium; assembly: GCA_020048595.1. Taxonomy (GTDB): domain Bacteria; phylum Bacteroidota; class Bacteroidia; order Bacteroidales; family UBA4417; genus UBA4417. The sequence goes on along the minus strand of JAIFMH010000377.1, from coordinate 273 downwards.
TAAAGTAAGCCCTTCGAGTAACGTTGTATCCTCTAAATTAGACATATACGTTGTAACAAACTTACTCTGACCTTTAATATCTTTCAAATCTATTTCGTTTATAGTTTTCCTGACATAAACCGGATACCTATTATGGATCAGTATTTTTGAATAGTCGTAGGGATCCTTGACCTTAAGATCAGATCCTCCTGATATGACGCCGCAATGCATATCGGGACTGCAATCAAGGCGTGATTTTGGGTAATCGATTAACTGGTGGAGCCGAAAAGGGAA
>JAIFMH010000252.1 GCA_020048595.1 Bacteroidota bacterium | reverse complement strand
GGAAAGTTACAGGAAGTCCGGTTGCATAAACCCAGGTTGCAGAGGCCGATATTCGTTTGGTAAAATCGTAATTAAAAACCAGATTTAAAGAATGAGGCTTGTCATAAGGTGCATTATACCGGTTTCCGTAGTTAATTTCTGGAATTATCCTGAACGATCTGGAATAAGTATAACTAATCCATCCTGTCAGCAATCCTTCATTTTTACGCAGCATCGTTTCGATACCATATGAATATCCTTTACCAATCCGCAACTCCCCTTCGAGATATGGATTTAACAAAAGGACAGCATGATCGCGGAAGTCAATTACATTTCTGTAATCTTTATAATACACTTCCACTGATGCTTCATACATATTCTTTTCAAAATTTCGGAAATATCCGATAGCAACCTGGTCGCATAACTGGGGCTCTACGTTAGGTGTTGCCGGAAACCAGATATCAAGGGGAGTTCCGGCAGTTGAATTTTGAGCAAGCGCCAGAAACTGAGCTGCATGGGAATAACTGCCTTTTATTGAGGAAACATTATTTACAAGATAAGTAAATGCCAGCCTGGGTTCAAAACTGGAATACGAGTTGAACAAATCGCCTTTGGAATAAACTGCACTGTCTATTGGATTGTAGTCGGAATCATAGTTGTAATAGGTTCCAGGTCCTATATTCTGGAATAATGCATAACGCAAACCATATTTGAGAGTAAGTTTTTGCGCAACTTTGTATTCATCAGAAACATAAAGGCTGTGTTCAAGAGCATATTCTGATGGCAATTTGAACTCAGTAATTGCACTCTCACTTCCTAAACCATTGGCTGTTCCCGGGTAAAATTCATGATACATCGTTGTTCCACCGTATCTGAGCGTATGCTTATCCGAAATATAATGCGTAAAATCAAAACGCGCTGAATAATCGCGCATTTTTGAGGTCCATTTAAACGATGTCGCATCGCCTTCGGGTGTTCCGAGTTCGTAATTATAATTAGAATAAATGAGGCTAAGGTTGAAAAACAGTTTCTTTGAGAAAAGATGATTCCAGCGTAATGAGCCGGTTTGGTTACCAAATCCCATAGCGGCAAACTGATTTTTGAATGTATCATTCCCTGCATATCCTGAAAGATAAAGCCTGTTATTCTCGTCAATTACATGCATCATTTTCAGGTTAAAATCGTAGAAATAGAGCTTGTTATTCCTAACATCTTCGTCCTTTGCAAAAGGCAGAAATAAATCAGCGTAGGTACGGCGTGCCGAAACCAGAAAAGTTGTCCGATCCTTAATAACAGGTCCTTCGAGGGTAAGTTTGCTGGATACAGTTCCGATGCTGCCCGTGCCACCAAATTTTTTAGTGTTTCCATCTTTCATCCTTACATCGAGAAGCGATGATAACCTTCCACCATATGCTGCCGGAATATCACCTTTGTAAAGAGTTACATCTTTAACAGCATCATTGTTAAATACCGAAAAGAAGCCCAGCAGATGCGATGCGTTATGAATGGTAGCTTCATCAAGTAGAATCAGATTCTGATCGGAATTACCACCACGAACACTAAACCCGGTTGATCCTTCACTGGTTGATTGCACTCCAGGCATAAGCTGCAAAACCTTTACTATATCAATTTCACCTAACAGAGCTGGCACTTTCCGTATGGTTTTAATATCCATTTTAACCATGCTCATTTCAGGGGCACGCACATTTTCGTCGGTTCGCTTTCCGGTTATCACAACTTCGCCCAATACCGACTCTACCTGCGAAAGATTTATATCCATTGTCAGGTTTTTATCGATCCGGATTTCCTTTTCTTCGGTATTATATCCAACATACGAATACCGGATGGTATACTTTCCGGGAATGAGGCTCAGCGAATAGAATCCATATATATTTGTAACGGCTCCGGTTTTAAGTTCGGTGCAGTAAACGGTAACACCAATCAGCAATTCACCATTTGATATATCGTGAACATAACCACTCAACGTAACTTTTGCCTTGTCATTTTCGTTTGAATCGGCTTTGCTGATTAAGGGGCCAAACAGAAATGAGATGATGAATAAAAAAAAGAGGAGTTTTTGCATGTAATAAGATCAATACCCGCTAACGGAGCGGTAAAACAAAATTGCTGTTCACAATGTTCACCGGCATTTTTATCGGAAAGCAGCCATTAAAAGATTTATATCCTGGAAAGGGAGATGAAATGATTCGCTGAGGAATTTATTAGTAGAAATACCGTTATAGAGGTATGCTCCCTGCCGGACTCCGTAATCGGAATGCAAAACCTTTTCAACACCGCCTTCTTCTCCAAAACGCAAAAGTATTGGCGAAAGGAAATTACTCAAGGCATAGGAGGCTGTATGAGGCACTTTGGATGCGATGTTAGGCACACAATAATGAGTAACATCGTATTTCTTAAAAACAGGATTCCGGTGGTCGGTTACCTGTGATGTTTCGAAACAACCTCCCTGGTCAATACTTACATCAATTATTACTGCTCCCGATTTCATTTGCTGAACCATGTCCTCGGTTACAACTATAGGCGTCCGGCCATAGGCAGTGTGAATGGCGCCGATAACCACATCAGCCGAACGAAGAGCATTCATTAGCACACGTGGCTGAATCATAGATGTATAAACCCTGGTGTTCAGGTTATTTTGTAAACGGCGCAGTTTATACACTGAATTATCAAAAATTTTCACAAAAGCACCCATACCTAAGGCAGCGCGGGTGGCGTATTCGCCTACTGTTCCGGCACCAAGGATAACTACTTCAGTTGGTGAAATCCCCGAAAATCCTCCCAGCATTTTACCACGTCCATATTCAGGATTACTCATATATTCAGCAGCAACAAGCATGGAAGTATTGCCTGCAATTTCGCTCATTGCGCGTATTACGGGAAATGTCCCGGCTTTGTCCTGTACATATTCAAAAGCCAGAGCTGTAATTCGTTTTACCAGTAAACGCCTGAAATACTCCTCGTTTATTGCCGAAGTATGAATGGAAGAAATCACAGTTTGCTTATGCCCCATCATTTCAATTTCTTCAAGGGTAGGCGGAGCAATTTTAAGTAAAATATCGGCATTGAATATTTTTCGCGTATCGTGCACAATCTCACCACCCATTTCGGCATACTCTGCATCAGGGAAATGGGCTGCTTTACCGGCATCAGACTCAATGAGAACCTGGTGCCCGTGATGAACAAGTAATCCTACTGCATCCGGATCAAGGGGTATGCGGTTTTCTGAAAATGCACATTCCTTAGGAACGCCGATAACCAGATTTTTCTGACCACGTTGGACTTCAAGCCGCTCTTCCTGAGGAATCAGCTGGCCTGAATGAAATATTCCTGAGTAGTTATTTTGTATCATACCTTTTTTATTTCAAGAATCAGAATGTGATAGTGCGTAAATTGCCATCCGGCGAAACCACTATATCAACATGAACCGTTTCTTCAGGTAACAAATTTACGATTTTTTCGGGCCATTCCAGCAGGCAGTAATTCCCGCTGTAGAAGTAGTCCTCATAACCAATTTCGAGCATTTCGGTCCATGCTTTGATCCTGTAAAGGTCAAAATGATAAACACTTCCGGAATCCTTTGTAAGATATTCATTTACAATAGCAAAGGTAGGACTGCTGACGGTGTCAGTAACTTCCAGATATTCACAGATTGTTTTTATAAAAGTTGTTTTGCCGGCACCCATTTCGCCATGAAACGCAAAAATCCTTTTATCCTCATGGTATTTAATCAGGGCGGATGCTATGGTGTGAAGTTCATCCGGATTTTGACAGGTGTAGATTTCAGCCATTCTTTATTGTTAAATTATCTGGGAAAACAGTCTATTCAAATTCATTTTCTTTTTAACAAAGGAGAACCGAAAAAGCCGGAGAAAAGAAATATAAAGTGATTTGATCTTACCATAACAAGCATGTGTAAGCTATGGTATCATCATTAATCTTCATGTCAAAAGACGTTCACAATCTATTTTTTCCCTCCTGCTATTACGATTTATATGTTCAACATACTTTCCTGTTTATTTCGCTTTCATGTAGATGAATGGTATCATAAGTTCCTCCATCGAAATGCCTCCGTGCTGAATAGTGTCGCGGTAGTACGAAACATAGTGATTATAGTTATTGGGATAAGCGAAGAAATCGACGCCTTTGCAAAAAACGTAAGCAGAACTTACGTTAGTGCGCGGCAGAAATGCCTCGGCAGGATTTTTAACCTCGAAAACTTCATTCTTGTTGAAATTCAGACTTTTCCCGTTTTTGTAACGAAGATTTGTATTGGTTGTACGATCGCCAATCACCTTTACCGGATTGTTTACCCGTACTGATCCGTGATCGGTAGTTATAATCAGCGGAATCTTTTTGGCAGCCAGAAATTTGATGATATCCATTAATGGCGAATGTTCGAACCAACTTACGGTAAGCGAACGGTATGCAGCTTCATCATCAGCAAGTTCGCGGATAACTTCCATCTCTGTACGGGCGTGCGAAAGCATATCCACAAAATTGTAAACAATCACGTTAAACCTGTTTCCCATAAGGTTAGGCAGCGAATCAAGCAACTTACGGCCAGCATTCAGGTTCAAAATTTTAGTGTACGAATATTTCACATCGTGGCCAAACCGTTTCATATTCTCGCCAAGCAGTTCAGATTCAAACTGGTTTTTACTTCCTTCTTCATCTTCATCAACCCAGTATTTAGGGTATTTCTTTGCTATCTCGCTTGGCAATAAACCGGAGAACAATGCATTGCGCGCATATTGAGTTGTTGATGGCAAAATGCTGTAATACAATTCATCCCGCTCAACGCGGTAGTATTCCTCAAAAATAGGCTGGAGCATTTTCCATTGATCGTACCGCAGGTTATCAATCAGGATGAGAAACATTGAACTGTTTTCCTTTATCAGAGGAAACACCTTTTCCCGAAGCAGCGTGTGCGATTGTATGGGTTTCTCAGCACTTCTGCCATTAAGCCAATCGAGGTAGTTACGTTCCACATACTTGCAAAAAACCTGGTTGGCTTCATCCTTCTGCGACCGCATTACATCAACAATTCCCTGATCCTGTGCCTTTTCGAGCTCAAGTTCCCAGTAAACAAGTTTTTTATATACTTCAACCCATTCATTAAAATCAAGGCGGTTACTTATTTCCATTCCAATGCTCCGGAATTGCTGTTGATACGCATGGGTGGTTTTCTCACTAACAAGCCTTTTGTTTTCCAGGTTCTTCTTTACACTCAGCAATATTTGCTTGGGATTAACCGGTTTGATCAGGTAATCCGAAATGCTTGCACCAATTGCGTCTTCCATTATATGCTCTTCCTCACTTTTAGTGATCATAACCACAGGTAAGTTCGGGTAGCTGGCTTTAATTATTGAAAGGGTTTCGATGCCCGATAATCCCGGCATATTTTCGTCAAGAAAAACGATATCCACTGTTTTTACTTTCAACACATCAATAGCTTCGTCGCCATTATTGGTAGTAAGTACTTCATACCCTTTGTCCTTAAGAAACATAATATGAGGTTTCAAAAGGTCAATCTCATCGTCAGCCCACAATATTACTCCGTTTTCCATGTTTATTATTTATCAAGTATTATATAACAATCCGTAAAGGCATTTGTTATCTTTGCAAACATAGCAAATTGCTATATTTATAATTCACCATCTGCATTTCGTCAACTCTCATACTAATGCATACACAAGCTGTTTTATTGTGTCTTCTGCTTAATTAGCGAGTCTTTTATACAAATTTAACAAAATAGCGTGTCGACTACACCAGCCTTTAAACGAAAAATAATAAATGACCCCCTTTATGGCTTTATCACCATTGCCGATAAGCTGGTTTTTGATGTAATTGAGCATCCGTTTTTTCAGCGTCTCCGAAGGATAGAGCAATTAGGGCTTGCATCAATGGTTTATCCGGGCGCATTACATACCCGGTTTCACCATGCGCTTGGCGCCATGCACTTAATGGGACTGGCAATTGAAACGTTACGGTCGAAGGATTTTCACATTTCGAACGAAGAAGCACAGGGAGCCACGCTTGCCATTTTATTGCATGATATCGGTCACGGACCTTTTTCTCATGCTTTGGAACATCATATTGTACATAACATTTCGCATGAAGAAATTACATTGATGTTCATGAATCAACTGAATTCGGAATTTGACAACAAACTGGAAACTGCCATTGCCATATTTTCAAACACGTATCCGCGGAAATTCCTCCACCAGTTAGTATCGGGTCAGCTGGATATGGACAGATTGGATTACCTGATGCGTGATAGTTTTTATACCGGGGTCAGTGAAGGAGTAATCAGTACCGACCGTATCCTGAAAATGCTGACCGTAATTGATGATGAACTGGCAGTTGAACTGAAAGGCATATATTCCATCGAAAAATTTATAGTTGCACGCCGGTTGATGTACTGGCAGGTATATTATCACAAAACCGTACTTGCGGTTGAATATATGCAGATCAGCATCTTGAACAGGGCAAGAGCATTAGCTGCAGAAGGAAAGGAATTGCCGGCATCGAAAGCACTGATGTTTTTCCTGAGCCAGCAAATCGGAGAAGAGCAATTCAATTCTTCCGCTGAAATACTTTCAACATTCGCTTCACTCGACGATTATGATATTCATTGTGCCATCAAGCAATGGTCGTCATATCCCGATGCTATCCTGAGTTCCTTATGTGATTCATTACTGAACAGGAATCTGTTCAGAGTTGTTATCACTTCAACACCCCTCCCTGAAGAAAGAATTGCCGGAATAAAAAACAGAATCAACGAGAAACTCAATCTCGATGCGAATGATTACAGCTATTTCACCGGTCAGGGTGAAATTTCGAACAGTGCTTACGATCCCAATAATGACCGTATCACTATTGTGGATAAAACCGGTCAGCGTTGGGATATTTCCGGACTTTCGGAACAACTCAATATTGCCATTTATAATAAGACTGTTTCAAAGTTTTTTACCTACTATCCCAAATGGGCTGACATTTAACAACACATGTTAAATGCATGTTATAAACATGTGAAGTACATGTTAATAATAATATCTATATTTGCAAACTTTTTAAATCAAGCAGAAATAAACTTAATTGATCCTGATGGAATTTACTGCAAAAGACATTGCCGGCCTATTAGGTGGCACTATTGACGGAAACCCGGACGTAAAAGTAAACCGATTAGCAAGGATCGAAGATGGCGAACCGGAGGCCTTAAGTTTCCTGGCAAATCCAAAGTATTATCCATATATTTATAGTACACTGTCATCTATTGTACTGGTTCAGAGCGATTTTGAAGCAGAACAACCGCTTTCGTGTACCTTAATACGTGTTGACGATCCATATACTGCTTTTGCGAACCTTCTTGAAATTTATGACAAGATGCGCAAGAATAGAATAGGAACATCGTCTTTAGCTTCCATTTCAAAATCAGCAAAAATCGGGAACAATGCTTACATCGGTGATTTTGTTGTGATCAGTGACAATGTTGTTATAGGTGATGATGTAAAAATATTTCCACATAGTTATATAGGTGAAAATGTTAAAATAGGCTCAGGTACTACACTCAATCCGGGTGTAGTAATTTATTACGATTGTATAATCGGGAGCGAATGCACCATTCATGGCGGTTCGGTAATAGGAGCCGATGGATTTGGTTTTGCACCACAAAGTGATAACAATTATAAAAAAGTAGCTCAGATAGGAAATGTCGTAATTGAAGACAATGTTGAAATAGGAGCAAATACTACCATCGACCGTGCTACGCTTGGATCCACAATAGTCCGCAGAGGCGTTAAACTCGATAACCTGATACAGGTTGGCCACAACGTTGAGATTGGAGAAAACACTGTTATTGCTGCTCAATCCGGTATTGCAGGATCAACCAAAATTGGCAAGAACTGTATGTTAGGTGGCCAGGTAGGGCTTGCTGGCCATATTGTAATAGCCGACGACGTTAAAATAGGAGCCCAGGCTGGTTTAGCAAGCAATGTAAACAAATCCGGAAGCATATTACTTGGCGCACCCGCTATTGATATCAGCAGATTCCGCAGAATTATTGCCATATTCAATAACCTTGATAAATTATATTACAGGATCGGAGATCTTGAAAAAACAATAAAACAATTGCAGGCTGAAAAAGTCAACGACGAAAAAAACAGCTAGCATACTACATTTATTTATTCCTTCATATGTTCGATAAACAACGTACAATAAAAGAGCCTGTTACCATACAAGGCTCAGGATTACATACAGGCAAACAGGTAACTTTATCTTTCAAACCAGCACCGGCAGACCATGGCATTAAGTTTTGCCGTGTTGATCTCGACGAAAAACCTATAATTGACGCTATTGCAGATTATGTTGTAGACACTTCACGTGGTACAACCATTGAATTCCAGGGAGTTCGCCTAGTTACTATAGAGCACGTTATGGCTTCGGTAGCAGGTTTAGGGATTGATAATATTCTGGTTGAAGTTGACAGCGAAGAAATGCCTATAATGGATGGCAGCGCACGTTTCTTTGTAGCTGCTCTTGATGCTGCAGGTATAGTTGAACTGGATGCACACCGCGAATATTTTGAGTTCCGTAATACACTCACCTTAACCGATCCCAAGCGAAAAAGTGAAATGGTACTTGTACCTGATGACAATTTCCGTCTTTCGGTTATGATTGATTTTGAAACACGTATCCTGGGTACTCAATATGCATCAATCGCCGATATTGAAGATTTCAGGAAAGAAATTGCTGACTGCCGAACGTTTGTTTTTCTGCACGATCTGGAATTCCTTATTCAAAACAACCTCATAAAAGGTGGCGATGTTAGCAATGCTATTGTTTTTGTTGAACGCTTGCTGAGTGAAGAAGAATTGGACAGCCTTGCCAAGCATTTTAACAAACCTAAAATCACTGTTCTGAAAGAAGGAATCCTTAATAACCTGGAACTGCGCTTTCACAACGAACCGGCACGACACAAACTGCTCGATGTAATTGGTGACCTGGCTCTCGTCGGAATGCCACTCAAAGGTCATATTATTGCTACACGGCCCGGCCATCTTGTAAATACCAATTTTGCTAAACTTATACGTGAGCATATTAAAAATGCGCCGAAAGGACCTAAAGTAGACCTCAATAAAAAACCTGTCTACGATATCAACGATATCAAAAAAATATTACCACACCGTCCACCATTCCTCCTGGTTGACAAAATTATGGAGATAAGCGACAAGCAGGTAATCGGTGTGAAGAATGTAACAATGAACGAGGCCTATTTTGTTGGCCATTTCCCTGATGAGCCAGTAATGCCAGGCGTACTTCAGATAGAAGCCATGGCTCAAACAGGAGGTATTTTTGTTTTGCACACCGTTCCTGATCCTGAGAACTACATTACGTATTTTCTGAAAATGGAATCCGTTAAATTCAGGCAGAAAGTTGTTCCCGGCGATACACTCGTATTTGTACTCGAAATGATATCTCCGGTTCGCAGAGGAATTTGCCATATGCGTGGAGCCGCCTGGGTTGGAGATAAAATTGTTTCTGAAGCCGAACTTATGGCTCAGATTGTTCGAAAAAAATAAAGTTTTATAATAGATAGCTGGTACCAGATTAGAGGTGCCAGTTGAAAGGTGTCGGGGACTTTAACTGAAGTAAAGAATTGATTGAAAAATAGTTAAACCCTGAACATTATACTTAAACCCAAAATTTTTAGTAAAAATATCTCACAATGAATCAGCCCCTAGCATACGTACATCCACAGGCTAATGTAGCTAAAAATGTGGTAATTGAGCCATTTGTGAACATTGAAAAAAATGTTGAAATCGGTGAAGGAACCTGGATTGGATCCAACGTTACCATTATGGAAGGAGCCCGGATCGGTAAAAATTGCCGGATTTTTCCCGGAGC
>JAIFMH010000197.1 GCA_020048595.1 Bacteroidota bacterium | reverse complement strand
TCTGAATAGCATCTTCGAGAGTAACGCTTGTAATATAAGGATGGTTGTAAGAAACCATGCGTCCAAATTCTTCACTCAGAACCATTTCGAATGCTTTAACACCAAATTGTGATGCCAGAACTCTATCATAAGCAATTGGTACGCCTCCGCGCTGCAAGTGACCTAAAACGGTTACGCGTATATCATGTTCGCATCCAAGAGTTTTGAGATCATCTTCAAGTTTGAATCCAATACCCCCCAAACGCACATGCTCGTATCCAACTTCAGTACTTACTTCGCCAATAATTTCGCCATCTTTGGGTTTAGCACCTTCGGCAACCACAATAATTGCAAATCCTCTTCCTTTGTGGAAACGGGCATTTATTTTTGAAAGTACTTCGTTGGTATCATAAGGAATTTCGGGTATGAGACATATTTCAGCACCACCCGCAACTGCTGCATTTAAAGCAATCCAGCCAGCATCGCGACCCATAACTTCGAGAATAAATACACGGTTGTGACTGGCGGCAGTAGTTACAAGTTTATCAACAGCTTCGGTAGCAATTTCAATTGCTGTCTGAAATCCGAAAGTAGAATCGGTTGCCGAAAGGTCGTTATCAATGGTTTTAGGAACTCCAATTACATTAAGGCCTTGCTTGAAAAGCCGCTGGGAAATACGTTGTGAGCCATCACCACCAATACTGATTACAGCATCAATACCTAAATAGGAAAGTTTACGGATCATCTCATCTGACCGATCTACATACTCCCATTCTCCTTTTTTGTTTTTAACCGGCCAGGCATAAGGGCCGCCTTTATTAGTAGTTTGAATAATTGTACCACCCTGGTAATGAATACCAGCTACTTTATCCGAATCCAGAATCATAAGTTCGGTAGGCTCGTTCAGAATTCCATCAAACGCTTTTACACTTCCTAATACTTCCCAATCAGTTTCTTGCGAAGCGCGCTTTACAATTGCCCTGATTACTGCATTTAACCCGGGGCAATCGCCGCCTCCGGTAAGAACCATTACTCTCTTCATATATTTATATTGTTGAGCACCAAATATTTATGGTGATATTTACAATTTTCAAAAATCGGTGCAAAGTTATAAAAAAATAATTGCTAATTGCTAATTATTAAAATGGAACTAATTATGAATACACTTTATTTTATATCGTGTGAATGTCAGGTAGTTCCGGAATAGAAATGATGAATCAGTCAATTGCTAATAAAAAAATACTATTCATAAATAAATGATAATAAGATAGGTACAGATAATCTAAGTAAAATACTGAATTATATAATATGCTTTAATCTCCATTCATACTTTTCAGGAATAAATGCAGGCTTAACTCCGAATCTGCTTTAAATGTGACATGAAAACATAAGTCAAAGTGCAATGAATCAGGGATTAATACACTTTGTAAAAGTTAATTTTAACAACAGGAAGGCTTCGTAATTATTCCATGGCATCAAATTCGCTTATTTCGGCCGGGGACAGATTTGCATCAATGATCAAACGATCACGGGTAGGCTGACTTAACCAGAAAATAGCCAGACCAGCAAGAGGCCAGACTAATAATGTATAAACGCCCAGTAACATAAATAAAACTGTAGCGAAGAATGCCGGTGCTTCGATGAGTGCTCCTTTCAGAACATTTAATTCGCGCCATGCTGCCAGTTTACGGTCCAGGGTAGGCAATAATTTAATTGTCTCAAGTTTTTTGGGGAAAATAGTTCTGTATACCATAAATATACCTCCGGTCAATACAATTAAAACTATCAGGAAAGGAGCCTGCTGAATCCCTGTTATATCTGATTCAGCCAAAGCGCCGTTTAAATTGTTAATCAACAGGGATACTAACATAAATAATACAATTCCCATGGCCAGGGCAAAGTATATGATTCTCAGAGATTTCAGATAATTAGAGTTCATTGAAATAAAATATGGTTTATAAAATTGGTTTATGTTTTAACATTCAAATTATTTCTTCCGTAATATGGAAATCCGGTACTTTTAAATCAAATATCTGGATTCATTTTACGTTAAAGAGTGCAATGCAGATCTGTGATTTAGATTTCTCTCCGGCAATTCTTCAAAAGTATCAATTGATTCCCTAATTTTGACGGATATTAAATTTATTTTTCAACAACTTAATTTATTTCAATGGTTTTTATTTTCGATATGGACGGCGTAATTGTAGACAACGCTGTCTGGCATTTAGAGGCTTTTGCCGAATTTGGCAAGAGACATGGGTTGGTTCAGACAAAAGAAGATTATACTAAATATTTTGGGAATACTAACCAAACGATCATGGATTCGCTTTTCAATACACACCTTTCCTTCGACAAATTAGATACATTGTCAAAAGAAAAAGAGGCAATATACCGCGAGTTGTATAAACCATTTATCCAGCCTGTTGAGGGATTGCCTGCTTTTCTGAAAAATGCTTCTGATCAAGCTATACCCATTGCCCTGGCCACTTCCGCTCCCAAGGAAAATGTAGATTTCACTCTCGATTCAACAGGATTAAAAAAGTATTTCAATATTATTTCTGACGCCTCCATGGTTAAACGCGGAAAACCAGATCCGGAGATTTATCTGCTAACTGCTGCAAAACTTGGTGTACAACCATCTGATTGTATAGTATTTGAAGATTCAATAGCGGGGATACAATCGGCGCTTAGCGCAGGCATGCGTGTTATCGGAGTTGCTACCACTCATAAACCTGAAGAATTATTGACGTATGTTAACGAAATTATTATGAACTTTGATGCCGCTGAAAAGTTAATATACAGCTAGAGACAAATTCGATCCAACTGTTGAATCCTTATGATGAAAAGATTTATTATTTTTACTTTAATTATTTCATTAACAACTATGGTTCAGCATGTTGTTGCCCAAAACCAAACAGAACAGAAAATCTCTATTGTTCGAAAAACCAAATTGAATTTTCTTTTATGGCTTCCAGGTGACTATAAAAAAGAGAAACAGAAAACCTTTCCTTTACTGATTTTCCTTCATGGCTCGGGCGAACGTGGCGATAGTCTTGATTTAGTTAAGATGCACGGACCTCCTTCATTTGTTGAAAACCGCCCGGATTTCCCATTTATCACTGTTTCACCGCAATGCCCGAAAGGTACAAGATGGAATGCGGAAGATCTTCAGGTGATGCTTGAAAAACTAATAACCAAATACCGCATTGATCCTGCCAGAATTTACCTCACTGGTTTAAGCATGGGAGGTTTTGGAACCTGGGCATGGGCTTGTAAAAATCCTGATCAATTTGCTGCCATTGCTCCGGTTTGTGGCGGTGGAGATGTACAGTTTGCCCGCGAGCTGAAAAACACACCGGTTTGGGCTTTTCATGGTGAAGCAGATCCGGTAGTTCCTGTAAAGCGTACAATCGAGATGGTTGAAGCCGTAAATGAAAAAGGTGGCTCAGCCCGTATTACATTATATCCCGGAATTGGTCACGATTCGTGGGTAAATGCGTATAATGACCCGGAACTGTATAAATGGTTGCTGGAACATGTGAGGAAGTAGTTAATAGAAAATAGTTAACGGGTGATGGAAAAATTGTAATTGAAATTCCAAAATCCAAGTCCAAAACACTATAAAAGTATAAGAAACTTCAAACCCAATAACTAACACAACATCTAATTGCTCGTCAACAACAATTGAATGACAATTGAATAACTAAACCCAACTTCCGAATCCCAACACCTAAATCCCAATACCTAACTCAACACATCATTATAAATCATTAACTATTAATAAACCAAACACCAAATCTATGAAAGTCAGATTATTAATTCTGTTGCTTGTCATTTTCCCGTTTGTTGGAATAATGGCTCAACAAGGCAGTATCAAATTCACTGAATACGACCTGCCAAACGGCATGCATGTTATTCTGCACCAGGATAATACTACTCCGATTGTTGCCGTTTCAATCCTGTATCATGTAGGATCGAAAAATGAAGTTCCAGGCCGTACCGGATTCGCTCACTTCTTTGAGCATCTTATGTTTGAAGGTTCTGACAATATTCCACGCGGCGATTTTGACAAAATTACTTTAACCGCAGGTGGAACGCTTAATGCCAATACTTCGCAGGACAGGACATTTTATTATGAAATTTTCCCTAGCAACCAGCTTGAACTGGGACTGTGGCTCGAATCAGAAAGACTGGTTCACCTGCGTATTGACAGTACCGGTGTGGAAACCCAACGTGCAGTTGTAAAAGAAGAACGCAAACAATCCTATGACAATCGTCCGTATGGTTCCATCATTGAGAAAACAATGGAGAATGCATACAAAGAGCATCCTTACAAATGGACTCCCATCGGTTACCCCGAAGATCTGAATAAAGCTACCCTGCAGGAATTTATGGAATTCCACAGCATCTACTATGTTCCAAACAATGCAACGCTATCAATAGCTGGTGACCTGGATATTGAGAACACTAAAAAGCTGATTGAGAAATACTTTGGTGACATCCCACGCGGAACTAAGGAAATTTACCGGCCAACTATTGTTGAACCAGCCAAAACTGCCGAAGTGCGTGATATAGTTTACGACAACATTCAGTTGCCTGCAGTTATTATGTCATATCATATGCCGGCACAAGGCACTCCTGATGCGTATGCACTTTCGATGCTGACTACTTTACTTTCGGACGGGCAAAGTTCGCGTATGTACAAAGCTATTGTTGACCAACAACAAAAAGCTTTACAGGTTATGTCATTCCCGTTTGCACTCGAAGATCCGGGTTTAGTACTGATTTTCGGGCTTGTAAATATGGGTGTTGAGCCTGCTGACCTCGAAAAAAGTATTGAAGCCGAAATCGAAAAAGTAAAAACAGTTGAAATATCTGATTCTGAGTTCCAGAAACTACGCAATAAAGTTGAAAATGACTTTGTTACCGGTAATAGCACAATGGTTGGTATTGCTGAGAACCTGGCAAATTATCACGTTTATTTTAAAGAAGCAAACCTTATAAATACCGAAATTGAACGGTATTTGAAAGTAACTCCTGCCGATCTTCAACGTGTGGCTCAAAAATATCTGACACCTGAAAACAGGGTGGTTCTGACTTATTTACCTAAACCAACCGAAAAAAACTAAAGGAGGAACTACATTATGAAAAATAAAATCATATCCATCATAGCAGCCCTTATTATTACATTGCCTCTGGCTGCACAGGTAAAAAAAGGAAAAACAACGAAACCAGTTGCGCAACCGGTAGCTAAGGAAGTTATCGACCGCAGCATACGTCCTGTGGCAGGACCGGCACCCGTTATCAAAATAGGTGATTACCAATCATTTGAATTACCTAACGGACTTAAAGTGTTTGTTGTTGAAAATCATAAGATCCCACGTTTGTCCTATTCACTGGTTCTGGATAATGACCCCGTTTTTGAAGGAGAAATGGCTGGATATACCGGTTTCGCAGGCCAACTGTTACGCAAAGGAACCACAACCCGAACCAAGGATCAGATTGATGAACAAGTAGATATGTTGGGCGCAAGTCTGAATACTTCTGCCAGTGGAATTTCAGGAAATTGCCTTACAAGGCATAATGAGGCTTTGCTCACTATCATGTCGGATGTTCTGTTGAATTCTAACTTTAAAGCTGAGGAACTGGAAAAAATCCGTACCCAGTCCCTTTCAGCACTTGAAGCATCAAAAACAGAGCCCGGTGCTATTTCACAACGTGTAAATTCGATTTTAGTTTACGGAAACAACCATCCATACGGAGAGAACGAGTCAGAGGAATCCGTTAAAAAAATCACTCTCGATAAGTGTACTGAATATTATAAAACTTACTTCAAACCTAATGTTGCTTACCTTGCAATTGTTGGAGATATTACTCTTGAACAAGCAAAACCATTGGTTGAGAAATATTTCGGCAGCTGGCAGCGCGGCGATGTTCCAAAAGCGAACTATCCAACTCCGAAAGCTCCAGCAAAAGCAACTGTTGCTATTGTCGACAGACCTACAGCTGTTCAGTCAACAATTACTGTTTCCTATCCTGTTGATCTGAAACCTGGTTCACCTGATGACATTAAAGTGAAACTCACAAACAGTATACTCGGAGGAGGAACTTTCAGACTTTTCAATAACCTTCGTGAAAAACATGGCTGGACTTACGGAGCATATTCGAGCCTTCAGGCTGATAAACTTATTGGTCAGTTTAATGCTTCCGCTGAAGTACGGAATCCGGTAACCGACAGTTCCTTTACTGAAATTCTGGCTGAAATGAGTCGCCTGCGCACTGAACCAGTTCCTGATGATGAGCTTAATATGGTTCGCAATTATATGATGGGGAATTTTGGCCGTTCGCTTGAAAATCCGGCAACAGTTGCAAATTTCGCAATCAGTACTGCCCGATACAACCTGCCAAAGGATTATTATGCCACATATCTTACACGACTTGGTGCACTTACCGCTGCTGATGTTCAGCTAACGGCTCAGAAATATATCAGACCTGATAACGCTTACCTTTTGGTTGTTGGAAAAGCTGAGGAAATTGCTCCGAAACTTAAGAAATTTGCCAAAAGCGGTGAAGTTCTCTATTACGACATTGATGGCAAACCATATGATCCGAATAAAAAACTGAAACCGGCTCCTGCAGGTGTTACTGTTGATCAGGTTGTTAATAATTATATCACTGCAATCGGCGGAGCCAAAAATCTGAAGAAAGTAAAAGATGTAACTATCAAAGCCGGAGCCAGCATGCAAGGACAGACAATTTCCTTTGATACTTATATGAAAGCTCCTGATAAAATGTATTTCCAGGTTGGCTCGGGTGCAATGGTATTTGCAAAACAGGTTTATAATGCAGGAAAAGGGATATCCTCTTCCCCAATGAGTGGCGAAAGCAAATCCCTGGAAGGTGATGAATTAGCTACTATGAAGGAAGGTGCTTTGATTTTCCCTGAAATGTATTATACCACTTTAGGTTATAAAACTGAATTGCTTGGTATTGAAGAACAGAAAGACCAGAAACAGTATTATAAGGTTCAGATAACCAAAAGCGCTGACACAAAAGACGTGGAATATTATGATGTTGTTACAGGGCTGAAAGTTCGCGCTGAAAGCAAAAACGGAACCACTGAATATGCTGATTACAAAGCTGTTGATGGAGTTTTATTCCCATTTACGTTGAAACAAACTATGGGTCCTCAATCCTTTAATTTAACTGTTTCAGAAGTCAAATTAAATTCAAAACTTAAAGACGATTTCTTTGAAGTTAAGTAATGCATCAGAGTATTGATTAAAAAAGCAGGGTGTAATTGCCCTGCTTTTTTTATGTGAAATCGGGTATAACCGGGCTGCTTATACAGGCCATTTGATCATTTAATTTGGATACAATTTGTTTACGAAATCATTTTTTTCTTTCCCATCTCTTTTTGTACTTTCGCCCTGAAATCGGTAGCTCTGTATTTTACTGAAATAATTATTTTTATTTACTGAAAACCTGATAGTTATATGATAACCCAGCAACTGATAAATCCGAAAAGCATAGTAATAGTTGGCGGTTCCAACGATGTTACCAAACCTGGCGGAAAGGTGTTGAAAAATCTGATCGATAACCACTTCAGCGGATGCTTATATGTAGTGAATCCCAAAGAGGAAGAAATACAGGGAATCAGGTGTTATAAAACTGTGGATGAACTTCCTGAATGCGACATGGCTATACTAGCCATTGCTGCAAAATATTGTCCGGATACAGTTGAAAAACTGGCCCGCGATAAAAATACCAGGGCGTTTATAATTCTGTCGGCAGGTTTTCATGAGGAAAGCGCTGAAGGTGCAGCGTTGGAAGAAAAAATTGTAGCAACTGTAAATCAATACAATGCCTGCCTTATCGGGCCGAATTGCATTGGAATGATGAACCACCATCACACATCAGTTTTCACTACTCCGATTCCAAAACTTGATCCTAATGGAGTTGATTTTATTTCAGGTTCAGGGGCAACTGCGGTATTTATAATGGAGGCATCCATACCAAAAGGACTTACTTTTTCAAGTATTTATTCGGTTGGAAACAGTGCGCAACTTGGAGTTGAAGATGTTTTGAAATACCTTGACGAAAGCTTCGATCCGGACAACAGTTCCAAGGTTAAAATTCTTTATATCGAGAGTATAAATAAGCCTGATATGCTGCTGAAGCATGCTGCATCACTTATAAGGAAAGGTTGTCGGATTGCTGCTATAAAAGCAGGAAGTTCGGCCGCCGGAAGCCGCGCTGCTTCGTCGCATACCGGCGCTTTGGCAAGTCCTGATGTAGCGGTAGAGTCGCTGTTCCATAAAGCAGGTATTGTGCGATGTCACAGCCGCGAGGAACTGGCAACAGTAGCAAGCATTTTCATGCATAAACCATTGAAAGGGAAAAATATAGCCATAATCACTCATGCCGGCGGACCTGCCGTTATGTTAACCGATGCGTTATCCGAAGGTGGACTGGAAATTCCGCACCTTGAGAATCCGGAATTACTTACAAAACTATTTCCAGGTTCTTCCGTTGCCAATCCCATTGATTTCCTGGCAACCGGAACAGCCGAACAACTCGGTGATATTATTGATGCCTGTGAAAATGATTTTCCTGAAATCGACGGAATGGCTGTGATATTTGGCAGTCCTGGACTTTTTGAAGTGTATGATGTGTACAAATTGCTGGACGAAAAGATGCGTGTCTGCAAAAAGCCGATTTTCCCTATCCTTCCTTCAATTATTAATGTAAAAAAAGAAATTGAATATTTTATCGGTCTTGGACGAATAAACTTCCCAGATGAGGTAGGTTTTGGAAATGCGCTGTGCAAAGTTTTCAATACTCCGGCACCGGCACCTGAAATTATTACTCAGCCAAAACTTGATATTGCAGCAATCCGCGCTATTATTGATGCGGCTGCTGACGGGTATCTGCATCCTGAAAAAGTACAGGAATTATTTGATGCTGCCGGAATTCCCCGAGCCGGTGAGGCAGTTGTTACTAACAAAGAAGCTGCCATAGTTGCAGCTTCAGATTTAGGATTACCTGTTGTAATGAAGGTTGTAGGCCCGGTGCATAAGTCTGACGTTGGTGGAGTTGTTCTGAATGTTAAAAACTTCGACCAGGTGGCTGTTGAATTCGACCGCATGATTCAGATTAAAGATACAACAGCAATTTTGATACAGCCTATGTTGAGCGGTCATTCTGTGTATATCGGAGCTAAAAAGGAACCTAAATTCGGGCATATGGTTCTGTGCGGACTTGGTGGAATTTATATTGAGGTACTCAAAGATGTGCAGTCATCGCTCGCACCGGTTTCTAAAGAAGAAGCCGCAGGAATGATCACCCGTCTGAAGAGTTACAAAATCATTGAAGGCGTTCGTGGACAGGAAGGTCTGAACCAGGAACTCTTTGCTGAAATTATTACCAGAGTTTCAGCGCTGTGCCTTGCCGCTCCTGAAATTGCCGAAATGGATATTAATCCGTTAATGGGAAATATGAAGATGTTGAAAGCGGTGGATGCGAGGATTAGGATAGAAAAGTAGTGAAAAGTGAAGAGTGAAGAGTGAAGAGCGAAGAGTAAGAAGTAAGGAGTAAGGAGCAAGGAACAAGGAACAATGGTGAGTAGAAAGTAGGTAGTGGGAGGTGGATGGTAAATGGCAACAAAATGAGGTATTAGGTAGATGGTAATTTGAACAAAGTTCAAAAACATAGTTACTATTGATAAAGAACTAATTATTAAAAAGATATCTGAAGCACAGGACTTCGGTCTTCCGACTTCGGTATTCCAGCCAAAGAAAAATATTTTTAAACAATGAAGAAGAATGACCTGATCTTTTCAACAACCATACTATCTGTTTTAGCCCTGTTCATATTCGTTCCACCGCTAACAAACTGGTACCTGCAGTTCAATAAAGAGCATGGCATGATTATGAGTTTTTTTAA
>JAIFMH010000361.1 GCA_020048595.1 Bacteroidota bacterium | reverse complement strand
GTTATAATTGATTATCAGCATGATAAATTATTTAATCGGTAAATATACAGCATTTATAATTACCGGAATCTATCAATTATTGATTTTTTCTGCATTTAGTTGTGTATATATTTGTCCCATTAAAAAACGGATAAATGATACAAGCAAAAAAAATTGTAGTAGTAGGCAGCTGTAATACAGATATGGTAATAAAGGCGGACAGGCTTCCTATTCCGGGCGAAACTATTCTGGGCGGAACTTTTTTTATGAACCCAGGAGGGAAAGGTGCAAACCAGGCCGTAGCTGCCTCACGCATGGGCGGAAATGTGACTCTGATTTCAAAAACAGGGAATGATGTCTTCGGGAAACAATCAGTGATGTTGTACACTGCCGAAAATATTAAAACGGATTTTATCTATTCGGATCCCAAGCATCCTTCAGGAGTTGCTCTTATAACCGTTGATTCGCATGGTGAGAACTGTATCGTTGTTGCTTCAGGTGCCAATGCTTACCTTAATCCTTCGGATATCGACAAAGCCAGTGCCGAAATTGAAAGTAGCGACCTGGTTTTAATGCAGCTCGAAATACCTATCGAAACAGTAGAGTATGTGGCCGAAATGGCAAATAAGAAAGGGATAAAAGTGATACTGAATCCGGCACCGGCAAGGGCATTATCCAATAACCTGCTTAAAAATCTCTATATTATCATTCCAAATAAAAGCGAAGCTGAAATACTTTCGGGAATAAAAGTCTCGGATATTGAATCAGCCAAACAAGCTGCCGATATTATCAGTGCCAAAGGTGTTGATATTGTTGTGATTACGCTGGGTTCGCAAGGTGCATTAATAAAGGAATATGCCGAGTATCATTTTGTAGAAGCCTTTAAAGTGGATGCCGTGGATACAACTGCTGCCGGCGATACTTTTTGTGGTTCAGTTTGTGTTGGTCTTGCCGAAGGAAGATCGATACTGGATTCTGTAAAAATGGCAGCACGCTCTGCAGCTCTCACTGTAACCCGGATGGGTGCGCAGGCATCAATACCTTACCGTTCGGAATTGTCATCACTCGATATTGAACAAGTAAAAAGTTAACTATGAAAACAAGTATGTGGTTCATAAAACAAAGATCTGTTGCTAAAGGCATACTGCTGTCTGCTATATTTATAGCAATGGCAATATTTTCAAGTGCACAGGATGTTCCAACAATTAAAGTGAGCGGAACCGTTTCCGATTTGGCAACAAATGAACTTATTCCCGGTGTTAATATTTTAATAAAAGGTACGCAAACCGGAAGTGTTACTGATATTGACGGGAAATACTCCTTAAATGTACCCCAGGGATCAACCCTTGTGTATTCGTATATTGGATATGAAAATTCAGAAGTGCTGGTTGGAACCCAGAATAATATTGATGTCCGTCTCAAAATATCAGTTCAATCGCTTGATGGAGTTGTGGTTATCGGATATGGATCAACAACTAAAAAGGAAGTAACCGGATCAATAGCTTCCGTAAAATCGGAAGAATTTAACAAAGGAGCTTATTCCAATCCCATGGGACTGTTACAGGGTAAAGTTGCCGGTTTAACAATTGTAAAGCCTAATGGTTCTGATCCCAATGCAGGATACAATATCATTTTGCGTGGCACCAACACACTTACTTCCGGTCAGGGACCGTTGATTGTTATTGATGGAGTTGCAGGCAGTGATATGAAAAATGTGAGCCCCGAAGAAATTGAATCCATGGATGTGTTGAAGGATGGTGCTGCAGCTGCTATTTACGGAACTCGCGGTTCGAATGGTGTAATTATAATTACTACAAAAAGAGCTAAAGCAGGCACGGCTAAAGTTGAATATACCGGGCAATTCTCCGTTCAGGTAGCACCACGAAGTGTTGAAAATCTTACCGCTGACGAATTCCGTTCAGCAATTGAATTGTATGCTCCTGATAAAGCCGTTAATATTTATGATGCCAATACGGATTGGTTTAAAGAAATTACGCGTTCAAATCCATTCAGTCAGAAACACAACCTTGCATTCTGGGGAGGAACAGATAACTTCTCGCACCGTTCAACCATATACATTGATAATGCTGATGGTTTACTGAAGGACAATGTATCAAACAAGTACCTTCTTCGCACAAATATTTCACAAAAGGCACTAAACGGTATTTTACTTCTTGATTATAACCTGAGTTACAGCATGCGTAACTATAAACCGGCTAACTACGATCTCTTTTACCAGGCTTTTATCCGTAACCCGACGAGTTCTGTTTACGATCCGGAGAATGAATATACCGGTGGTTATACCTTACTCGAAGGGATAGATTATTATAACCCGGTTGCTATGCTTAATGAGCGCACCCGCGAAGGAAAATCCACGGATGCCGGTGGAAACGTCAGGGCTACTTTAAACCTGATGAAATCATTGAAATGGATCAATTTCGTTTCGATAGAGCAATCGGATTGGGAAGATATGTCGTATAAAACCAAGTATTACCCGAGTATTTTGGGTAAAGGTGGCGAAGCAGAAATCGCCAATGGGAAAAGCAACAGACTACAATACGAGAGCACGTTAAATTATACAAAATCATTCCAGGATCATAATGTACAGGCTTTAGCCGGTTATTCATACCAGGAGCAGGAATCGAACACATCCTATATGGTTAACTCCGGATTCGATTCTGATCTTTACGGTCCTAATAATATCAGTGCCGGATCAGCATTAGGTGTTGGTCAGGCCGAAATGGATTCCTATAAAGAATCGAGTACACTCATCTCATTTTTTGGACGCCTTATGTACAACTTCGACGAAAAGTACTTGGCAGCTGCTTCACTGCGCCGGGAAGGTTCTTCGAGGTTTGGGGAGAATAACAAATGGGGATGGTTCCCTTCGGCAAGCCTTGGATGGAGAATTAATAAGGAAGATTTTATGAATGACGTTACCTGGGTTAACGATCTTAAACTTCGTGTAGGTTATGGTGTAACCGGCAACCAGGATTTTGCCAGCTATCAGTCTCTGATCATGATGGGCATTGCCGGGAAATTCTTTTACAACGGAGAGTGGATAAATACGTACGAACCAACATCAAATCCTAACCCGGATCTGCGTTGGGAAAAAAAGCAGGAACTGAATGCAGGAGTCGATTTTTCAATTCTTAATAACCGCATAAGCGGAGTGCTGGATTACTATTATCGCCAAAGTACAGATTTGCTTTATACCTATAATGTACCTTACCCACCTTACATTTATCCTGAACTTTTTACCAATGTAGGTACAATCAGTAACCAGGGAGTAGAACTAACATTTAATGCCGTTGCAGTTAAAAACTCATCTTTTAACTGGACAACTACGTTGACTTTCAGTAAGAACATTAACAAACTTGTGAAATTTTCGAATGATGAATTTACAAATAAATATGTCGAAACAGGTTGGCTTGGCGGAGCTTTTCCTCTAAACGCGTTGCGGATTGAAGAAGGAAAACCACTTGGAACATTTTATGGCCCGGTTTGGCTTGGCGTGAACGAAGACGGATATGACACATTTAAAAATGCGAATCCGATAGGGAAAGTGAATCCCGAAGACTGGGAACCAATAGGCAATGCATACCCCTTCTGCACCATAGGATGGAGTAATATGCTTACATACAACAGTTGGGACATGAACATTTCTATCAGGTCCAATATCGGCGGGGAAGTGCTCAATATGTACCGCTTGTATTATGAAAACTGGCAGAGCCTGGGCAGAAATATTGTACACACACAACTTGAAAATCCTGAATTTATCGGGATCGGTCAATATTCATCTAAATATATTGAAAGCGCAACGTTTGTAAAAATCGATAATGTTTCGTTGGGCTATAATTTCCCGATACAATCGAAATATATTTCGAAAATGAGGCTTAATCTCACCGCTCAGGATGTTCTTACAATTACCGGTTACAAAGGCCTTGATCCGGAAGTTAATCTGAGTGGATTGGAACCAGGGATCGAATACATGTATTATTATCCCAGGACCACAACCATTACTCTTGGTGTAAATGTTGTCTTTTAATTAAAACACTCAATCGAAATGAAGAAGTTCATATATTCAATACAGGCAATTTTATTAACAGTACTACTGAGCCTGGTTTCGTGTACCAATCTTGACGAAGAAGTATATTCTGATATTCCTCTCGAAAAATTCTTCCGCACAGAAAAGGATGTGCTGATGAATGCGGGCCGTGCTTATACCAAATTACAGCCCTATCCTGAAGAGTTCAGCCTGTGGTCCCTAACCGAAATTGCATCCGACGAAATGGTTGCTCCCGGTCGTGATGACGGATTTGTTTGGGACAACGGACGATGGGATGAATTGCATACTCATAGGATTGATCCGAATAATAAAATATTGAATTATGCATGGAATTCAGTTTTCGAAGGTATAAGTGCTTGCAATGAAGTGATCTACGAAACAGAACAAACTGAAATTACTTTCCCTGAAAAAGATCGTATCGTTGCCGAAATTAAAATTCTTCGTGCTTTCATGTACTACTGGGGAATTGATAACTGGGGTAATATCCCTTTCTCCGTTGACTTTACCGATAAAAAATTGTCGGAACAGAAAGACCGGAAATTTGTTTTCGACTATATTGAACAGGATATCCTCGATAATATTGACAAACTTCAAAGTGTACCAACCCCGACATACTATGGAAGAGTTACCCAGGGTATGGCTTATACATTGCTGGCTAAGCTTTACCTGAATGCCAAGGAGTGGATAGGGGAGGATCAGTTTCAAAAATCAGTTGATGCCTGTAATAAGGTAATTGCACTTAACAGTTACCGTATCGAAAACGACTTTTTCGCAAATTTCAAGGTGCATAACGAATTATCAAGTGAAAATATTTTTGTGATACCGATGCATTCCATCTTTACAAAAGACCGCTTTTACTGGTATACGCTAACATTAAATGATGCCAGCCGCGCAACATTTAATTTCAAAGGGGGAATGTGGGATGAGTTTATTCTTGAGCCTGGATTTCTGGATAAGTATGCGGATAACGATCTCCGCAAAAAATCATTCCTTTACGGCCAGCAAAAAGATAAAAGTGGCAATGACATCATAATTGACGGTGTTCCTTTTATATATACGTCAACAGTTGCGAATTATATGGCACGTAAAAAATGGGAAGGAGCCCGCTGCGCCAAATACGAATACCAGGATGAACTGGAATACTATGTTACCGATATGGAAAACGATCATGTATTGTTCCGCTATGCGGATGTGCTCTACACAAAACTCGAAGCGTTATGGCGCCTGGGCCGTGCCGGAGAAATGCTTAACGATGCCGAATTACAGAAAATACGTACACGTGCAGGTCTTGCACCTTTGCAGGAAGCCGATCTTACTAATGCAGAATTCCTGAATGAACTTGGAAGGGAATTTGCATGGGAAGGTCACCGCAGACAGGACCAGATTCGTTTTGGCGTTTGGGGTAATGCGGGATGGAACAAACCGGCATCCGGACCAAATGCAAAACTTTTCCCTATTCCTCAATCCGTGCTAAGCACAAATTCAAACCTGGTTCAAAATCCTTTGTAAGTAATGGTTAAACAAAAAGCTATATTTCTCTTTCTGGTCCTGGTTGCAGTAACATACCTCGTGCCGGACAATGCATTCGGAACTAAACCTTCCAAAATAAGTGTGAGCGAGTTACGCGATAAAATTGCCGCTGCCTGGATTGGCCAGATGATCGGCAATATGTACGGCTTGCCCCACGAAAATAAATATGTTAACGCACCGGGACCCGAAAACTGGCCATATGGCTACAGCAAAAGCCTTGATAAACTTCAAAAATATGAAGGTGCCTTTTCCGACGATGATACGGATGTTGAATACATGTACCTGCTTCAGATGCAGAAATTTGGCGCGGAACCTTCATACAACGAGCTTCGTGATGCATGGATGTATCATATCCGCGACAGGGTTTGGCTTGCCAACCGTGGCGCTCTCGGTTTAATGCATTTCGGCTATACGCCACCTTTTACTGGTAGCAAAGCATTAAATCCTCACTGGTACCAGATTGATCCACAGCTTATTAACGAAATTTGGGCCTTTACAGCTCCCGGAATGGTGAACTATGCCGCCTCCAAATCGGACTGGGCTGCACGCATAACCAGTGATGAATGGGGTGTTGAGCCTACTATCTTCTACGGGGCGATGTATTCAGCAGCATTTTTTGAAAAGGACATCAATAAACTGATCGAAATCGGAATCAAAGCATTGCCTGCCAATGGCCGGTTTACAGCTACCGCCCGCGAAATGATAGCTTTACACGCAAAACATCCGACTGATTGGAAAGCATCCTGGAAGGAAATGGCTCAGAAATATTATGTTGATGAACCTGCCATGACCAAAACCATCTGGAATGCCAATCTCAACGGAGCCTGCGCCATCCTGGCTATGCTTTATGGCGAAAACAATTTCCAGCGTACACTCGATCTTTCATGTGCCATGGGTTTTGATGCCGATAACCAGGCTGCTACTGTTGCCGGATTGTTAGGCGTTATTAATGGAATGAAAGGATTGCCTGCAAATCTTTATTTACCGATCGAAGGCTGGAAAAAACCGTTCAACGATAAGTACATCAACATTACCCGATACGATATTCCTGATGCTAAAATATCAGATATTATTGATCAGACTCTGAAAGCTACTATCGACCTTGTGGTTTCGAAAGGCGGTAAATTAAGCGGAAAACCTGGTAATCAGGTTTTGACAATTAATACTGATGCTGCTTTTAATCCGCCTTTGGAATTTTGCCTTGGCCCATTGCCACAAATGGAAATCGGCAAAACTGTAGATTATACTTTCTATACCGAAGCTAATAAAGTTTATAACTGGAGCCTGGTCTCGGGCAATATGCCCGATGGCCTCACGTTTACAAAAGGCCGAGTTACCGGTATCCCTGAAATTGCAGGATATTTTAAAGTTACACTTCAGCTGGACAACGGGAAAGAAAAGATTGTTCGCGATTTCAACCTTCTGGTCCGTGGTACAAATATTGCTCCAACTGCCGATACTATTCTGGCTAATGTAAGGGAGCTAAACGAAGCGGTTCTGGATTCATGCTGGTATACTTTTGGCAAACCCATGTATGCTAAAAATGTTGAAGTAATTAATGATGGAATAATCGCCGGTGCCGGCTCGGTGTTCTACAGCCTGGCTGCAAAAACAAAAATCCCCAAAGTGGATTACTATGGCTATGGCTGGAAAACCCCGCAAAAAATCAGTATGCTTGCTTTGCATACCGGTTGCCTCGAAGAATTTGGCGGTTGGTTCACATCACTCAATGTACAATATTTGAATGAGTTAGGCCAGTGGGTACCGGTTGAAAAAGCCTCTTTTACACCAGCTTTACCCGCAACTGATATCGTATTTTATCAGCCTCACTTTGTAGAATATGTAATTAGTTTTCAGGCAGTCGAGACCAAAGCAATCCGCATAATCGGTGATGCAAAGGTTGAAGTGCATTGGAATAAATACACCAAAAATGTTTCCGGATTTACTTCGGTAACTGAACTCAGTGTTTATCATTAAAATGAATCAGTATGATGCTCTATAAGATCAAGAAGTTTTTTGGAATTACGCTTTTTACTTTTGCGTTGCTGGCTCTTTCTGTTTCGTGTAAACAGAAAGCGTCGGATAAAAAGGCTGCTTTAACACAAAATACGTTTACAAAAGAGCAGCTTCAGGATAAAATAAAAGGCGGCTGGGCCGGACAGACGATTGGCGTAGTGTATGGTGCTCCTGTAGAATTCAAATACCAGGGTTCCATTATTCCTGAAACTCAGAATATACCCTGGCGCGAAGGATATGTAAAATACTGGTGGAATAAAAAGCCCGGTCTTTTTGATGATATCTACACTGACTTGAATTTTGTGGATGTATTTGAAAAGTATGGACTAAATGTTTCAATGGATACCATTGCAAATCATTGGGCCGGAACTGCTTATCATTTAGCTCACGCAAACCAGGCTTCGAGGTATAATATTCTGAATGGAATTATGCCGCCACAATCAGGAAACTGGAAAAATAATCCGCATGCCGATGATCTCGATTTCCAGATAGAAGCTGATTTTATTGGATTGATGGCTCCAGGGATGGTGAATTCAGCTACCGAAATTGCTGACCGTGTCGGACATATTATGAACAGCGGCGATGGCTGGTATGGGGGCGTTTATGTTTCCGCATTGTATTCATTGGCTTTCGTTTCAAATGATGCAACCGAAATTGTTGAGAAAGCCTTAAAAACAATTCCGGAAGGAACAAAATTCCACGATTGCATCGCCGATGTTATCAAATTCCATAAACAATATCCTGAAGATTGGCAGGCAACATGGTTCGAAATACAGAAGAAATGGAACAACGATGTAGGATGCCCGAAAGGATGCTTCCTGTCCTTCAATATTGATGCAAAAATAAACTCAGCATACGTTACTATTGGTTTGTTATACGGGAAAGGTGATTTTTCAAAGTCAATTGATATTGCCGCTCGCTGCGGACAGGATGCCGATTGCAATCCTGCAACTGTTGGTGGAGTGCTCGGCGTTATGCTTGGATATTCAAAAATTCCTGCCTTCTGGCTTAAGCCTTTGCAGGAAATTGAACCACTGAACTTCGAAGGTACACCGATGTCGTTAAACAGAGCATACGAGCTAAGCTTAAAACATGCGTTGGAAATGGTTAAACGCGCCGGAGGAACCGTGGAAGCTGATAAAATTGTGATTCCTTTTGCTGAGCCTGTTGCCGTTAATTTGGAGCAGAATTTCGAAAACACATTTCCAACTTTTCGCGACAGGTTCGACCAATCATTTACCGATGAACTATCTTACGACTTTGTTGGAAACGGATATATCTTCTATGGTAACCTGGTGAAGAATTCGAAAATCGACAGGAGTTATATCGACCGTGTTTCAAAAAGAGTGGGATCGGAAGTGTTTGGCCTGGCCGAACCTGATGATCCATATGTTGCTGAACTGGAAGTTTATATAGATGGACAGCTGGATGAAAAGGTAAAAATGCCGATGAAAAATACTTCCCGTCGCCTTGAACCAGCATGGAAATACCAGTTAACTGAAGGAAAGCATAATGTCAGGCTTAAATGGCTTAACCCAAAACCTGAATATGAAATCCGCATCAACGATATAATGGT
Organism: Bacteroidota bacterium; assembly: GCA_020048595.1. Lineage (GTDB taxonomy): Bacteria > Bacteroidota > Bacteroidia > Bacteroidales > UBA4417 > UBA4417. Next base: position 771 of record JAIFMH010000361.1, on the reverse strand, counting down.
TTACTCGGAAAAACAATCGGAAAGTAACTTGCCAAAATAAAGTATGTGTAGGGTTTTAGGTGTTGGGATTTAGAAACAAAAGGACTTTTTTATAAACACAAAATTTTTCGTTTTTGCGCAAAACTACCCCTAACCCCTAACCCCCAAATCCTAACCCCTCATAAAATATGTCATTTTCAAAAAAGCAATAAAACCTATGATAAAAGCACTAAATAGTATCTTCTTGTTTTCGGTTATCTTGCTTCTCATATCATGCAGAGGAGAGAAACAAAAGGATTCTGCGCTTCCCGAAACAACAACTTTGTCAGCCAGTGTTCTTAAGGACAAGATCAAAGGTGGATGGGCCGGGCAAACTATCGGTTGCACATTCGGAGGTCCTACTGAGTTCAAATTTAAAGGCACCATGATCCAGGATTACCAGCAAATGGTTTGGTACGACGATTATATCCGTGAAATATTTGAACTCGATCCGGGTTTGTATGATGATGTTTATATGGATCTTACCTTTATCGAAGTCCTCGAAAGAGTGGGCCTCGACGCTCCCGCCGATTCCTTTGCTGTTTCCTTTGCAAAAGACGATTATAAACTCTGGCATGCCAACCAGGCTGCACGTTACAATATTCTGAACGGAATTATGCCTCCCGCATCAGGTCATTGGATGAATAATCCACATGCCGACGATATTGACTTCCAGATCGAAGCTGACTTTGCCGGAATGATGGCTCCGGGTATGATCAATACCGCTTCCGAAATCTGCGACCGTACCGGCCA
>JAIFMH010000144.1 GCA_020048595.1 Bacteroidota bacterium | reverse complement strand
ATTATGGCGCAAAAGTCGGTTATACCATTTCTCCAAAGCAGAATATCCTGCTTTCGTACAGCGAATCACACGGTCGCGATGTAATGTTTCCGGCTCTTACCATGGACGAAATAAGTGATGATACCCGTATGATGTCCGCAGATTATTCAGCTAAAAACCTGTCGGAGGTAATTACATCCTTAGATGTGAAAATCTATCAGACAGATGTAAGCCACCTGATGGACAATAGCAATCGTGAAACCTGGAATACCAAACAGATGGTTGCTGATGTTGACGCTATAAATACGGGTGGTAAAGCTATTATGGGATTGAATTTCGGGAAACATATTGTTTCAGCCGGCTTGGATTTTGAGAATATTTACAAGGATGGTATCCGTACCATGACCATGCAAATGATGGGCGGCACTTCCACTAAAAAGTTCAATCTCTGGAATAAAGCTGTGATTCAAAACGCGGGCCTGATCGCAGGTTATAATTCGGTTTTCGGATCATTCGCATTTAATGCAGGCCTTCGGTTGGATATAAACAAAGCCGATTCGGAAGACACACTGGTACTGATTAAGAATGGAGTAGAATATTTTAACGAAACCGCTTCGCAGTATGTAAATTTTAGTGGAAACCTGGGTGCGACTCGTAAGATTACCGATAAACTTTCCATATCGCTAGCCATAGCCCGCGGCACCCGAAGCCCGAATATGCTTGAGCGATATATAAAACTGTTGACAGTAGGATACGATAGCTATGATTATCTCGGCAATCCACAGCTTAAGCCTGAGACGAACAACGAGGTTGATCTGACTTTTAAATACTCAGATGTGAAACTCGGAAATATGTATGTAAATGGTTTTTACTCCTATGTTAAGGACTATATTTCGGCTGAGTTGCTCCCGTCATCTGTTATTACGCCAGGAACTCTTGGCGCTCCCGGAGTAAAGCAGTTTGTTAACGTTGATAATGCAACGTTTACTGGTTTTGAAGTGGGTTATACTTCGCCCCAGGCATACAAACTCGGTGTAAGTGTAGTCGCAGCTCTTACCTATGGCCGTATTCCGGAAGTCACCAAATACATTATTAATGCAGGCCAGGTTACGGGCGATACCTTACTGAAAAACGATGCGCTTCCCGAAATACCGCCTTTCGAAACAACAATAGGTATAAGCTACCGTATGTTGAAAGGCAAGCTTATTCCCAAAATCGCATACCGTTTGGTTGCAGCCCAGAATCATGTATCCGAAGCGTTTTACGAGCCTGTAACACCGGGATTCTCTCTTCTGAATTTCTCGGTTGCCTATAAAGTAAGTAAGAATATAGGTATCAATGCCGGTGTAAACAATATCTTTGATGTGTCGTATTACGAACATCTGAACCGCAAAATTGTAGGCTCAACAGAAAAACTGTACGAACCTGGCCGGATGTTTTTTGTAAACCTTACCCTTTCAATCTGATCACTATGAAATATGCCCTTTTGATAACTTTCTTGTTTGGTACATTGTTGCTCATTAATGTATCGTGTAACAACGACGAGCCTGATGATAATACTACTTCAGGGCATATTTCATTTTCTTTTACTCATCTGGTGGATGGGCTGGCTTTACAGAAAGACAATATGAAGTATGTAAATGCTGCCGGAAATCCTTACGAAATAAACCAGGTAATGTATTTTATCTCAGATGTTACGCTTCACAAATCGGATGGAACCAAAAAACTGATCAGTGACTGGAAGGAAATTCATTACGTGGATATCGACATCCCCGAAACACTGAAATGGGATGTTTATGATGATATTCCGGCAGGTGCGTATGATTCTGTTTCCTTTGTTTTTGGGATTACCGGCGAAAAAAACAAATCTTTCATGTTTGTAAATCCGCCTGAAGTAAACATGATGTGGCCAGATATTTTAGGCGGAGGTTACCATTATATGATGATAAACGGCAGTTGGAAGGATAATTCAAATGTGATTAAAAGCTATGCTTTTCACATGGGAATAGGGCAATTGTACAAAAGCAACGTGATTGAAATAGATTCCATTTATGCGTTTGTACAGAATTATTTCCCCGTTTCGTTGCCGGCCTCAGCATTTACAATAGAGAAAGACAAAACCAGGAATATAGAACTGATTATGAATATCGAAAGCTGGTTTAAAACGCCCCACATTTACGATCATAATTACTGGGGCGGCGCTATCATGCAGAATCAGCCAGCTATGCAAATGGCAAAGGAAAATGGGGTTGATGTTTTTAAGGTTGGAACGATAAAATAATTAGTACTGATTACAGAAGAAATGTTTTCTGTTCGTGGGTTAAACGTAATTTGCTGTGAGGCTAGTTAATAAATCATTCATTTTTACGTATCCTTCTCAGTTTATCTATGCATTATTTTGAAAAGAACATCCGTATGGCAACTACCAGAAGGAACACGCTGAAAATTTTCCTGATTATATTTTCAGGCATTTTCAGAGCAAGTTTGGATGTAAAATAACTTGCTGCCATAAAGGCAATGGCAAGCACTAATGCATATAATAAATTCGCCTGTCCTGCCTTATAATAGTTATAGGCTGCAAAAAGTCCGATAGGTGGAAGCATTACTGCAAGACTGGTTCCGATAGCCTGGTGTTGGCTAAACCCAAGAAAATATACCAATGCAGGTATTAAAATCAGTCCACCGCCAATTCCGAGCATTCCGCCTAAGGCGCCTGTTACCAGTCCGATAAGTACCAGTATTAATAAAATATTGATGTTCATAAGCATAGTTTTTGTAATTACTTCAAAGGTAAAAATTTTTAGTTGTTAGTACAACGGAAAATAGCTTTTTGGTTTTGGGTAAAATCCAGTTAATCCTTCTTTTTTCAATGAGATGCAACATCCTATGCATTTTTCTGTTTACAATGCTGTTAACATACTATTTATAATAATTCAGATAAACCTATGAGTGAATTTGATGCCAGAGCCCGCGACTGGGATAAAAACCAACGTTATATCAACAGATCCGAAGCCGTTGCAAAAGCAATGCTGCAAACGATTCCATTTAATAAGAGCATGAAAGCGCTGGAGTATGGCTCAGGAACAGCCTTGCTGAGTTTTGCGCTGAAAGATCAATTTGAGGAAATTGTCCTGATGGATAATTCAAAGGAAATGACAGCGGTAACAGCAGAAAAAATTGCGGAACAGAATATTCAAAATATGAAACCGTTGTTTTTTGATCTTGAACATCAGGATTATACCGGCAGTTTTGATATCATTTATAACCAGATGGTGATGCATCATGTAAACGATGTTGACAGTGTCCTTTCAAGATTCTTTTCCATTTTAAATCCCGGCGGATACCTTGCCATAGCTGATTTGTACGCCGAAGATGGGTCATTTCATAGCGAGGGGTTTAGTGGGCATCTTGGCTTTGATGTAGAGTATCTGTCCGATAAATTAAAAGCAATTGGATTCACGAATATTGAACATCAGCAATGTTATAGTATTCAGAAAACGAATGAAGAAGGAAAAGTGAGTGATTATCCGATATTCCTTTTGAAGGCTTCAAAAAGAGAATAGATGCCATTTCAAAGATATTGCTGGTTCTCCAATAGATTTAATTGATAAATTTATCGGGTATTGTTTCAACTAGTCCTAATATGTTGTTGCGTTTTGGGTTTTTGTTTTTGTGATATTAAAAGCAAAAGAGATTTTTGGCATAGCTTGTCTTTTACTAATGCTTTTAAAGAGCAACAAAATCATTTTATGATACTCATTTTTTTAGTATCAACCATGCCATTTACCTTAAGCTGATAAAAGTAAATTCCTGCCGGTAAACCAGAAGCATTAAAAAAAGTGTGGTGTTCACCCGCAATCATTTGCGCCTGAACCAATGTTCTGACCTGCCTTCCATACAAATCATATACTTTTAGCTCCAAATATACAGGTGCCGGCGTCTGCCAGCATATCCTGGTTTTGGTGGTGAAGGGATTCGGGAAATTCTGCTCAAGGGAGATTGATTCCCGCGAAGCAGCAAGATCATCCTCTATCTCTGTTATTACTCCTAATTGACCATTGGCGTTAATTTGCTGTGCATAGATATCGGCAGTATAGCCATTTCGGTAGTCCCACCAAATAATTATCACACCCCCGGAGTTATCACGCACGATGGATGGATAATATTGATCACTTGCAGCTGTGGAAACGGCGACTCCGTTATCGGTCCATTGTACTACTCCATTGGCATTTATTCGTTGTGCGTACACATCGCGGTTGTCGCTCCGTTGATCATCCCAAATAATAAATGCACCCCCGGAGCCATCAGTGGTGATACAGGGAGACATCTGAGCGTTAGGCATGGTTGAGATGGCGACGCCGTCGGTTGTCCATAGCACCGCACCACTGATGTTGATCCGCTGCGTGAATATATCATAGTTACCGCTGCGATAGTCCTGCCAGGTAATAATCGCTCCCCCTTCGCCATCGCTCTCTATGGCAGGAGATTGTTGAAAATTCGGTGCGGTGCAAACAGCGGCACCGTTGGTTGTCCAGAGTGATGTGCCACTGACATTTATACGCTGGGCATAAATATCAATGTCGCCGGTACGAACATCCCACCAGGTAATAATCGCTTCTCCCGTGATGTTGCAAAAAATGGTGGGATAGACCTGATTTCCGGTTACGCTACAGATTGAAATTCCATTAGCTGTCCAAAGAACTGTACCATTTGAATTTATTCTTTGTGCGTAAATATCATAATCGTTAGTTTGATTGGTTCCATTTCTATTATCCTGCCATGTAATAATAGCACCCCCTGCGCCATCGGTTACAATAGCTGGGTTTTCCTGATTGTTCTCTGCGCTGCAGATATCAACACCATCAGCAGTCCACATCACAACACCACTAGCATTTACCCGTTGGGAATAGATGTCGTAGACTCCGCTCCGACTATCATGCCAGGTAATAATCGCGCCTCCTTCCCCATCGCTTATGATTTCAACGGCGACCTGAATCTTTGCTGCGGTGCAGATGGCGATACCATTGTTTGTCCACAAAGCTGTACCACTTGCATTAATTCTTTGGGCGTAAAGGTCAGCGTAAATGCTGCTGCGAAAGTCGCTCCATGCAATAATTGCTCCCCCTTCACCATCACTTACTATTTTTGGGACGGTTTGATCATTCGCGGCAGTACAGATGGCAATGCCATTTGTAGCCCATAACAGCATACCATCGGCATTGATCCGCTGTGCGTAAATGCTGTAGTTACCACCTCTAAAGTCCTCCCATGTGATAATTGCGCCCCCTTCGCCATCACTTGCAATGGAATGAGAGAATTGGTCATTTGCCGCAGTGCAGATTGGATTATTTACATTTGGGTCCGTTGACCATTGTGCGTAAACAGTAGCGTTTAATGCAAAAAAAGCGATCAGTAGCAACAAAAAGTGAGTAAATAGATTTTTCATAACAGCCTTATTTAATTAAAACCATTTTTTTTGTTTGTTTTTGGCTATTTACTTGTAGCTGATAGAAATACACCCCTGCCGGCAAGCCTGAAGCATCAAATGTTACCTTGTGTTTCCCTGCAGGCATTTCTGTATCTGTAAGCGTTTGACTCTTTCTACCTGTAAAATCGTAAACACACAAAAGCACATGATTTTGCTTTGATTGCTGCCAGGAGATTGTTGTAAATTGGCTGTAAGGGTTTGGATAGTTCTGCATCAGGCTTAAATCAGATGTTTCAAGATTTCTGTCTTCAATTCCGGTTGTTACTGTTGATGTAGTTGTTTTAAATACCGATTCACCCCATGTACCTGCATAGAGATAATCGTCAGAATCAACAGCAACGGAACGGATATCCATGATCGGCAATCCGGTATTTATTTGTGACCAGGTATCACCATAATCAGTTGAGCGCCATACGCCACTGCCATAGTTAAACGTACCGCAAAATAAATGACCAAGAGAATTTTCGGCAAAAGAAGAAGTGAAGTAATCTATGCTCATTCGGGTCCAGGTATCACCATTATCTGTTGAGCGGAAGTTTCCACAATACAGGTTATCATTGCTTCCACAAAAAATAGTATAACCACTTCCATCCATTAAATGAGTCCAGCTCGTGTCATTGTTCAATAATCGCCAAACACCATGTGCATCCTTTGCCATAAACAAGTCACCTGCTGAATTTAAAGCAAGTCCTTTTGCTCCACCCTCTGCTCCAATATTATACCAACTACTTCCATTATTAATGGATTTATAGATCCCATCATAAGCACCGGCGTAAATGTTGCCGTAAGCATCAACAGCCATTGCATTAAGATGTGTACTCCAGGCAATTCCCGTATCGGCGCGTACCCAGCTATTTCCATTATCTGATGAACGAAATATCACGCCAGGATCATTATAATTAAAACCGGCACCACAAAAAATGGTTCCATCTTCTTGAATTGCAAACGTTCTGGTATCTAAATTTGCCAGCCCGCTATTAATTGTTTCCCATGTTTGCCCTCCATCAGTTGAGCGGGATACACCATTTACTGAAGCAAACATGTAACCGTTAGCAGGATTAATCGCAATCTTCTTTACACTCGCAGCAGTTAATCCAACCTGTTGCCAGGTTTCCCCATTATCGGTTGATCTGTATATACCCCCACCGCTTAATCCGGCATAAATATCTCCGTTATCAGTAATATGCATTGATTTTATATAAAAATGCCCGAGCCCTGAATTGCATTGGGTCCATGTATCACCGTTATCCGTTGATTTCCATATTCCGTATCCCCAGGACCCAACGAAGATTTCTCCAGTATCATTTACAACTATATTGTGTGAGGCATAAACCCTGAATCCCTGTTTTACAGCAGTCCAGCTATCACCATTATCAGTTGATCTGTAAACACCTGAATTAGAAGTGTTTTCTCTTGAACAACCTGCATAAATAGTCCCGTTTGGGGCAAAAGCGATCGAATTGATTCCATCCGGAAGTCCTGCTGATCCCAGATTTTTCCAGTTGGCTCCGCTATCAGTGGAACGATACCCGGTGTAATTTCCACCAATAAAAATATGTCCGCTGTCAGTGATCGCAATACAGTTTGTAAATGCAGCCGGACTGGGATAGTGCACCCAGGTATAACCGCCGTCTTTTGAGACACTGTATTGTGCAAAAGCAGTATTTCCCACATAAATATGCCCGCTGTCGTTTTTAGCAACGGAAGTTCCACCAAGATCCGCAATCTGAGTCCAGCTTTCTCCATTATCCTTTGACTTATAAACCTTAGATCCGATATGGCTGTCTGTACCGGCTATAATATAACTCGTGTCATCAGGAACAAGCCAGCTGACGGCTCTGTTTTCCAAATACAGACCAGCACTTTTAGGCTGAAAGGTAAGCCCTACATCGGTAGAGCGGAATATTCCTCTTTGATCCTGATCTGCACCGGCGAAAACATCACCATTTGCATTTGAAGCAAATGATAGAGCCGTTCCGCCAAATGGTCCGTTCAGTTGTTCCCATTGTATGTCCTGGGCAAACAAAGTTGGTGCAATAAATGCCAACAATAGGGTGAATTGCTTTGCGAGAACGTTGAAATTTTTCATAACTGTTTTTTTGTTTAAGGATGTTGGATAATTGAATTCGACATGCTTATTTTTCCAATAATTTTACGAGTAGACGGGCAGCTTTATCCGCCCCATCGGCAGGTAAAACAGGATAAGATAAATCCCTGCCAATTGTTGAAATAATCTTTTCAGCAAGTAACCCGGGGGTGGTTTTTGAAAGAATCATTTTTACACCTGCTCCCCGCTGCGACAGGATTCTGGAAACATTGGCCTGCTCGCAATGCCCTTCGAGAGGGAAATAAATAAAGGGTCTTCGAAGCGCTGTTAATTCAAAAGTAGATGTTGCGCCTCCCTGCACTATAGCAAGGTCGCAGGCGGCAAAATGCTCGTAAAGCCGGGGAACAAATCCTTTTACTTCAGCACCTTCCGGAAGCCGGACTGATTCAGCCTGCAATCTTGGACCCGTAACGAAAACAGCATGCAGGGCGGGATTTTTTTCTTTCGCAAGCAAATATGCCTTTCCGCAAAGTTCCATCAATTCCTTGCCAATGGCCGTTCCGCCCAGGGAACAAATCAGCAGAGGTTCCTTGCCGTATCCGAGTTTCGTTCGCACCTTTTGTTTATCCGAATACGCAGAGACTTCAAACGGGAAAATGTATCCGACAAAAGAATACATTTTTTTTGCCATGTCGCGGCGGTTGGGCATCATAAATCCGAAAGTCTCATCAGGTACATCTTCGGGTTCGCCGACAAAAAGAGCAAGATCGTAAGGAGGTATTATCTTCAGCCGGTAATCGTGGCACCAAACCCGGTTCCAATAATACACGCCAAGGTGTTCCAGTGGATTATTTGTCACGGCATGAAGCCCTACAAAGTCAAAAATCATAACGAAAGGAAAAGTTTTCATTTCCTTGTGTTCCCTGAGTGCCAGGTTTATCTCGTAGGTTTCGTCACCGATTACAAGGTCATATTTCTTTTGTGCAATGAGGTTCAGGAAGAAATCTATATTCTTTTTCCATTCAGCCCGCGACTTCAACAAATAGCTTAATATGTTCAGGCTGGCACCTTTGGCAGCTTTTTCGGCTGATACATTCTCATTGGCGTAAGCCTCGGCACCAGGTACCATTTTTTCTCCTGCTTCCAGTAAAAATTTGCTGGCCGGATCGGCAGCCAGCCATTCAATTTCAACTTCGGGAAGAATCTTTCTGAGGCTGTTGGCAATTGCCAGGTCCCTGGTTATGTGGCCTAAACCCAGGGAGCCGCTGATGTATAACACATTTACCTTTTTCATAATTCAGGAAGTTTGTGTTAATGGTGCATTAATTCTGATTTATAAGGTTAGTTCAGTTACAGATGCATTTTTCAGAACGCTAGCAGGGGAGAGCACGGATTTGGGTTCTTTTTTCCCAACCTCACAGGTTATCAGTATTTCCAGCTAATTTCTCAATTGTTTTTCGGGCCGCCGCCAACCTAATCCGTTTGTTTTTTATCACCATTTTATGTTTTACCCAACGTTCTAAATGATTGTGCAAGGGTATAAGTAAAGCGGCAATGGCTACTAAAATAATCAGCATGTACAATGGCGAATGGTTGGTGATTTTTCCCAGGAACGGATGAAGAAGCAAGTTAATAAATTCAAATACAACCAGTAAGCCCAGTATCCCAAGGAAGGAAATCCATTTTTCATTCACAATAATGCTTCGGCTGAGAAGGAGAAATAAAATCAAAAAGCAGATAAGCCCAATAGCAATGGTAACATACTGAATGTTACGCGTCCGCTCTTCAAGTATTTTTGTTTTTTGTTCCTCCAGTTCCAGCTGCCGGAGTTGCTCGTTAAAAGAAAGATTTTGCATCTGGTTCAGTTTTTCGGTACTAAATAAACTGTCCTTTGCTGCCAGCATTATTTCCTGGTAAAGAAATGCACTGTCTTTTTCATTGTTTGTTTTGTATATATCTTTAAGCAGAGCACTTGCCTCAATTACCTGCGTGAGAAATGATTTTTGAAGGCCCTCTTTAACTACTATTTTCGAATAAAAGATGGCTGAATCTGTCATCCCTGTATTTTTAAAAACAACGGCCATACTAATAATCCCATCCAATGTGTTTTTAGTCACAGTAGATACGGATAATCCAAGCCGATAATAGTCCATGGCAAGTGCATATTGCTTTTTTTGAGCATGAATATGACCGAGATAATAATAAGGAATACTCCAGTTCCGGTGATCGGTTCTTTTACTATCCAGGGCATAGGCTTTCTGTAAATACAGCAATGCCGAATCAGGTTGATTCAATTTAAAATATGCTTCGCCAATGGTGCCGTTTACATATATGCTCAGATCACCGGTTTGTTCAAACCGCACAATTCCGGGATATGATTTTGATTTATAATAATAGTCTAATGCTTTTTGATAATTTTCGGAATAAAAATATACATTACCGATACAA
>JAIFMH010000010.1 GCA_020048595.1 Bacteroidota bacterium | reverse complement strand
AGCTCGTTACCATATTCTTTTATCTTTTGGTCTGATGAAGCAGTATATTTCAATATAATTTCAGGTTTGTCGCGTTCAGGGGTGGACATAGAGTATGTATCCATCTGGTATCCGGATTCAAAAATTCGTTTGCCAAGGTATTGAGTCCTCTGCGATTCGCTTATTGACGTTTGAATGTATGAAAGCAATTCATACTTGTCACCTTTATATGTGTTTATGAAATCTGCTTTTACATTTTTATCGCTACTAATAATTGCAGTAATTTTTCGGATTTCCAATACATCATTGAACTCCATGGCCGGAGTATTGATCAGCACACTTGCATTTTTATCCACTACAAGCGCAGGCCTGTTTTGCGTGGGAGTTCCGAGGTAACCAAAAGCGAGATCGCTCGTACAATCTACCCACAAAGTATCCTCTTTCAGAGGAATAAATAAAATTATATGATTAAATTGCTGCGAAGGGAAATCAGGATGAAAGGTTTCAATCAGGTCGCCTGAATTAATTTTTGTATAAAATGATTTTATATTAATAACTGCCAGGCATGATCTGAAATAGTTTGACAAAGCTTTGCAATCGCCATATTTGTTTTCGGCTACATACGAAGCAGGATAGGGTTTAAATCCTCCTGTTTTTATCGAAACATTTATATAGCGTGTTGCATCCTGAAGGTAGTGGAAAAGAATCCTGATTTTTTCTTTTTCGTCCTGTATTGTATCCGTTAAAGCCTGAATTTTGAATTTTTCAAATAAAGGCAAATCGTCCAATCCGTTGAGTAAGCTCATATTCCATTCACCATAAGTCGTCCAGCTGGTATGTGAGCCTTCGTTTTCAAATTTAAATTTTTCGGGTACTATGGCAACATAAGGGATAAACTGTGATAATGGTGGCGAATAAGTTTCAGGTTTCAGAGAATTTTTATAAGATGTTTCCCATGAATAATAAATATGGCCTGGAATTGAATCTATCTTTGGCTTTTCAACCATGTTTGAATAAAAATTGATCTTATATCCTTCAGTGGTACTGATTTTCAGCCTGGCCTGCCGGGTAGGTATTTCATAATCGATAACCGGAAACCAATGAGCTATAAACAGGAACTGGCTGGCCTCTGAGCGATAAGAATATTTGATTGTATATGGATACGTGTTGTGCCTGAGCTCAAACTCTTTAACATAGTTATCGTCGAAAAAACTATCAGAAGAGCCTTCACTCCTTTCAATTATATCACTTTTTTTAAGCTTTTTTATTTCGTTGCCGAACAAATCAAAAATGGCTGCTTCAATATTCAAAACCTTATTCATTTTATCAAAAGGAATGGATACTTCAGCATATTTATCGCCTCTGCGGTTATTTATCTGGATTTCGTAAAAAATAGTTTGCACCAGTCTGCCTTCGGAAACTTCAATTACAGTTTGCTGATTTATTAGCTCAGCATCATTTTGCTGCGAAAAACCGGGAGCGGGAAAATTTAAAAGGGATATTAAAAACAGCCACTTCGTGATTTTATAAGCTTTATGGAGCATACAATTATTTTTGATACTACTTTTTCGGAATCGATATATAAATTACAATTGTTCAAATGTACAATATTTAAACAATCTCAAAATAAATCAGGAATAATTTTTAGTGATTAATTTGGGTTATTAAAAGGGACTTTATTTTCAAGCAAAGTTTGACTGTGATTTTTCCTGATCCTTACGACAAATACCTCCCCACTATCGGCATTCTTCTGCCCTGTCCGAATGCCTTTGGCGAAACACGCAGAATTGGTGGTGTTTGATGGCGTTTCCATTCATTCATATTTACCATGCGTAAAACGCGTTTTACCGTTGTTTCATCAAATCCGGAAGCAACAAGGTCGGCCGGGCTTTGACGAAGTTCGATATAATTGTATAAGATCTGATCGAGAATATCATATTCCGGCAGTGAGTCACTATCTTTTTGTCCCGGGCGGAGTTCGGCCGACGGTGGTTTAGCAATGCTGTTTACAGGAATAATTTCGTGGTCACGGTTAATATAGTCAGCTAAACCAACAGACGCCTCACTTTTATTGGATGTGTTAAGTAAAATATACCCGAATTTATTTGCTAATCCCATTAATAGCACCGCCCTGACACGTGCCTGTAAATTCTCCTCAGCCACATTAAATGGCAAGTCCTTGAAAAATGGTTTAAGCGATTCCAGAATGGAATTATATCCTTCTTTTATACCGATAGTATCATATTTACAGCCCAGATTTTCAGCAAGCGCAACTGCATCCGCAATAGAATGATCAGATGAATATTCCGATGGCAGGAGAACTGCATACACATTTTCATTCCCAAGTGCTTCGGCAGCTAAAGCAAGTGTAAGCGCTGAATCAATTCCCCCCGACAGGCCAAGAATTGCTTTCGAAAATCCCATTTTCACAAAATAATCCCTGATGCCCATTACAAGAGCATCGTGAATCAGGGCTGTTTTGGAAGAATTTTCAATTAACTGAGGAGAATCTGATACAATTGATTTGTCATCGGGATTAAAATCGGCAAAACAAATATCTTCATCAAAAGCTTTGCAGCCCGCTACATTTTTGCCTTCACTATCAAGTACACAGGAATTCCCATCAAATAATAATTCAGTCTGAGCACCGACCTGGTTCACATAAATGATTGGAATTTTATATTGGTTTGTATTTGCCTTTAAGATTTCTAGCCTTGTTTTCTGCTGGTCATAAGTAAAAGGCGATGCGGCAATATTGATCATGATATCAGGCGTTTGCAGCGCCAGAACATCCATTGGATTTGAAATATACAGCGGGTCAGGTGCGAGGTTCCAGATATCTTCGCAAATAGTAAGTGCTATTTTTATTCCTTTATACGTTATGCAATCGAAAGTACGGTTTGGTTCAAAATAGCGGTATTCATCGAAAATATCATAAGTAGGTAAAAGTGCCTTGTGTGCTAATGCCTGTACTTTGCCATCTGACAGTAGCCATGCCGAATTAAAAAGATTCTTGCCTTTAACATCAGGATTGTGTGAAGGAGCTCCGACAATAGCAGCGATACCTTCGCAATGGGAAGCTATTGCATCAATGGCTTTGTAGCTTTTTAGAATAAAATCGTCGAATTCCAGGAAATCACGTGGTGGATAACCACAAACCGAAAGCTCTGCGAATACAACCAGGTCAGCACCCTGCTGCCTGCATTTTTCAATAGTCGCAATTATTTTGGAAGTATTCAGGTCGAAATCGCCTATAATATAGTTTAGCTGAGCAAGTGCAATACGCATGGTATAACTTTTATGCAAAAATAAAGCCCGGATGAATACCCGGGCTGAAAAAAGAAAAATATTTTATTTCTAGAAAATTACTGAAAAGGAAAGCTCGAAGAAATTCGATGTTGCTTTCACTCCATTTTCTGACAGGACATTAGTGAAGCCATTGTTAAAAGTTAATTCTGCTCCAAGTTTAGGCCCTTGTGCTATTTCATGCTCAACTCCCAGCCCAACAATAAGCGCTTCTCTTATAAATGAAACCTCATCGTAATTGTTCTTTGGGGTTAAAGTAACATCCCCGGCAGTACTTGTAAATTCGTCCTCTTTCTTTGAGCCGATATTAAAACCAGTTCCCAGTCCGATACGGCCAAAATATTTGGTTCCGTTTATATCATTGGTTCTCATTTTTAATGATAAAGGCACTTCGATGTATTTCAGGAAATACTCCCTGTTCATTGTACCTGATACGTCATTAACTACAGTTGGAAAACTGAGCTTGCCTCCGTTAAAAAGCATATTAAATCCGGTTCCAATACTATGGTTTTCAGTAAAATTAAATTCAGCTATAAAACCCCATGCAAAACCGATCTTTGATCCGTTACCTGTATAGCCATCTGTATCAGGTTTCATCCAACTGATTTGAGGCGCGGCTTTTAATCCGAAATAATAAGGAGGGTACTGTGCTTTTGCTGCAAAAGTGATAAGTGATAATAGCAGGAATAGAATTATTTTTGATTTCATAACAGAAGTTTTATTATTAATTATTTGCAAAGATCGGTTAAAAAAAAGTTATAACAATAACATTAATCCTTGTTAGAATTTTTTACCGGAATATCTAAAATATCTTCATAAATAATAACTTTGTCGTTCGGGCGTTCTAATGGAGAAAAAATCAGTAAATGAAAAAGGTTCTTTTAATTATATGTATAACAATCTTCGGATCGGTAGTTAATGCGCAGGGAATATTCAGTTTAGGCCCCAAAGTAGGTTACAATTCGTATAAGTTGTCTACTGATTTGGATTCTATACACGCCAGCATTAAAAAGTCTTTTCAGATTGGAGCATTTGTGCGTGTCGGTAAAAAGTTTTATTTTCAACCCGAAGCAAATTACCAGGTGAGTGAATCAACACTGAGTCAAAGTATTGGTGCTGTTGTGCAAAGTCAGGATGTAACATTAAAATCCATTAAAGTCCCTGCACTTATCGGCCTGAAAGCTGAATCCAGAACAAATGAATGAGTTTTGGCCTATTCATTCAGTTGATGATATTAAAAATAGCGTGTGGTCAGTTCAGATGGGAGCAGGGTTGGATGTATTTTTTGTTACTTTGGATGTTCGTTACGAAATGGGACTTGAAAATATTTATAACGGCAGCAGTGATTTGAACATGAAGAATAACATGTTCAATGTGAGTCTTGGAATTAAACTTCTGTAAACTGCCGCACAAATAATATATGGTTAGTATGAGTAAAATATTGTTGAATAAAGTTTTCATTCTCTTAACGCTGATAGTAGTAATTGCATTTCAGGCATGTAAAAACAAAAATCCGGAGGTTGCAATGCCGCTACAACCTGAAGTAAATGTGCCGGAAGGGAAAATTGTAATCAAACGATACGAGAAAGCACTTTTTAATCTTGATAAAAAACACCTCAGGCAAGGTATGGCAACTTTGCATCCTGATTTTTCTTATTTCCTGGGGAATCAATGGCAGGATACAATGAATATACTGCGGATTTATAATTTTCTGAATGATCCGAATATCAGGGAATTGTATGATCTGACGATAAAAAAGTATCCGGATGTTACTTCTCTTGAAAGAGATCTGACTGATGCCTTCAACCGCTTTCGGCTAGCCTATCCGGAAAAAGCTGCCCCTCATGTTTTTACATATGTTTCTGGTCTCGACATTGATAATCCGGTGTATTACTCGGATACGGCGATGGCAATTGGCCTGGATATTTTTTTAGGCAGTGATATAATGGCTTATCCGAAAGCAGGTATTCCAAAATATAAAACTGATCGTTTTACACCCGATCATATTTTACCGCAGTGTATGCTTTCGGTATCCGATAATCTAATACGCTATGATGAAAACAGCAATACTCTACTTGATCAGATGATCATGGCAGGAAAAGCATTGTATTTTCTTGATGTTACGTTGCCGGATGTAAAAGATGAATTTAAGATAGGTTATACTTTCGCTCAGCTTGATTGGACGCGTAATAATGAAAGCAATATCTGGGCTTTTATGATTGAAAACCAATTGTTGTTTTCTTCGGATCCGGAAGGTGTCACGAAAATGATGACCGATGCACCATTCACCTCCGGTTTTGCTGCTGAATCACCAGGCCGGCTGGGCGCTTATTTAGGTTGGATGATAGTGCGTGCATATATGAAAGAAGCTGATGATATAACGTTGAAACAATTGATGGAAGAAACCGAAGCACAACAAATTCTGAAAATATCGA
The DNA here is from genome assembly GCA_020048595.1 of Bacteroidota bacterium. GTDB lineage: Bacteria > Bacteroidota > Bacteroidia > Bacteroidales > UBA4417 > UBA4417. The sequence continues at coordinate 371 of JAIFMH010000010.1, read as the reverse complement.
AATTTAAGCCTGGAAAGAGGTAGCAGGTTGTGGTTTAATTTCTGATTAACGAGCTGCAAAAAGATGTGCTTATAAGGAGTTTGGGCGGAATTGGATTAAAAGAGTTATGTGTCATTCGATTGTCATTCAATTTTAGTATAACAAGAATTCAGAGGTTATTGCGGATACAGGTTTGTGAAACATTTAGTTGTCAGAACAGGCAGCCTAAGATTTCGCGAAAGCATGTAATTAAGAACCCGGAAACAAATCCGAACAATCCAGCCTATTTCCCTTTTAACCTGTTGAGACCAGCCTGCGCTTTATTGGTAATACTGAACTGATATTCATTAAAATCCATATCAAGCACTTTTAAATAATATACTCTAGCCTGC
>JAIFMH010000229.1 GCA_020048595.1 Bacteroidota bacterium | reverse complement strand
CATGAACCGCATCATGGGCTTGAAAAAAAAATCTTTGACGGGTCCCATACCGGGCTCTAAACGCCGGATCTTAGTATCGCCAATGTGTGCTGTTGTTGTATAAACTTTTACCAGTACTTCATTATCCCTGGGAACAGGTTTTTCTATTTCCGTGATTTGCAGGACTTCAGGCGGTCCGTATTTAGTACAAATAATTGCTTTCATATTTATTTATCCTGGTTTTAATCGAGGTTATTCTTACCAATTGTAATGACTACATTCCCTTTTATATCACCTTGCTCAACAAAGCGGTGAGCTTCGGCAATCTGATCTAAACTGTAAATTCTATCTATGACAGTCCTTAACTTTCCATCTTCAAAAAGTTGCAAAAGATTTTTAAGGAAACTTAAGCGCCTTGAAACCGGCATAAGACCGGTTGCTGAAAATATTGCTTTCTTGTTGTTAAATATCCCGGTCCAAACCATTTGAAAAAGAATAGAAAGTGTTGGATAAGTGGTAAGATAGAATCCCTTTCTTTTCAGTGAATTCTTCCAATGTAAAAACGAAGGTTTACCTGTCATGTCCAATATTACATCATAGGTCAAACCATTTTCAATGAAATCCTCAGTTGCGTAATCAATCACCTTATCAGCCCCCAAAGATTTAACGAATCCCAGGTTAGCTGTACTACAAACCCCCGTAACTTCAGCCCCGAAGGCCTTGGCAATCTGTATGGCTGCTGAGCCTATGCTTCCGGCAGCATCAATTATGAGAATGTTTTGCCTGCTTTGAATATTTGCTTTATCTTTCAATAAATTCCATGCTGCCAATGCCCCGCAGACAGGAGCGGCTTCTTTAAAAGTTGTTTTTGGCAGTTTTTTCGACAAAAATCCATCTTCAGGCATGCACATATACTCAGCATTACAGCCAAATCCGGCACCTGTTGCCCCGAAAACCTCATCAGCTTTTTTAAACAGCTTTACATTTTTTCCAACAGCTTCAATCACCCCTGCAAATTCAGTTCCCAGTATAGGTTTTCTTGGTTTAATCAAGCCAACAAAGATTCGCCCAAAGTATGGTTTACCTTTTCGTTGCAGAGGATCCTCAATTCCCACTACAACTGCAATTATTTTTATCAGCACTTCATTATTCCCAGGCCTGGGTTTTTCAACTTCTTTTAGTTGAAGAACTTCCGGTGGTCCGTATCTGGTGCAGATAATTGCTTTCATTTTATTAGTATTTAGTATTTATTCAGGTTTGATTATCCTTTCCTATAATTAGTAATTAAAAGCTTAATCCCCAACTTAAGACTTTAATCGCAGGGTTTATCAATCCAGTCACTCACAACTGTTGTTTTACCAAATCCGGCAGGTGCGGAAATCAGAATCAATTTCCGTCTCAGTCCTGTGTTTAATTTCTCATAAAATTCTGAGCGATGAACTATATTATTTCCGACATGAGGAATATGGAGTTTTGTTAATAGCATGAGAGCATATTGCTAGTTATGAGTGTCTACAATATCTTTTTAGAATACATATTACAAATTTAAATATATTAATGCGTTTTTCTAATTTTTCTAATATTAAATCATTCCACTGGGCCGCTCCACTGCAAAGGTAAAAGTGCATGAAAACAAAAAAGGACCGGAAATAAATCCAGTCCTTAAGTCCCTGAGGGTGGTGCAGACTGATTCAAATTGTTCAAACAGTTTTTTAACACGCCATTCATTTTGATTTTGCCATCCTGCTACTATTATAAAATATGTTATGTTGCAAAATGACTGATTTCTGAAATCGGAGTCATTTATTTCATCAAGGCATCATCTATATTAATAAATAAGTCAATGTATTTGGAGCAGGCAAATATTCCTTTTCAGCTAAGTTCAATGGCACGTACACTTACATTACTCTGCAGGTCTCTATTTTTATTGACTTAGAACTTCTTCTACCATTGCGCCAAGGTTTGCTGCCATAACCGGTTTAGGGGTGTTGGGTTTCTTCTGGGTGGGCTCGTCCAGATAGAGGAATTTACTAGTGAAATATTTAGCCAGATTTTTATGATATTTAATTTCACCCTTCGATTCCATACTTGATAAATGGTATAAACAGCCATTAGTGAGAATATAAGTAAATTACGCTATTTTGATTCTGTGCGCTTTAAATAACTATATCAAAGTTTCCTATGTCAAACCTTTACCTCTGTATATTTAGGTTTGAACCAGGCCATTTATCACATCAGCAAAAATTTCAGCAGTTGAAATCACTTTGATTTTAGGGTGGTATTTTTTGAGAGGTATTGAATCAGTAACAACAACTTCCTCGAGATCAGATCTCTCAATATAATCATAAGCATCTCCTGAGAGTAAAGGATGTGTACCAATAGCCCTCACAGACGCTGCACCATGTTCCATAATGACTCTTGATGCCAGGCAGATTGACCGGGCTGTATCGATAATGTCGTCGATAAGAATGACATTCCGGCCTTCAACCTCTCCTGTAAATGCGTCTTGCTCAATATTTAACTGAGGTTTTATTTTATTTAATATCACAAAATTGGTATCAAACAACCTTGTATATTTTTCTGCCAATGCAGCTCCACTAGTCTTTTTTGCAGCAAAAGTTAGATTCTCAAGGTTTAAAGTTTTAATGTTGGAACTGAATAGGTCAATGGGATAGAGGTGGACAATTGGCACCTTAAAGAACGCCTCAATCTTATCGGAATGAAGGTCGAGGGTGATGATTTGGGTAACTCCCGCAGCAGAAAGCAGCCTTGCATGTAATTCAGCAGTTACCGGAATTCCTGGCCGATCCATTTGATACTGGCGACTATACCCGAAATAAGGGATTATTGCTACAATTGATTTTGCGGAAGCTATCCTCGCTGCGTCGATAAGCATTAACAACTCTTGGAAATTCTCAGCCGGAGCATTTGTAGACTGTACGATAAATAGCCAGGAATCGCTAATATCATCCTCAAACATGGGTTGAATTTCTCCGTCGTTAAACTGGCAAACCGAAACTCTGCCAAGCTTGGTTCCACAATGAGATGCTATTCTTTGAGCCAAATCATAGGAACACCGGCCTGAGACAATTTTCAGTTTTACTGCGCTGTTTGATTTTTTATTGCTCATTTGATTAACTTATTCTTATGTCATCATCGTTGAAAAACCGGGTAAACTTAGGGCATGCAAACATCCCCTTGCTATTCAATTCAATAGTGTGTTGAACAGAATCACCAGGGGATTTAATGCACTTTTTATTATTCCAGAGGATGGAGACTTCCGCAATGGTATCTGACTTTTTTTTAGGCTGATTTGTTTGCCTATTTTCAACTGACATCATTATACTTTATTATATTTTTCAAGTCTTGTGAATTTACACAAACATCGGTTTACTTTTACCAGATCTTCCACCAGGGTTTAGAAATTTCTACTCCCATCGTTGTGAAAACCAAATCGTATTTTTTGTCCAACCCAAGCAATTTCGCTTTCCTGAAGCATCGGATTCCCTCTTTCTTATTTGTTCCATGTATAGCCAATCCTTTGGTTAACCATGCTTCTGCGTTTCTTGGGTTAAACTGAATTGCTTTATCCAGGCATGCTATTGCTTCAAGAGTTTTTCCTAAAATTAGCAGGGTTCTGCCTTTATAAAAATAGGGAACTGAATCTTTATCATTTATTGATATGGATTTATCAAAGCATATGATTGCTTCTTCAGACCTTTCTAAAAACCACAATGTTAGCCCTTTGTTGTTCCAGAATGTTTCTTCACCCGGTGAAAATAAAATAGCCGTATCAAACAATTTTAAAGCCTCTTCATAACTTTTTGATTGAAAAAGTAAAGTTGCTTTTTCAATTATTGCCTTAACTTGTATATCATCATCAGTCATCCATACATCTGTTGTAATAGCCCAGTTGCAATGGGGACAAAATATTTTAATTTTACCATCATCCTTGAGAATTGCATTTTCACAATTAGGACAGCTTATTTTATCTTTAAACCGATACATACTTCCTCCTTTTTTATTTATTATTTTTTGATAATGTTGGTTGATCCTGAACTTATAGTCAAAGTAAATTTACTAATAAACCAGGCTTTATCTTTTTTTAATTCTCCACTGAGCGATCAATTTATTCCTTCCGGATAGTTATTTGCATGAAATGGAATATCCGGAAGCCCACGAATTTCAAGGAATACGACTTCTCCAGCCGTTGTCCCTAATATTACATATGATGATGAGGGCGAAATAACCACTGAACTGATAAATGTGGACGAGAGATGTATGGCTTTGCGGATTCCTGAATCTAGTTCCCATAACAGAAGCTCACTTCCATGGGTAGTAATGGCTATTTTCCCATCAGCTGCGATATTTACTTTTCCAATCCAATCGTCATGTGAGAAGGTGTTTATGCATTCTCCTAAATTCAGGTTCCATACTTTCAACAATTTTTCATCGCTAAATACTGCAAGGCGACCGTCGGTTGTTAAATCCAGATGATCAGAATATCCGGAACCAACATTCTCTATTCTCAGGATACAATCACGGGTCTGTAGATCCCAAACCCGCAAAGTTTCATCAGCACTGTATGAAACTACTCTTTGACCGTCAGTTGAAAATCCTACACTGTTTACTTCACCTGTGTGCCCTTCAAAAGTACGCAGGCAGATACCGGTATCCAGGTCCCATACCTTAACCGTATAATCTTTGCACATTCTGCCCCCGTTGCCGGAAACACCCCGTTTCCCGTCATTTGTAACACTAACACAGTTAACCTTACTCCTGTGGTTGACCAGGCTGCGAATTATACTGCCGGTTTCTAAATCCCATGTGTGCAGCCAACCGGAATCATCCCCGGTGATTATCCACCGGCCATCGGGAGTAAAGGCTGAGCAAGTGATTGTGTTTCCGGGCTTATCATACTTGTGCACACATTCACCACTTGCTAAATCATAAATAAATACCAAATCTGACGAAATGCACACAGCCCTTTGCCCATCTGGTGTAACGAACCCGCTAATTATAAAATCCGTCTGTGTTTCAAAGATTTTAGAGAAAGAAGTCTGATGCAGATCCCAAATACTCATAGTATTGATTAGTCCTGTTGAAACGGCCCAGTGTCCGTTTGGTGTAATACGCAATTTCTCAACACTATCATGTTTGTCTAAGTTTTCATCGTGTCTGGCTTTTTCCAAGTCCCAGACTTGCAGCGTATCACCCTCACCGGTTGTGATTGCCTTGATTCCGTCAGCCGTTACTGAAATGCAGGAGAATGTAGTTCCTTTTATTTTGCAGAGGTATTCGCCGCTTACCAAATCGAAGATGTATAAGTGATCAGTAGTTACGCCAGTAGCCAGGCGGGCATTTGGTGTTATACATAAACTGCGAACCGGATGGATTATATCTTCGATAATGTGGAGGCATTTGCCGGTTTTCATATCCCAGACCTTAAGTATACTGTTTTTATGCGCTGAAATTGCAAGTTTGCCATCAAGAGTCACTTGTATACTATTAATGCCGGGTTCTCTCCAGGGGTGTAACGAAGGGGCCAACCTGTTCCAACGCTTCCAATCATTATATTTATTTATGTCATCGATTGAATTGAACAAGGTTTGCAAGCATATGCCATTTTCCAGGTCCCAAACCCGGCAGGTATCATCATCGCTGCCTGAAACCGCAAGCATTCCATCGGCGGCCATGCTTACACTTGATACCAAACCAGTGTGCCCTTGCAAAATGTGTAAACAACTTCCTGTATTTAAATCCCAAACCCGCAGTGTATTATCACGGCTTGCTGATACTGCCTGGCTCCCGTCAGGTGTAATACAAACACTCAGGACATCATTTGTGTGTCCTGGCATGGTGTGCAAACAGGCACCTGTTTTCAGATCCCACAACCGCACAGTAAAGTCTACGCTATTATCAAATATCTTATCTCTTCCACTGCCTGAAACTGCCTGCTGCCCGTCGGGTGTCATACTTAGACAATGAATTGCAGAAGTGTGCCCAATGAGAGTTTGCAGGCATATACCTGTTTCCGGATCCCAAACACGAATTGTATTGTCATCACTTCCTGAAACTGCCCTACGTCCGTTTGCGGAAATGCTGACACAATTCACAGTTCGCATATGCCCTTCCAACGTATTGAGTAAAGCTGGGCGTGGATCTGCATCTATATTTTCCGGCCAATGACGTAAAAAATATGTCATTTGTGTTGCTGACAGAATTTTTAATGCAGCCTCGTGAACAGGTCCGGCTTGCTGGTAGTTGCATGCATGCTGAGGAACAAATCCAGGTTGATTACTGTACTGTATCAAAGGATAGCACTGTGAAGTAACAAATGTCCGGAAATCCGTCAAGCGTGCTAAGCGTATTGGTTTTTCGACTAATTGCCGGAATTCAGTATTTATCCTGGTTTTTGGCCATAATTCAAGCTGAGAGGGAGGTTCCGGAATTTGGGGTTCTTCAGTGTCAACAACTACACATTGAGAATACAGCTTGTGGCGAAGGCTCCATTTTCGCGAGTATTCAATCAATTTCAAGGTCCAGTTATCAATTCTTTCATGTCGCAATTTCTCATCGTGATATTGCGTCTGATTCTCAGGCAGATGTTTGAGTACCCTGATATAATCGTCGATTAGAGCAAAAGTCTTTGCAGCTTTACATTTGGCTTCAATAAAATGCAGGTCGCATAAAGTTTCGGTCACCTCATTCCAAAGTAAAGCTTTGGTTTGCTGCCAGGGTAACTCAACGAGTTTGCGAGTGTTGGGTTTTTTCTGAGTGGGTTCATCCAGATATAAAGACTTTCTGGCAAAGTAATTTGCCAGATTTATATTGTAAGATTTTGATATTGTATCCATTACCTGATGTATTAAGCAAATAATCGTGATCTAAAACAATTTTTTCCACCAAGGTTTTCCAGCCTCTTTTATTAAATCCAGTCGTTCTTTTAATTTTTCAGTAATGATTTGTGCTTTTTCATCCTGGTGTTTCTCTTCTAACAAACTGATTAACAAATTAATATTAACAATAATCTCCTGGTTAATTGTGGTTAAGCCATTTATCCTACAAATAGCCATATTGAACCTCATGTAGCTCGCATCAAACTTCTCAGCCGAGATAAGTTTCAAGTATAGTTTAAAAGCTTCATCCCATTTTTGTTCTTTAAAAGCCTTTTCAGCATGTTCAAAAACAGTCTCCCATTCACGATCTTTTTCAAGTTCTAATAGATAGTCTTCAATTCCTTTTTGGTTGGAGCCAAAAAATGGGTTAAATTTCAAGGATTCATGGCATGCGGGGCATTCGCCCAATAATCCGGGATGTTCCCAGGCTTCGTCGGGAAGTTCCAGACAGGGAGATTGGTCTGGTTGAATATTGTTTTCATTCAGAATGTCAATTATTGTTTTAATAATAATTTTGGGTGGTTCAAAGCGGAGACCACACAAGGGGCAATACACCATTGGTTCTGTAAACCTTTTTAATTCAAAATCCCATATTTGTTTAATGGTTGAAATAGCGATACCTGAACAGTAAAGCTTTCGATCTGGTCGAAGTTTCACCATTTCCCCAAAATCACCACAAAGAAAAATTCCTTGGGGCAAAAAACGAACAGCCAAAAAACTGGAGGTTGAAAAATAACTTGATAAGAGTTTTCCATTTTCCAGATCCCATATAATACATGTCCCGTTGCTCGATCCAGATATTGCCGTTTTGCCATCAGGGCTAATTGAAACGGTATTAATTGAAGATGAATGCCCTTTTAAAATTTTGGAGACTTTACCTGTTTTAAGGCTCCAAACAATGCAGGACATATCTTTTGCAATAGATAATACCGATTTACCGTCGGGAGTTATTGTAAAAGCTCTACCCAAAGGTGGAATAACATCCGGCAATACTTTACCCATTTCAAGATTCCATAATTTGCTACCGGCACCGCTTGTGCTGAAAATAACAAGTTTTCCATCAGGAACTAAGCAAATTTTATCTACAGCACGTCCATGCCCCCTATATATTGGATTAACATTAAATTCATGTCCTTTAAATGTTTTAAGCTTTTCCCCGGTTACAATATCCCATAATATGCAAGTTTCGTCTTCAGAGCTGGAAATGGCACGAAATCCATCCTCGGTTATACAAACATCCAAAATACTTTTTGCATGCCCGGACAATTTATTGATTGCCAGTCCTTTTGATAAATCAAAAATATTTAAAAAATTATCTCCATTACCAGAGAACGTCATATTCATTGTAGCTGATATTCCTCGTTGACCATTTGGATTTATTGCAACAGCATATACCCTGTAATGGTGTACTTTGAAGCCAGGAATCCGGGTTCTCCTCTCGGCATTTTCAAATATTGCATACTGCTTGATTCCCTTTCTCAGATTCCACAAAGTACATGTAGCATCGTTTTGAGGATCGTTGGAACCAATAAAAGCTAGCTCACCATCTGGGGTTATGGAGATGATTTCCAGCTGTAATTCCAGATCATTATTCCTAGGTAATGTTATGCCTTTTTCCAGATCCCAAAGAATGCAGGTTTTATCGCTTGAACCGGTAATCCCAAATTTACCATCAGGAGTAATTGAAACAGAGGTCACAAATGATTTATGTCCTCTAAGTATTAATAGTTCTTTACATGATGTCAAATCCCACAGTGTACATGTAGTATTATCTTTTGAAACTGAAAGTGCACGTGTTCCATCCGGGGTAAAAGAGGTTTCGCTTCCGAAGAAAACATTTAAACCTTTAATGGTTTGATGCATTTCTCCAGTAACTAAGTCAAAATATATCAAGCAATTATATCCATAGCAGATCGCTTTACTCCCATCATGGGTTATATAAAGCTTTTGAATCGAGAAAGGAAAAGTATTTAGACTCAGTAATTTCTTTCCATCTTCAAGATTCCAAAGTATAAGATTGTCCAATGCGTCATCAGAAACTGAAATCGCTCTCTTTCCATCGGGAGTTATGGAAACAGATTTAGCGCTTGCAAGATGTTCATCGAGTATTTTAAGTTCGCTTTCTGATTTCATGTCCCACAATATGCATGTTTTGTCAATTGATATGGCCATAACCGACTTACCATCAAGATTAAACGATACGACATTAATCGAGCCAGAATATCGTTTAAGGTCATAAGTCTCAAGAACCTTCCCTGTTCTTAAATTCCAGATGATACAGGATTTATCCGATGAAACTAAAAATGCAAGGTATCCATCAGGTGTGATAGAAAGAGAAGATATACTCCCTATACCGGTTAACGTCTTAATCGACTCACCTGTTGATAGATTCCAGTGAATACAATCATTATCATAATAATATACTATTGCTTGTTTGCCATCTAGTGTAATGGCTACTAACTGAACTGCTTGTTTGTCTTTTTTAGTAATGGGGAACAGTATTTTAAGTGCTCTTGGCAAAGGATTCCAGGGTGGACGAGAGTTTTGATCATGGAGAAGCAAAGATGTTCTTATTTCAAGAGAAAGCTTTTCGGCTGATTTACCTACTGGCCCATCGTTGGCATAATTCCAAGCCTCCTGATAAGTAAGATAACGGGATTCAATTGAGTATTTCTGAAAAATACCCGCCTTGTTCCCTAAGAAATAGGAAAAATCTTTTAACTTGTCGGCATTATTTAGGTCTTGCTTTATACGTTTAATCTCATCTTCAATTCTGTCCTCACTCCAGGAAGTAATACTTTCTGGAATTTCTAATGCTTTTATTTCACTTTTAGAATATAGAATAAGGTCTTTTGTATAACTATCTATCCTTGCTTGACGAGCCCTCTCCGTATCAATGTTTTTCAGGTTATCAGGAATAACTTCCAATGCTGCATTAAAATCATTCACCAGTTGATACGTCATTTCAGCAACAGCTTTGGCCTGAATGAAATCGAGGTTGCACAGAGTTTCGGTTACTTCATCCCATAGTTCCCCCTTAGTTTGCTGCCAAGGTTGCTCAACAAGTTTGCGGGTGTTGGGTTTCTTTTGGGTAGGTTTATCCAGATAGAGGGGCATGCTTTCAAAATAGTTTGAAAGATTTTTATGAAAATCCGTATTCATCAGAGACATCATAATAGAATCAGGCTAATTTTTAATACCTCGTTCTGAGAGTTGGTACC
>JAIFMH010000058.1 GCA_020048595.1 Bacteroidota bacterium | reverse complement strand
CCCATGGCATAAAACCCTTGATACTCTTTATTCTTAAAGTTTGAGTATGATAAATAGTAAATACTTCCTTTTTTATGCATATATAATCCTTCGCAAAATCTTAAAGTTGGTTCTTTCAAGATAGAATCTGGAGCATACTCAATTATGCGGGGAGTTTCATCCAGGGATACCATATCTGGTTTTAGTTTTGCCACAATCATCCCATTTGAATAAACATAGTGTTCACCATCATCATCGATAAAAACCATTGGATCCATACGCATTGTCTCTCCTTTCAGAGGCCCTTGATCGGTATAGGGGCCAATTGGCGTTGGCGCACTTGCCACACCAGTAACCCAGCGTTCTCCTTCAAATTTAGTGTTGTGCGGATAATAGAGGTAATAGGTCCACACACCGTTCTTATCTTGTTTGCGGGCAGCACCGGGTGCCCACATGTAATTTTCCGGGGTTGGTCCCCATAAGCTATCGTTCAGATCCGATGAGTGAAATATTTCGCCATGATCCGTCCAGTTTATCATATCGGTCGAAGAGAATGCATGATAACCATCCATTGCGGCATAATGAAAGCGGTGTTTTGTTGAATCCATATTTCTATCTTGCGATGTGAACACCCATACTACCTCATCCCACACGTGTACGGAGGGATCGGCTGCACTATGCATCCGGCTCAACGGATTTCCCTCGTATTTAAACTCATAAGGGTACTGTAACTTACCAATAACGGTAGCATCGTTTGTTGACTTTGGCACTTTGGGATACTTAACCTGTGAAAATGCGCTCATTACCAACAAATTAATGACTATTAGGCTTATTACTTTTTTCATTTTCCTTTTAAATTTTGATGTGTACAAAACAATACCAAACATTCTGTTAACTATCTGGTATGTTCAACCATTCGAATAGTACCATCTTCATTATAAAAAAGCTTGTCGAAGCAGGCAATTCTTCCCTGTGATTCCTTATACTCAGGCAGATCCTTAATGGCAATGTGATAAAAATAGTACCACTGTCCCTTAAACTCGACGATGGAATGATGGTCTTGCGCTCCTTGTGGTTTGGGAGCCATCGCACCTTTCCATTCGAACGGCCCGTAGGGGTTATCAGCTACAGCATAATAGCCCTGAAAGGTTTTATTTTTCCAGTTGGTATAGGAGAAGTAATAAACGCCATTATTCTTATGCATATAAGCTCCTTCGAGAAACCTTAATGTATCGTTTTCCATAGTGTCCCTGGGAGCATATTCGATTTTACGAGCCTCTTCTGCCAGTTCAATCATATTGGGTTTTAATTTTGCCACTACTCCCGGGTTGTTATAGATATATGCCTGGCCATCATCATCAATAAAAACCTTTGGATCAATTCCACTCAGGCCTTCAATCGGACGGCCAGTATCTATGAAGGGCCCCTTTGGTGAATCTCCGGTTGCAACGCCTATCTGCCATTTACCTTCTTTATCTTTAATCGGGTAATACAAATAGTATTTGCCATCCTTGCGTGCAGAGCCCGGAGCCCATAGGAATCCGCCTTTTTCCCAGGCCCATGGCACATCACTGGAATGAAAAATCTCTCCATGATCAGTCCAGTTTACCATGTCTTTTGAGGAGAATACATGGTAGCCGTCCATGGCGTCATAGTGATGCTTGTGTTTAGTAGAATCTACGTTTCTGTCCTGACCGCAGTACATCCACACCACGCCGTCCCACACCTGTACATCGGGATCTGTGGCACTGTGCATCCGGCTTAATGGGTTTCCCTCGTATTCAAACTTGTAAGGATACTCAAGTTTTCCGATAATTGTTGCGTCATTTGTTGACTTCGGAACTTTGGTTTTATTCCCCTGTGAACAGCTGACTATTACTGTCAGGGCAATGATAAAAAGAAAGCATGATCTATTCATATTGTTTTTTTAATTCCACATACATATTATTTTGTGTTATTATTCCTTTTACAAACCAAGAAACAGACTTACCAATAAAATTATTTGACCTCAACATTAACTTTGAAGACATTGGCTCCCAATTGCTCTGATCTTTCGCCGGGAGAAGCATTTCCAATTGTTACGGTTGCCTTCCCTTTATGCTGTATTTTTTCGCCCTGGCTATCGATAAAAGCAAATACATTATACGGGATTGAAAAGGCAACAATACGACTCTCTCCTTTATTCAGGGCAATTCGTTTAAAATCAATTAATGTAGCAAGGGGCAACTGCTCTTTATTATTATCTATAGTTAAGTATACCTGAACAACTTCTTCTGCATCAAATGATCCGGTATTTTTGATATTTACTGCAATCTCAAAATTCTGATTTTTCTTAACGGTTGAACCACTGATTGCAGGGTTCTCCCACTCAAACATGCTATAACCAAGTCCAAACCCAAACGGGTACATTGGACTTTCAGTCATATATTTATAAGTTCTGCCTTTCATTGAGTAATCTTCATAGGGGGGCAACTGTTCAACTGACCTGGGAAAAGTAATTGGCAGTTTTCCCGAGGGGGAGACATTTCCGAAAATGATATCGGCAACTGCATCTCCGCCACGTTCCCCGGGGTACCAGGCATACATAACAGCATCGGACAACTCTGTCACCTCGGTTAAGTCGAGAGGCATTCCTGCACAGATAACTGTAATTACTTTCTTCCCTTTCGCTTTTGCCCTGTTACTGATTTTTCTTAGTAGTACCAATTGGCTTTCCGGTAATTTCATATCAAGCATATCCCCTCTATTTGGAGATGCAAGTGATTCGCCCTCTTCCCCCTCCAATAAAAGGGTAAGTCCCAATGTCACAATAGTTGCATCTGCTTCAGCGGCGTGGCCACTAAACCAGTCCATATCGTTTTTATTTTCAGTAGTAAGCAAAGCCCCTTGTCTGAACTCCATTGCAGTTGAAGGCGAAACTTTTGAAGCCACACCTTCTGCAACGGTTCTCATCTCGGAACTTAGGCCGTTGTAATTGCCAACCAAAGACAAGTTCTCGCCAGCCAACGGACCAGTCATGAAAATAATTCTGCTATTCGGATTTAACGGTAAAGCATTGTCATTTTTGAGAAGCACAATTGATTTATGTGCAGCATGCAGTGCCAGATCCTTTTTGGCAGCATCGTTTATGACTTCTGTTCCAATAGCACGATAGGGGTTTGCTGCGGCATCGTCGAACATACCAAGCCTCATACGCGTTTTTAAGGAACGTTTCAGCCTGGTATCCAGGTCATCCATTGTAATCAGGTTCTTCTCAAAGGCTTCCTTGAGGCTACTTTCATATGTACTGCCGCAATTAATATCGACACCTCTTTTAAGTGCCAATGCTGCTGATTCGGCTGAATTGGCAGTGACTCCGTGTTTTTTGTGAAAATTATCTATTGCCCCGCAATCGCTTACAACATGTCCTTTAAAGTTCCATTCATCGAGCAATATGTCCTGTAATAAAAGATTGCTGCCACAACAGGCCTCGTCGTTTGTACGGTTGTAGGCACACATCACAGCCTCCACTCCTGCATCGACACACATTTTAAATGCAGGCAAATAGGTTTCTCTTAAATCTTTCGGACTTGCAATGGCATTGAACTCATGCCGTAAGGCTTCGGGTCCGCTATGAACAGCAAAATGTTTTGCACAGGCTGCTACTTTTAAATATTTCGGATCGTACCCCTGCATTCCCCTTATAAATGCCGCACCCAGTGTACCTGTAAGGAAGGGATCTTCGCCAAAAGTCTCCTGTCCGCGGCCCCAGCGTGGATCACGGAAAATATTCACATTGGGTGACCAAAAAGAGAGTCCCTGATACAATCTTTGGGTATAACCATTGTTCAACAGGTGATTGTTTATTGCGCGGGCTTCATCTGAGACAGCTTCGCCAATTTTTTCCAACATAACCGGATCAAAAGTCGCAGCCAATCCTATGGCCTGGGGAAAGACTGTCGCTCTTCCCGAGCGTGCAACGCCATGTAATGCTTCACTCCACCAGTTGTATTCAATAATACCCAATCGGGGGACTGCAGCACTGCTATTTGCCATCTGAGAAATTTTCTCCTCGAGTGTCATGGCATTAATCAAAGCTGTGATACGGGTATCCATATCCAGTTCACTGTTCAGCCATGCCTGGTCCTGGGCATTTAATCCTGCTGACAACAGAATCACGATTATTCCTGGCAGAATTTTTTTCATAATCTTTTTTTTAGGTCTCCACGATAACGGGAAGGTATATATTTCAACTGAAGTCAAACCTAATACCTTATAATCAATGCATTAGTTAAAATATTATATCCTTTGGCTGCATCCCATACATCTTGATTGGCAAAGCGGACGGAGTATTCTGGCCATGATTGAAGGCTGGCAGAAGCATCGGGAAGCCACAAGGCCAGCTTGTACTTACCGGGCACCATGTTCAAAGGCAGGGCCACAGTCTGCTGAGAGAGCGCGGCAGGGCCGCTCACCCATGTGCGCACGTCAATTCCGGTCAGCTCAATATCGTAGCGATTGGTACCGTTGTCAAAGACCAGGAAAATGGGGCGCGACTTGACAATGCCTGCGTAACCGTCATTATTAAGATTCGCGGAAATCGTAAAGTTACTCCCCGCTGTTGCCGACATTGGGAAGGTGGCATCTATCAGGCGCAGGCGATAACCTAATTTTCTTGAAATGCGTACAAATTCCGACTCTGCCGGATCATTGCCATCTGCCGGCAGTATCCTATTCTTCCACATGGCAATGGCGTCTTCCCAGAAATTGATATTTATTTCTGTCCAGTTCGTCATTGCCATTTCGATTTGTGTAGCATCAATGCGGTCTATTGCCGGCGAACAGGTTTCTCCTCCCACCATTTTATTTCCTCCATATGAGGTAATCATATCAAATGCATACTGTTTCTGTTGTTCCAGTGTCTGATCACCGAACCAGATATCATATCTGGCGTAGGTACCACGGTCATGCTCGTTGTAAAGAAAACAGTCACTGTGATGGCCGACGCGATCACGCTGTACCTGGGTCAATGGCTTGCTGCCTTCAGGCACCGGAATTTCTTCCAGTATTTCACGAATATGCATCGGGTAGCGCATGACTAACGGGAGGGAGTTAGGTGTTGTATTAAGAATCCGCTCAATAATCCGGTAACGGGTATCCCCATCACTTCGGTTGCTAAGGTCGGTATACCAGCCTGAGTGCCATTCGCCCCACTTACCAAGGTACCCAGCCTCCAGGTGACAGATAACATCAGCGTTTCTCGATATGACGGCGTTTAATTGTTCTATATGCTTTAAAATGCGGGATTCGGGAACTGAAGGCTTTTCGTCCCATACATGTGTTGGGCGCAGTATAATCTTCAGTCCACTTGCACGAATGGCATCCAGAGCTTCCTGCAACTCATCGAGATATGACTGCGGAATAATATCAGTCTCCTTAAAGTCATCCAGGCGCAGGTAACTGTGAACGAGTGTGTGGCCCGCTGCACTGATGTCTGTAAAGTCGCGATCATCGTTGTTTTCACGGCCGTCAACATCGCGACGATTGTGCCAGCCGCGTTCCGGGTTGGGGAACACGCTCTTCAGGTCGGCAATGTAACTCACTGTGGTTTGTTCACCTGATCCATTTGTTTTTGACGTACAACCTGCCAATGATATGTAAAACAAAACCAATAAATGAAACGCTGCACTATTAACTATTTTCATACTGACACTTTCGATTATGTATCTCTATTTGAATTATAACCAGTAATACCCCATTTCAAAGTACCCCAATAAATGGCTATTGCATTCTAAACTTAAAAAATGCAACACCCTCTGCCGGGAGTGTAAACGTATGGGTATCTTTTATTGTACACGATTCGTTCGACCAGATATCCTCTAACTGAATATCCTGGTCTGTGTAAGTCAGATTGTAGCTTTCTTTGAAGGCAACAAATCCTAAATCCTGTTTAGTCAGAGTCACTTTCCGGTCAGAAGTGGAACGGTTGAATATTCCAATCCATCCCATTCCGGGATCACTCTGGTGGGGTGTCAGCCAGACATCAATGTTCCCCGCCCGATAAACATTAACTCCCATAACGCCATTCTGGTTGCATGCAAGCATCTCCCTGTTGGTTAGCAAAGACTTTGAGAGATCGTCCATTGTGAGTAAATCCCCTCCGATAATCAATGGCGAGGCAGCCATGGCACGCTGAGTAATGAAGGTTTTCATCTGGTTCTCATCAAAATTACTTTGACGGGCATCCTTATTAATCACATCCAGCCGGCCGAAGGGGATCATGTCTAAATCGGGCCAGAATCCGGGACCTGACAGGCCCTGAAATTTTTCCCAGGCAAAAAAGCCTTTCTCAATGCTGAGAGGATTATCCCAGATATCGCGGGTTATACGCAACATATTTGCCCGTTTGTAATATTGATAATGTGCCTGATGATGAACATCTCCGGGAGAAAGACTGAAAATCATCTGGTGGTTACCGTTTTCTATTGCGTTTGCAATTGCAACAATCTCCGGTGGGTTTGGCACGATATCATCAACCTTAATGAAGTCTATTCCCCAGCTTGCAAGTGTGTCAATTATGACATTGTAGTATTCCTGTGCGCCAGGCTTTGTCATATCAACCCCATAGTTCATCCCACTCCAAACACAAATATCATTTGTATCAGCAATATCACGACTAAAGTAATTTGTTCCGGGAATAGGAAGATTTTGCTTTACTGCATCCTTTTGTATTCCACGCATCAGCCATACGCCAAACTTCAATCCTTTATTGTGAGCATAATTAACGAGTGCTTTAACACCGTTGGGGAAACGGGTTGGATTAACCACACACATCCCAAATGACTCTAATCCTGAAGCTTTATGTTTCGCCGGATTCTTGGTTGTATACCAGCCAGCATCCATTACGAAGTATTTGTATCCAAATGGAAGATATTGCGCAGCCATAACATCCATCAATGCATAAGCCTTATCTTCAGTCAGATCAGAACGGTAACTGTCAAAACTATTGAAGCCTAAAGGCGGTCTCGGTGCAAAATCCTGAATTCTGGTTTGGGAAAGAGTTGTCTGGCAACCAATCAAAATAAATAAATATATAATTGCCGGAAGCTTCATTGGTTTTCTTTTGATCAAGTCTATACTCATTTTTTCTATTTATTTTTGACAAGTTTCATTTAATTGAAGGGTATAAAAGACTCTGGATAATAAAATAATTCTCAATTTTTATCCCGGTTGATAATCCTATTTCAACCGGTCGTTCTGATTTTATATCGAAAAGCTGAATGGCCAGCGAATATTTACCTTTTAGTTTTCCGCAAAGCCTTACCGTGTATTTTTCGGTAGAAACCACTCCCGGCATCCATCTCTTATTGCCGGAATCTTCAATTTTAAATTCGATTGGTTCAGAATTACTATCCTCTGGAAGAAGTTTCCCTCTTAACTGGTATGAGTTGTATGCCGGAGCAACACCCTTGTTGAGCCACTCAATTTCGAAAGATAATTTATGACCTTTGGCCTGAGTTACATTTATCGACACCGGGAAGTACCAGTAACCGCACAGGTTCAGCAACTCTTTGGTTAAATCCGGATTATCATTTATCCATTCTTCAATGTAACCATGATAACCAATGTAGGTTGGGCGAATTAGTTTCATGGAATTTCTAAATACGTCTGCCCCGGTAACTTTCAATGCCGGTATGGTGTCTTTTCCGTTCTTACCTAACCAATGTCCCTGGTTTTTTACTTTTCCAAAATGTTCAAGTTCAAAAACCGTAGGTCTGCTTTTATAAACGCCTTCAAAGAAATATGGATGTTTCACTGTCCATGTTCTTAGATCATTTTGCATTAATCCCAGGACCATTGGACTATCGTCGCGTAATGATATTCCATTTGCGACTGCATAATTATACAATTCCATTTTTTCGGTTTCCGAATTTGTCGAACGTAACAAGTCGTCGGTAACAACTATTAATGTCTTTTTGTAATGCCTTAAATAAAGGTCGATATGGGCCTTCACTTCATTAAATGTAGGAGGAACACGTGTTGATCTCCAGGTGTGACCTTCCCCCCAGTCGCCTATACTGCCTACATCAACATAACGAACCCATGGTTTCCCATCATATTTTGCAGCAAATGCTTTATGGAAACTATCAAGCTTTTGGAGATATATTGAATCATTCCATTTTGGAGTCCAATCCGGACCGCCAAATTCCGGGCGTTCAGTGCCTTTTGCACCGGCCTGAACTACCCAATAGGGGGTTGCATAGCGAATTCCGTCAATTTCGACCGGAACAGCCTCATTTAATTTACCTGTTTCCTTGCAGGAGATCCGAAACGAAATTTTGAAACCCAATGGTACATATTTATCCACAATGTTATCGATGTACGACCAGTCGAATTTGCCTTCTTCCGGCTCCAGAAATGCCCACGCCAAACGCAGGTACAGATGATCCATCCCAGGGAAACCGGTTAAATCCTTTTCGTCCTGGATAAGGTATTTATGTATACCGTTGTCGAGCATGTGATGATACCAGCCTTTGTCTGGATTCGCAAGTGGCCGGATAGTATCCCATTTATTTATCAGATCTGTTTTTTGTGCAAGCAGATTATTACTGACCGCAATGGAAAACAGAAGTACTACGATAAGGTAAAAGGGTAATCTTTTCATCTTTCTGGATAAAATGTGACTATTAATTCAGGACCATCGATATCAGCATATGCATCTACCTCTATCCAAAAGTACCATCCGGATAAAAACAGAGGTTAATGTAATTGTCCATTTATGTCAATTATCTGTCCATTTTCAAGATGAGTAGTGCATTATTAATCGGGTTCGGGGTCTGAATACTTTTGCGGGCACCTGTGTAGAGCCGTTAGTCAGCCATGCATATTGGCTTGTTCCGTGTTCAGAGTTGAAGTTACCTTATTCCATCTTTTTTAAGCACAATTTTACGCTGCATGGATAGAACTTTGTCAGGCGCAGTATTTGATGAAATCAAGAGATCAAAACATTCCTCAGCCTTAATCAGATTGCCGGCGTTGTAATAACTTTCTCCGATCTTAAAAATGAGTTCTTCCTCCGAAATTATTGAGGTACCTGTTCCATCCGGGCTCCTGTATTGCTCCAAATCCTCAAAGGCAACGGCTGCTTCGGTATTTCTTCCTGCCCCTGTAAGAATCATGGCCAATACATATTGAAACTGTTCTTCGCGGCCCTGAGAGTATAAAATACCTCTTTGCATTAATTCCACGGCATCATCCATTTGTTGAGGATTTACAATTGAGTTGTCAATCCGGTAATAATCAACAAGTGCATTTAAATATCCTAAAATTGAAGAATGGTCATTCGGGTTTAATTCGTACATCAGGCGCAATTCTTCAAGCTGTGACTTGCGTAAATTCACATCTGGCAGTTGTAAATCACCGGTTGTCTTTGCAATCATCGCCAATGCTTCTTCGTTTTCGGGCTCCATTTCCAGCGCTTTTCGTAAAGCAGTATACGCAAGCGCCAGATCGCCTGTGTGTGATGTACTTCTGTAACGGGCGATGTTCATATAATTTTCGAATGATAAGGGATGTAGGGCCACATAATCTGGATACCATAAATTTCTATCCTGAAAGGAGAATCTTTCATCCAGACTATCCAGTAACGACACCGCTTCGTGAGTAAAGAGCGCAACAGGAGCCATGAATTCCAGGATAGGTTTTTTGGCTGTATTAATATCATTTTCGCTGTAGGCAAAAGGATTGTTCCGTGCTGAAACAACCTGCATAGAGAGCAATGTGGGCAGATCATACATTTTTATCCGAGCCAGTTCCTGGGCTATCTGTAGTTGATTCATTTTTAACTCCATAGCCTCAAAGTCAATGGAAAATGGAGTCGCCGAACCAAGAATGATTATGTCGGCATCAGATACTTTCCAGATGGTAACATATGGGAATACTTTGCTGATGGTGCTCAGAACAAGTCGGAATATATCATTATTAACATCGTAAGTATGAAACCATTGGGTTAACACACCATTATAATTAAGGCGCTCTTTACATACATTGAAAAATTCCCACGAATAGAGATTCCCTATCCCGGCAATCCACGGATTAGAAGGCTCGCTAATTATATAATCGTATTTTTTGGACGAAGTTTTAAGTTGAGTGATGGCATCATCGA
>JAIFMH010000003.1 GCA_020048595.1 Bacteroidota bacterium | reverse complement strand
AAAATATTTTTTCTTTTATAATCAGTCAGTTAAAACTGATTGCAATTGAACTATATCTATCCCAGTTCGGCTTTAGCCAACTGAAGAAAATGAAATCCATTTACTATTCCCTATTTACTTTTAAGTCCCATCTTCATTTGCCTACTTCCCGTGAACTATTTTTTATCAACCATTATCCGTTTTTACACTTAGCTTGCCAATGTGAACTATTTTCCAATAACTTTTCTACATTAACTTATTCATATCTAGACAGATATGCATCTTTTAACATATTTAAAACATTGATTCAGGCTGTATTACAGATTTTTCCCTTGGAGTTTATCCCTAAAAGTGTAAATTTGCGGCCATAAATCACCATTGCAAAATACCTCTGACTTAACAAAAACTAAGTCATAACCATATTTACATCTATGCGTTTTCGAATAATTGTGTTAGCCAAACAAGTTCCGGATACCCGGAATGTTGGAAAAGATGCCATGAAAGCTGATGGCACTGTTAACAGGGCAGCTTTGCCGGCAATTTTTAATCCGGAAGATCTTCATGCTCTTGAACAGGCTTTGACTATCAAGGATTTAATTCCCGAAGCTGAAGTAATCGTATTAACAATGGGACCTTTCAGGGCTGCCGAAATTATCAGGGAGGCCTTATATCGCGGTGCTGACAGGGGTTACCTGATCACTGATCGTAAATTTGCCGGTTCCGATACATTGGCTACTTCATATGCTTTATCACTTGCTGTGAAAAAGCTGGCACCATATCACCTTGTGATTTCAGGTCGTCAGGCTATTGACGGCGATACTGCTCAGGTTGGACCACAGACTGCTGAAAAGCTTGGAATTCCTCAGATTACCTATTCTGAAGAAATTCTTTCGGTTGATGCTAAAAAAATTATTGTCAAACGTAGGCTCGAAATGGGAGTAGAAGTTGTTAACTCTACCTTGCCAGCTGCCATTACAGTGCATGGTTCTGCGCCGGTTTGCCGTCAGCGGATCGCTAAATTGCTTATGAAATATAAGCATGCCCGCACTGTTACTGAATTACAGAACGAAACTAAGGATTATACAGAATTATACTCCAACAGGCCATATCTGCTCATTGATGAGTGGACTGCTGATGATTTGGGAGCTACAAACGAAATGCTAGGGTTGTCAGGTTCGCCTACCAAAGTTAAAAAAATTGAAAATGTTGTTTTTCAGCATAAAGATTCCAAAATCATGGGAAGTTCCGATAAGGAAATCGAGAGCCTGATGCAGGAACTAATCAGCAGCCATATCATCGGCTAATCATCAAGAAATATAAATATTACTGATAAAAACAAAAAGCACGTGAACAACATATTTGTTTATTGCGAAGTTTCCGAAGAAAGATCGATTGCAGATGTGAGCCTTGAGCTCCTTTCGAAAGGGAAAAAGCTGGCCACCGAACTGAAAGTTAAACTGGAAGCTGTGGTTATTGGCCATAAAGTATCAAACCTGGAAGCCTTGCTTTATCCTTTCGGTGTTGATGTAATTCATTATGCCGACGATGAAAGGCTTTTCCCATATACAACTCTTCCACACGCTTCGATTATACTTGATCTGTTTGGTAAAGAAAAACCAGAAATTGCACTCTTTGGAGCTACCAGTATTGGTCGCGATCTTGCACCCAGGGTTGCTTCGGCACTGCGCTGCGGGTTAACCGCAGATTGTACCAGCCTCGAAATTGGCGATCATTTCGAAAATAAAACCCAGACTGAATTTAAAAACCTTCTATACCAGATCAGGCCTGCTTTTGGTGGAAATATTATCGCTACCATTATCAATCCCGAAACCCGCCCTCAAATGGCTACGGTTCGCGAAGGGGTGATGAAAAAGGAAACTTTTTCGAATAAGTTCAAGGGTAAACTTCTGAAAATTGATGCCAAGAGCATTCTGAAAGATGATGATTTTGCCGTCACAATAATTGATCGTCATATCGAAAAAAGTAAAATCGACATTAAAAATTCACAGGTTATTATCTCCGGTGGTTATGGTGTAGGATCGAAAGAAAATTTTGACCTCCTTTTCCAACTTGCCGATATACTTGGAGCACAGGTTGGCGCATCCCGCGCTGCTGTTGATGCTGGTTTTGTTGAACATGAGCGCCAGGTTGGCCAGACAGGTGTTACCGTAAGGCCAAAACTTTACATTGCCTGCGGAATTTCAGGAGCTGTTCAGCATCGTGCTGGTATGGATCAATCAGCCCAGATCATTTCGATCAATACCGATATCAGCGCTCCCATCAATAACATAGCTGACTTCACCATTGTAGGAAATGTAGCAGATGTAATTCCGAAAATGATCAAATATTACAAGAAAAATTCGAAGTAAAACTACCGACCATAATGGAAAATTTTTATAACGACAATCCCCATCTGAAGTTTCATCTCAACCATCCATTGATGGAGAAAATAGTGAAACTGAAAGAGTCGGGTTATACCCAGAAAGAGAAATACGATTTTGCTCCCCTGGATTTTGAAGATGCGATCGACAATTACGATAAAGTGATGGAGATCATTGGCGAAATCAGCGGCGAAATCATTGGCCCAAATGCTGAATCTGTAGATAAAGAGGGCCCGACGCTTATCGATAATGAAGTTAAATATGCCCGCGGTACCCAGCAGAACTACGACGCACTTGTTAAAGCTGGTTTGGTTGGATTTACATTACCCAGAGAGTATGATGGGCTTAATGTCCCTACTGTTCCATATGTAATGTCTGGTGAAATTGTATCACGTGCCGATGCAGGATTTGCAAACATATGGGGATTACAGGATTGTGCCGAAACTATTCATGAATTTGGCTCTGATGAAATCAAGGCTGAGTTTCTTCCCCGTTTTCACAAAGGCGCAACAGCAGCTATGGATCTTACCGAACCTGACGCAGGTTCCGATTTACAGGCAGTTCAGCTAAAAGCAACTTACGATATCCATAAACATCGATGGATGCTTGATGGCGTAAAACGATTTATCACCAACGGCGATGCTGATATTTCACTGGTTCTGGCGCGTTCTGAAGAAGGAACTTCCGATGCCCGTGGTTTATCATTATTTGTTTATGATCGCAACGATAAAGCTGTTACAGTTCGCCGTATCGAAAATAAATTAGGTATAAAAGGTTCACCAACCTGCGAACTTGTATTTCACAATGCACCTGCAAAACTGATTGGTGATACAAAACTTGGACTTATCAAATATGTTATGTCACTGATGAATTCAGCCCGTTTAGGTGTTGGTTCACAATCAGTTGGAATAGCTGAAGCCGCCTATCGGGAAGCATTCAAATATGCAAATGAACGCGAGCAATTTGGTAAATCCATTATAAAATACCCTGCAGTTTTCGAAATGCTTACCAATATGAAAGTAAAGATTGACGCTATGCGTACTTTACTTTATGAAACTGCCAGATATGTTGATATTTACAAAGCCTATAATTTTACCTCTCACGAACGTAAACTCGAGTCAGAGGAACGCCAGGAAGCTAAAGCATATCAGAAGCTTGCCGACATGTTCACTCCTTTGGTAAAGCTTTATTCAAGCGAGCAATGCAATCAGATAGCTTATGATTCCATCCAGATTTTTGGTGGAACCGGTTATATGAAAGATTTTCCGATCGAACGTATTTACCGCGATGCCCGTATTACCACAATTTACGAAGGAACATCCCAACTTCAGGTTGTAGCTGCAATTCGTTATGTTGGCAACGGAGGATACCTTACAAATATGCGTGAGCGTGCCCAGCAACAGGTTAAACCTGAATTGGAATACCTGAAAGGCACACTCGAAAAAATGACTGAGCAATTTGCTAAAACGGTTGAGAAAGTTAATGAATTCGGTGATAATGAATATTTTGATTTCCACGCGAGGCGAATGGTTGAAATGGCAGCAAATGTTTTGATCGGGTATATGTTACTTTTTGATGCCAACAGGAGTGATGTTTATGTGAAATCAGCCGATATTTTCATCCGTAAAGGAAGGTCCGAAAACATAGCATCCGTTAGTTTTATCAACAATTGTCATCCTAAAGATGTTAATGATTTCAAAATGTAATATCTGTTAAATCAGCTGGCTTTAATTTAAAACCAACTTATAATACTGATTATAAATAGAATAAAGAAAAGAGCGCTTCTTAAACGGGCGTTCTTTTTTGTTTTAAAGGTTGTCATATCTAATTGAACTATTTTTTTATTAACATATAGAAATTCTGATGATGTATTTTTTGTACTTTTCGGCCGATTTTCGAATCCATCATCGATTTTATTTATTGAAAAGTCATTAAAAGAATTACAAATAACGATTTATAAATAATGGAAAACAGAAAAGTACTTAAAAGCGGTGAATTCCTTGTAGACACAGTGGAAGCCAAAGATGTTTTTATCCCGGAAGAATTCGACGACGAACAGTTGATGATTGCACAATCCTGCCAGGATTTTCTTGATACTGAAGTGTATCCGAATCTTGACCAGATTGATAGTCCCGATATTAAACTAATGCGTTCAATTCTCGAAAAATCGGGTGAACTCGGACTATTGGCAATAGCCTTACCCGAAGATGTAGGAGGATTCGGCCAATCCTTTGTTTCGCAAATGCTTGCTGCTGAAAGGATTGGAGCGGGGTATTCATTTTCAGTTGCTTTTATGGCCCATTGTGGTATCGGGACCTTGCCAATAGCCTATTACGGAAATGATGAACAACGCCAGAAATATGTAACTAAACTTGCAACCGGTGAACTTGTAGGATGCTATTGCCTCACTGAACCTGGCGCCGGAAGCGATGCCAATGCAGGGAAAACAAATGCCGTTCTTTCAGCCGATGGTACACATTACATCCTGAATGGTCAGAAAATGTGGATTACTAATGCGAATTTCGCTGATATTCAGACAGTTTTCGCAAAAGTCGGAACAGATCGTATTCTCAGTGCTTTTATTGTTGAGAAAGATATGCCAGGCGTAGTTATTGCTCCTGATGAGAAAAAAATGGGAATCAAAGGATCGTCAACAGCACAGATTTTCTATAATGATGTAAAAGTGCCTGTCGAAAATATGATTGGTAAGCAGGGTGAAGGATTCCGTATTGCACTAAGCATTCTGCATATGGGACGTATAAAGCTGGGTGCCAATGTTATAGGAGCAGCAAAGAAAGCAATAAATGATTCCGTTAAATATGCCAATGAACGCAAGCAATTCTGTGTTCTTATCTCTACTTTTGGTGCCATAAAGCACAAACTGGCGCAGCAGGCAATCAAAACATTTGCCGCTGAATCAGCAACATATCGTGTGAGTAAAGATATTGACGATCTGATTTTGATAAACAAAGCATCAGGAATGGATCATGGCCGTGCAACTATTGAAGGAATCAGTCATTACGCTGTTGAAGCTGCTATTCTGAAAGTTTATGGGTCCGAAGCTCTGGATTATGTTATCGACGAAGCAGTTCAGATTCATGGTGGCATGGGATATTCAGCTGAAATGGCCGTTGAACGTGGTTACCGCGATTCGCGTATAAACCGGATTTTTGAAGGCACAAATGAAATTAACCGGCTTATTATTGCAGATACAGCTATTAAACGTGCGCAAAAGGGTGAATTCGATCTTTTCGGACCAGCTGAACTACTTTATAACAACCTTGAAAGTATTACATCCGGAAAAGTGCAAGGGGAAAGTTATTATTCCGAAAAACGCCGCTATCTGGCTAATTTTAAAAAGGTTATACTAATTACAATCCATGGCATCACTACGTATTTTGACAAGAAACTGGTAAAAGAGCAGGAAGTAATGAACAATCTTTCCGAAATGATCATGGAAGCTTATATTGCTGAATCCCTTGCCCTTAGAGTTGAAAAACTTGAAAGTATGAAAGGCAGTGCTGGTATTTTCCGTGATATGCTCGATGTGTATGTTTATGATACTGCCGATGCTGTTCGTAAATCAGCCCGTGATGCAGTCAATTCGTTTGCTGATGCATCAGAATCCCAAAAACTGAATGATGCTATTGAAAAACTAACCCAGGTTGCAGGTGTAAATGTAAAAGAAGCCCGAAGGCGTATTGCCGACAAGCTTATTGAAAATAATGCTTATAAATTTTAGCCAACTAACCAGTTTAAGCAGCGATGGGCGTCACTCTTTGGGGCGCTCATTTTTTTTTATAAAAAGCATTAAAGCAGAGATACTATTTTTTTTTCATTGTAGCAATAGAATTGAGGGAAATGCCAGTGAATACACATTTCAGGCCTCCAGATTGATCTGTAATCAATTATTTGTAATACTTTTGTTTCTAGGTTAAGATTAGTTTATAAATTCTTTCGAATGAATCCATAAAACTTTGTTTTTCTTACATTTTAAAAAATAACTATTGTGCCTCTGTTTAGTCATCTATTAATTCCTTTTATCGTAGCTATATTTCTTGCAATAACAATGGGAGGGAGCGGAACCGGCCCGGCATTTTCAGCAGCATACGGCGCAAACGTACTTCGTAAAAGCCTGATTCCCGGAATATTTGGGATAATGGTTTTCCTTGGCGCTATTTTAGCAGGAAAACAAACTGCATCAACCATTGGCAAAGATCTGATTAACCCGGAGATAATGACTTTTTCAATTGTGTCCATAATCCTATTTTCAGTAGCTATCTCATTACTTATTGCCAATTTATTTGGAATACCTCAGTCAACCAGTCAATCTACAGTTCTTGCGGTTTTCGCAGCTGGTTTGTATTTTCATGAAGTTAATACCAGGAAAATTTTCCTTGAAGTAATCCCCGCATGGCTTATTCTACCTGTGATTGCATATTACCTTAGTCTTTTCTTTGGGCGATTTATCTATAGGCCTATGCGCAGGAGAGGGCTCACCATGTCACGTTCAACAAACGTGAACAGGAAACATTTTATCAATGGTTTGATATTATTTATGTCAATGTATGTTGCATTCTCAATTGGAGCGAATAATGTTGCAAATGCTGCCGGTCCCATAGCTACTATGACAGCCAACGAGCTTAACATAAGTGGTGATAAAAACTTTATTCTGATCATGATATTAGCCACATTAATGGTTGCGCCTAGTTTTGCGATTGGAAGCTCAATTTTCGGAACTAAAATTCTGAATAACACAGGGAAAGAAATTGTATTATTTGGAAAATTTGAAGCAGGTATTATTGCCTTTGTATCTGCAAGCTTACTTTTGCTCGCATCAGTAACTAAAGGTATTCCCACTTCACTGGTTCAGCTAAATGTGGCGGCAATACTCGGAATTGGTGTTGCCAAACTCGGCACAAAAAATATTTTCAAAAAAACTGAGGTGAAAAAATTCTTCCTTATGTGGTTAATTGCACCTGTAATTTCATTTTCACTCTGCCTTTTGTTAATTTTATTAGCTGATACATTAGGGTATCTATAGGTTGAACATTCTGCAAAAAAAATATTCTAAACAAATTACTTAATCCCTGAAAGTGGACAAGCAAAACATTATTCAAAAAACAATAGATTTTGTAAAAATAACTTTATCAGATGCCGAAGGTGGTCATGACTGGTGGCATATTTACAGGGTTTGGAAGACAGCAAAACACATTGCTCAATATGAGGATGTTGACTTGTTTGTTGTTGAACTTGGCGCATTACTGCATGATATTGCTGATTCAAAGTTCCATGATGGGGATGAAGAAATAGGACCTCTTAAAGCGCGGGAGTTTTTGCTTTCACAACAAGTGAACCTGGAAATTATCGCTCATGTCGAAAATATTATTACCAATATCTCTTTCAAAGGGGGAAAACTACCACAGCGATTTAAATCGCCGGAATTGGATGTTATACAGGATGCCGATCGCCTAGATGCCTTGGGAGCGGTAGGAATTGCCAGAACTTTCAATTATGGAGGACACAAAGGAAGATCTATTTATAATCCAGGCATAAAACCCAACCTTAACCTTACAAAAGAGGAATACAAAAACAGCACAGCTCCGACATTAAATCATTTTTATGAAAAATTACTTCTACTTAAAGACAGAATGAATACTGAAACAGGAAAGCAAATGGCTGAAGAAAGACATGCATTTATGCTTGATTTTCTTGATCAGTTTTATAAAGAATGGGACGGGGAGAAGTAGGAAGTTAAGTTAATAGTGTAATGGTTAATAGAAAATAGTTCCTGCTAAGTTTAATTTAAAAAAAAGGCACTTCCGATGAAAGTGCCTTTTTAAAAATATGATTTTCAAAATTATTCTGTCAATTGCAAAGGAGTTGAGCCTTCTTCAATAGATGGCAATACTTCAGGTTTTTCAACCACAATCTTCATATCCTTAATGTCCGGATCAAAATCAATATTGATAATGTCTCCAGCTACAAGTTTTGTAAGAATGATTTCCTCGGCGAGCATATCTTCAACATATTTCTGAATGGCTCTTTTAAGCGGTCTGGCACCAAATTGCTCATCCCAACCTTTTTCAAGAATGTAATCTTTTGCTCTCTCTGTAATCCGGGGTTCATAACCCATAGTACGGATACGGTCAAAAAGATGTGCCAGTTCTATATCAATAATCTTGTGAATATCCTCGCGCTCAAGTGAATCAAAAATAATTACATCATCAATACGATTCAGGAATTCAGGTGCAAAAGATTTTTTCAACGCATTTTCAATAACACTTTGAGCTATACTCGAACTTTGCGATTGACGTGCACTTGTGCTAAATCCAACTCCTGCTCCAAAATCCTTTAATTGCCGAGAACCTATATTGGACGTCATGATCACAATAGTGTTTTTAAAATCTACTCTACGTCCCAGACTATCAGTTAGTTGTCCATCATCAAGCACCTGAAGCAGAATATGAAAAATATCAGGATGTGCTTTCTCAATTTCATCGAGCAATACGATAGAGTAGGGGCGGCGGCGAACTTTTTCCGTTAGTTGTCCCCCTTCTTCATAACCAACATAGCCCGGAGGCGCTCCAACGAGTCTTGATACGGCAAATTTTTCCATATATTCGCTCATATCTATCCGGATCAGGGCTTCTTCAGTATCGAAAAGATAACGTGATAAAATTTTGGCAAGGTGAGTTTTCCCAACACCGGTTGGTCCAAGAAAAATAAATGTACCAATTGGTTTATTCGGATCTTTTAGTCCGGCACGATTCCTGCGGATAGCTTTAACCACTTTTTTAATGGCGTCTTCCTGTCCGATTACTGAACCACCAAGTTCCTGTTCCATATTCATCAGCCGAGATCCCTCATTTTCAGCAATTCGCTGAACCGGTACCCCAGTCATCATGGCAACAACTTCAGCTACATTATCCTCAGTAACAAGTTGCCTGTTCACTTTTGAATCTTCCTCCCAACTCTGTTTCAATGCTTCAAGCTGGGCCTGAGCTTTACGCTCATCATCGCGGTAACGGGCAGCTTCTTCATATTTCTGACCTTTGATAGCTTTCATCTTCTTTTGCCTGATATCTTCAATCAGACTTTCAGTTGTAACTATCTCAACAGGAACATGCATGTTCGATATATGAACACGTGCGCCTGATTCATCCAGTGCATCAATAGCTTTATCAGGTAAACAACGGTCAGTTAAATAACGATTAGTAAGTGTCACACAAGCATTTATTGCTTCAGGTGTATATTTCACCAAATGGTGATCCTCGTATTTTTCTTTTATCTGATTAAGAATAGTAACTGTTTCATCAGGTGATGTCGGGTCCACAATTATTTTCTGAAACCTGCGTTCCAGAGCACCGTCTTTTTCAATATACTGACGATATTCGTCAAGTGTTGTTGCGCCGATACATTGTATTTCGCCACGTGCCAAAGCAGGTTTGAACATATTGCTTGCATCAAGTGATCCGCTTGCATTTCCTGCGCCAACAATGGTGTGTATTTCATCAATAAAAAGGATAATATCACGGTTCTTTTCCAGTTCATTCAAAACGGCTTTCATCCGTTCTTCAAACTGCCCACGATATTTAGTTCCGGCAACTAACGATGCCAGATCCAATGTGTAAACTCTTTTATTAAACAAAGCACGTGATACTTTACGCTGTATAATCCGCAAAGCGAGTCCTTCGGCAATTGCAGATTTGCCTACACCCGGTTCACCAATAAGTATAGGATTATTCTTTTTGCGCCTGCTCAGAATTTGCG